>CBCXVS010000241.1:0-11883 GCA_965178525.1 uncultured bacterium | reverse complement strand
CTCATGACAAAACCCCCTCATGTGTTGCGTCAACCGTTGACACGACATGCAGTTAGAGCTTCACTTAAGGCCATTCCAGATAGACATAGCAATCGTGCTCCTTATTTTCATGTCGCCACTGGAATAAAAAGTTAGTTGTGTTGCGAGTTCGGCGTGTGTGATTTCGTGATCTTGCCGCTTTTGTCCTTCGTGGCGGTTATAGAGGAACCGAAACGACCTTTGAGATCGACCATCGTGCCCCCACCTGGAGCCGGTTCTTCTTCCAAACCTTCCGAAGACGTACTGGTCGCGCTTTGCATCGCCTCCGAGGACTCCGAGATGCTGGCGGTATCCGGCGGCGCGCCGAGTTTCCCCGTAACCGGATCTTTGTAGGCTTTCCGATTTGAAGCGCCTGTCGAACCGCTAGCCGGTTTCGATGCTTTGCCGGGATCCTTCTTGGCGTTCTCATGCGACTGAAAACGGCCTTTGAGATCAACCATCGTGCCCCCACTTGGCGCCGGCTTTTCCTCCAAGCCTTCCGAGGAGGTGCTAGTCATGTTCTTGATGGCCTCGGAGGGCTCCGGCGTGCTGGCAGTCTCCGGCGGCGCACCAAGTTTACCGGTTTCGGGATCTTTATAGGCTTTCATGGCAGCGCCTCCTATGGCGGGTGTCGCGGTGTCAGACACTTTATCCGTGGCGGGGGACGATTTCTCGGGCTGTTGCGAACAGGCGAGAATCACAAACGGCATAGCAATAGCCAACACTGCCGTTAAAACCACGCGACGCGTCAGAAAGTTACGGTTCGACTGATGCACATTGCGCCTCATACAGGTCTCCTTTGTTTCAGTCCTATTACACCTACATCAGCTATGGCTATACGCCCCTAGAAGATGTGTACGACCAGCTCCCGGTGCGTCTCAACACACGTGCTGTCAGTGCACTCAAGACACGAGGGCTGACACGGTACCTTGCCTCCCCTTCTGCCGTGATAGACGATTATCTATTTTATTGACCAAAAACCAAGTCATGTTACGTTAGAGCAAAGCCGTATGATGAGTGCATTGTGACGATGCCGTGGCCAAGGACGCTTATTATACTATAAAATATCCACATAAGAAATGGTGGTTACGTGATGATTATATGGGGCAGCATGAGGAATGAAGCTTGTACCACGCCTCAGCGCCTCTGCCGCGGCCCGGGTTCCGGACGCTTCTGATGCGTCGCGTGCGACGTCGCACCCCGTGCTAGCGGCCGTTGCATCACATCTTACCTCACAAAAAAATCCCTGAACGCCTTGCAAATCAAGCCCAGGAAATTTGGCATAGCTTTTGCCTGTTAGATAGGCAAGTGGAACGTGCGACCGCGTCCCCACCTCACCTAACCTATCTCTATAGCAAAGGATTCACACATATGAACCGCATGAAAAGTGTCATGCTGCTAGCAACTCTGACCGCGCTCCTGCTCTGGATCGGTCAGGCTTTAGGCGGGCAGGGCGGTTTGATGCTGGCCCTGATATGCGCCGGCGTGATGAACTTTGGGGCCTACTGGTGGTCGGATAAAATTGTCCTGCGCATGTATGGCGCCCAGGAAATCAGTGCGGCAGAGGCGCCGGAACTGTGGCGCATCGTGCAAGAGCTGGCCCATCGCGCCCGCATGCCGATGCCTCGCGTCTACGTGATTCCCGAAGAGGCGCCCAATGCCTTCGCCACGGGACGCAACCCGGAACACGCCGCAGTGGCCATCACTTTGGGCCTGGTGCGTATGCTTGAGCGGGACGAGCTGGCGGGGGTCATTGCCCATGAACTCTCTCATATCCGCCATCGCGATACCCTCATCATGACCGTCGCCGCCTCTTTGGCCGGCGCGCTGAGTATGCTCGCCAATATGGCCATGTGGAGCAGCCTGTTCGGTGGCGGCTTCGGGGATGACGACGAGGATGGAGTCAGCCCCATCGCCGGGTTGTTGGGGATTTTGGTGGCCCCCATCGCGGCCTCGCTCGTTCAGACGGCGATCTCGCGTTCCCGTGAGTTCATGGCGGATGAGGGTGGCGCGAAACTGACGCGAAATCCGCTGGCCCTGGCACGGGCGCTTATGAAACTGGAAAACTGGAAGCAGCACGTGCCCATGCATGCCGGTTCCCCGGCGACGGCGCACCTCTTCATTGTCAATCCGTTCGCCGGCGGGGGATGGGCCAGCTTGTTCAGCACTCATCCGGCGACGCAAGACCGCATCGCGCGCTTGCAGGCAATGGCCTAATGCAAATGCGGAATGCGGAATGCGGAATGCGGAATAACGGCAAATAACTGGCGGCTTCGGCTTGGAAGTGGCCAGGTAACATAAAGGACAAGGATCATGCAGACGCAAACTAAGTTCAATATCGGGTATGCCTTGCTGGCGCTGTTTGGCATTCTGGTGTTGCAAACGATGTTTAGCCAGGCGGTCCGGGTCGAGCAGATTCCTTATAGCCAGTTCCAGACGTACCTGGCAGAGAATCGTGTGGAAGCAGTCCGGATTGGGGAGGATCGCATCCAGGGTAAATTGAGAGAACCACAGGAAGGCCAGCCGTCCTACTTCGTCACGGTGCGGGTGGATAAGGATCTGGCCGACACGCTAGCGCAGCACGAGGTCCGCTTTGCCGGGGAGATCGAAAACACCTTCTTGCGCGATCTGCTCTCGTGGGTGGCGCCGGTGCTGCTCTTTGCCGCTCTGTGGATGTTTCTGATGCGGCGCTTTGCTCAGAAAGGCGGCCTGGGTGGGGGCTTTATGGCCATTGGCAAGAACAAAGCGAAGATCTATATGGACAAGGATGTCCAGGTCACCTTTGACGATGCCGCGGGGGTGGATGAGGCCAAGGATGAACTGCAGGAAGTCGTGGCCTTCCTGAAGACGCCGGAGAAATTCCATCGCCTCGGGGGGAAAATTCCCAAGGGGATTTTACTGGTCGGCCCGCCCGGGACTGGCAAGACGTTGCTCGCCAGAGCCGTTGCCGGGGAAGCGGGCGTGCCCTTTTTCTCCATTAGTGGCTCCGAATTCGTCGAGATGTTCGTCGGCGTCGGGGCGGCACGGGTGCGGGATCTGTTCGAGCAAGCGAAGGAAAAGGCACCGTGCATTATTTTTATTGATGAGCTAGATGCCCTCGGCAAGGCGCGAGGCATGAACGCCATGGGGCATGATGAACGAGAGCAGACGCTGAACCAATTGCTGGTTGAAATGGATGGTTTCGATCCGCGTGCGGGCGTGATCCTGATGGCCGCGACGAATCGGCCGGAAATTCTGGATCCGGCGCTGTTGCGCGCCGGCCGCTTTGATCGGCACGTGGTCGTGGATCGGCCGGACAAGGCGGGGCGGCTGGCGATCCTCGGGATTTACGCCCGTGAGGTGCCTCTGGCATCTGATGCCGACCTGGAGGTTGTGGCCGCCATGACACCGGGCTTCGCTGGCGCGGATCTGGCGAATATCGTGAATGAGGCGGCGCTCCTGGCCGTGCGTCTCGGCAAAGAGGCGGTCGGACTGGCCGAGCTGCAGGAAGCGGTGGAACGGGTCATCGCCGGATTGGAAAAGAAAAACCGCGTCCTAAACCCGGCGGAAAAAGAGCGCGTGGCGCATCATGAGGTCGGCCATGCGTTGACCGCACTGGCCTTGCCAGGCTCCGACACGGTGCAAAAAATTTCCATTATTCCCCGTGGGGTTGCGGCCCTGGGGTACACCTTGCAGCTGCCAACGGAAGACCGCTTTCTGATGACCCAATCGGAGTTGGAAAATCGCATTGCGGTGCTGTTAGGTGGCCGCGTCGCCGAAGAGCTGATTTACGATGAAGTCTCCACCGGCGCGCAGGATGACCTGCTCAAGGCGACGGATATTGCCAAGAGCATGGTGAAGGCTTATGGCATGAGTCCGAGGTTTGGTCAGGTGAGCTTTGACCGGGAGAACCGTATGCAGTTCCTGCAGAGCGGCCAGCCGCAGGCGCCGGGGGATTACAGCGAGCAGACGGCGCACGAGATCGATTGTGAGGTGCGCCGGCTCGTCGACGAGCAGTATGACCGGGTCCATCTCATCCTGGAGACACGTCTTGGTGTGTTGCGCCAGGCCGCAGCATTCCTGTTACAGCAGGAAACCATGACGGGTGAGGAACTGCAAGCCATCGCCGCACAGGCGGATGTCGCCGAGCTGGAGGCGAGTATGGCGGCTGTTGCGTCGTCTTAAGTGCCTGAGCATCATTACCTTGATATATTTCTCCAGAGGAAAGATATAAATTTAATTTTGTCTCAGTACTTAATGCCGACACGTCCCTGATCTGGCCCCCCTTTGGCAAAGGGGGGCCTCGTTCAGGATGATCCCGTCTCTCAATCCGCTGACGCCGTCGCCGGCTTCAGACGACGCACCGCTTCCACGACAATCGCCAGAGCACGATCGATCTCGGCTTCCGTGGTCATACGTCCGGTCGAAAAGCGCAGCGTTCCCATCGCGTATTCCAAGGGCACGCGCATGGCGGCGAGGACGGCTGACACCTCGACATCTCCCGCATGACAGGCCGCGCCACTCGATGCGGCCACGCCTTCCATGGCCGCGAGCAGTTGATTGGCTTCAATATGCGCAAAACTCGCACTCAGCGTGTTCGGCAACCGGTGCACAGGATGCCCATTCACCTTCACCCCGTCCAACTGCCGCAGCCCCTGCGCTAAACGGTCCCGCATCTGTTGCATATGGGCCATATGAGGCGTGAGATCGCGCCGTGCTATCTCACAGGCTTTGCCGAGCCCGACAATGCCCAAGGTATTCTCCGTGCCAGATCGATGATGGTGCTCATGGTCGGCCCCATGGATCAGCTTTTCCAGGGTGACGCCACGACGCTTGTAGAGCGTCCCTACCCCTTTCGGCGCATACACTTTGTGACCGGCGATGGTCAGTAAATCGACGCCAAGAACCCCGACCTGAACGGGGATTTTGCCGACGGATTGGGCGGCGTCTGTATGCACGAGAATCCCGCGTGGTCTCGCGAGGCGGGCGATGTCGGCAATGGGCTGAATGGTACCGACCTCGTTGTTGGCATGCATCACTGTGATGAGAATCGTCTCAGGACGTATGGCCTGCGCCAACGCGTGCAGATCAACGGCGCCCTCTGCATCTACCGAGATGTAAGAGATGGTGAAGCCGTGCGTCTCCAGGTATTTGCAGACCTCGATGACGGCAGGATGCTCGATCGTAGTCGTGATGATATGATGGCCGCGAGCGCGATGCGCAAAAGCCGCGCCTTTGATCGCGTAATTATTCGATTCACTCCCGCCACTCGTAAAAATCACCTCATCCGGGTGACATTGCAGCAGATCGGCAACCTGCTGCCGGGCCGTGGCCACGGCCTGGCTGGTGCGCTGTCCGTATACATGAGAACTCGACGGGTTGCCAAAATGCTCGACGAGATAGGGCTGTATGGCCGCTGCAACCTCTGGATCAATCGGCGTTGTCGCATTATAATCAAGATAGACAGATTGCATCCGTCCTGGCCTCCCAACAAGGGACCTCTCACGCTGTCGCAGTGAGGCGTGAGGGGTATGCACATAGTGATTCCACGTCCTTCAACACCCCAGCCGTCATGGGCTTGCTGCAGCCATTCTGCCTGAAGTGGAGAGAACGTGCAAGGTCACGCCACGGGCGACAACATGGTTCTCGGAGCACTTGATGCGCCTTGTCAGTCCCTGGACACAACGTCTATGTGGTGATCCCACCAAGGAGAAGATTATGTCGTGGTCGCGCATGAGCTGTGCTCTCATCGCCTTTTGCCTGACCGTCGCGTCCCCTGCCATCGCGCAACAATCGCCCCCTACTGCCGAGTCCGCGCAGGAAGTGATTGTCATCGTCAATGGGCAACCGCTGACGAAGCTACACTTCGATCAGCTCCTGCTGCAATACCGTCCTGAAGCCCGGCAATGGGCGGAACAGAACAAGGGACGGTTCATGCGGGAATTGGTCCTGCAGGAACTGCTGGCGCAGGAAGGTAAACGCATAGAACTCGATCAAGACCCCGCGATACAGGCATGCCTACAGGTCCAAATGAATTCCACCTTGGCCCGTTCCGTGGTGGAAAAATACGTGGACGAAAAAAGCGGGATCACGGACGATAGCGTCCGCAAGCATTATGACGCCCACAAAGCGGAATATAAGGAAGACGAACAAATCACCGCGAGCCATATCCTGCTCCAGACCGAGGCCGAAGCTCAAGCCGTACTCAAAGAACTCAAGCAAGGGAAAGACTTTGCGGAAATGGCGAGGGCAAAATCAACCGGTCCAAGTGGCTCCAAAGGGGGAAGCCTCGGGACATTTGGGAAGGGGCGGATGGTGCCGCCCTTTGAGGAAGCCGCATTCGCACTCAAGGTAGGCGACATCAGCAATCCGGTCAAAACACAATTTGGCTGGCACCTCATCACCCTGACGGACCGCACCGAGGGCAGGCAGCAATCCTTTGACGGAGTCAAAGAAAATATCCACAAGGACTTGGCGTCGGCGTACATTCAGGCTCTGGTCGAAGCCCTGCGCGCCAAGGCGAAGGTAGAAATCAAAAATCCCGCCTATCAATACACCGAATAAGCGCATGCCCCTGCTGACACATGCAGAACGGTCATCCCGTGGCGATGCAACCACTCGTAACGCTGCGTCCCAAACACGGAATGCGCATGACGTTGACGCGGCGATAATAGATGAAAAAGGGATCCGCGAAGGACGCGAAGGGGACGAAGGCGTCTTGGTTCTTCGCGTCCCTCGCGGATTTTTCATGGAAGGGCGCAAGGAAGGCGCACAGCCGCTAATCGATCGCATAGAGCTGCGCGCAATTATCCCACATAATCTTGCGCTGAGCCGACGCGGTGAGCGGCAGCTGCAGAAAACGGTCAGCGGATTCCGGATACTTCGAATCGGCATGCGGAAAGTCCGTGGAAAAGACGAAATTGCCTTCTCCAAGCGCCTCGATGGCATAGCGGGCCGGCTCCTCATCGCACTCGATCGACAGAAAGCACTGACGCTTGAAATAGTCACTCGGCTTCATGCTCAGATGCTTGCCGTCATATTCCTGACGCCATTCATAATGCTCATCCAGCCGCCACAACAAGAACGGCGCCCAGGAACAATTGCCTTCGAGGAACGCCACGCGAAGCGTTGGAAACCGCTCACACACGCCGCCGCCAATGATATCGACCAGGGCCAGCATCATGGCCATCGGGTGGGTACAGGTATGACTCAGCATCGCGTTGGGAAAATGCGTCCCGGTTTGGGGCAAATCCACCTCGCCGCCTTCATGAAAGCCAACCGCAATCCCCAACCGCTCGGCTTCGGCCCAGAGCGGATCATAGACAGGATCGTGCCAATTGCGGCCACCGACGATATTGGGCCGCATAAAAATCGCCTTGAACCCGTGCTCTTCCACCATGCGCCGCGTCTCGGCAATGGCGGCTTCGACGTTGTGCGGCGTCACCATCGCCGCGCCCAGCAGCCGCGAGGGATCGGTGCGGCAAAAATCCGCGAGCCAATTATTATAGGCCCGGGCAATCGCCGCGGCGAACGCCGGATCGAGCGTATCGCTGGCCAAGGCATAAAGCCCCCGGGTGGGAAACAACACCGCCACGTCGATGCCTTCGTTATCCATGCCCTCCAACTGCGACACGGCGTCATAGCCACGCGCAATGGCATGGGCGTAGCGGTCGTATAACTTCCCGTACATGGTCTGATAATTCCGCGACGGGCTGCCTGCCTGCTTGGGATAGACGCGGCCTTCTATTTCCAGCACCGAAGGATTTTCATGGCCCGGCCATCCCTTCGGCGCCCGGTCTTTGAAGGCCGGATCGATATAACGCTCCCACAGATCCGGCGGCTCCACAATGTGCATATCCGAGTCCAGCAATTTCATGCCATTTTTCGCCATCGCGTTCCTTCCTCTCCCCACTGTACTCACCACCCATAACCAAACTGCAACGACCTCGCATGGTACACGCGCTCTGTAAACCCTGTCAAATACTCCTCTCTTCCTCTCCCTCCATTCCGCATTCCGCATTCCGCATTCCGCATTCGAAATGGGCTTGATACCACGGCACTTTTCCGCCATGCTCTGCCCTACATGGACGGCATACGATGAGAAAGAACAGAGACGGGATGGCGGAAGGAGACGACGCAATGCGTTTAGAGCGCCTGATCGGAGTGGCCATCATGGTATACATACTCGCGGTCTGTGGATTCCTCCCTGCCGCGCCTGCGCAGCGTGTTTCCCCGGTCACGGTGGCCCAGAGCCCAGAGCCCACGTTGCTCATTAGCGCCGGGAATCAGAACCCCACGGGTCTGATTAATATCATTGGAAGCGTGCAAGACTTGCTGGCCTTGCACATCCTGCTGAGCACCGAAACGCAAGCGGTCCTTGTCGATACGGTCACCATCGGTTTTAGCAATCGCACCATCGATGACGACCTGGGCAACGAATCCTTTCTGAATCGCCTGCGGATTCGGCTCATCGCGGATCAGAATGCCAATGGCATACGCGATGCCGGGGAACCGATCCTGGGAACACAAGAAGTCGAGGCGTTCGAGGATCCGAGAACCGTGACATTCGGCTTGGCTCCGCCTGTGATCATTCCCCCCCATAACGCCACGGCGCTCATCGTCATCGTGGACATCAATAGTGCGGGGACGCAGAGCGCCGCCTTGGTTCCGGGACCGGGCATGCCGCCGACACACGGTGCGTGGCCCCTGCTGCTCCTTCCGCTCTTTGGGATGATGGTTTACCGGCCGCGTCCGCGTCACGCGATATGGCGTTACCTCGTTATCATCGTGTTGATCATGTGCTGCGGCCTAGCACTCAGTAGTTGTGCGGGGGACGATGACGGCGATGAATTTATTTTTGTAGTCAACCTTCCTTCCAACGGCGTGACCGGTCAGGGGCTTTTACTTGGCCCTGAGGATGCGATTGCCGGAGTGACCATTCGGCTGACCCCAGGTTAGACTCGCTGTGGGTCTCAAGGCGTGAACGTGGCCGCGAGAGCCGCAACCCAGTTGTCGGGGTCGCGGTAATGGCCGGGGGCTTGTTCGATATGGATAAAGCGTTTGCTGACGTCCGATGCTGGCGTATCGCATACCTGCGGCGCCGGCACGCCATTGAAGAGGCGTCCCTGGACGTTGCGGCTGCCATGCAGGCTGCATGTTGGCCGCTCACCCGGAACGCGCACAGCCCAGCCGGAATGTTGCTGTGCCAAATGATCGCGTAGCACGAGGATCGGGTCGCCCACCGAGGGAGAGGCATTCTGCCCATACGTCATGTAGATGTCCACCCCTTTGCAGCTATCGTAGGCCATACCATGAAATTGGAGCACGGCGAACGACTGCAGCGCTTGCTCATAGAATGCATGGAGGGCTTCGGCAGCGGCATGAAACAATGTCGCGTCATTGTGTGCTGTGTCGGCTTCCCGGTAGCGTTTCTGGCAGGTGTTGCGCCGAGGGTTGGCATGCCGGTGGGCGCCCGCCATGAGCAAGCTACGGGCGTTGAGGGCCTTGAAGAGGCCAATGCCCTGCCCGGCCGTGCCCCGTTCATACTGCGGATGCGGTATCTGAATGTGCAGCTCACGCGTGGCATGCGGATTGACCATGAAGGTTCCCCAGCCCCGATCCACTTGACGAAACGGCGGCACGTGATCGGCAACTTCCAGCAACACACAGTAGCGCTGTCTATTGCCGGTATCCGTAAAGGCGCTCAGTTGATGACTCGCGCGCAGATTCTCCGGCAACCGAACCGCTTTGTCACAGGCTCCGGTCAGCATCTGCCGCACGACCGAGCGCCAGTCTCGCCGCACCGGGCTACCGGGCGCTCGATAACCGTCCGAATCAACCGTTGGCGTATACTCCTGAATACATGCGATGAGGTGTTCTAAGTCCGCTGCCTGCAGACAGGGAACTTCCGGTGTGGTCTGCGAGTCGGAGCAAATTGACGGTACCATAAGCCCCAGCCCCAACACCAGGGCGCCCCAGAACGTGGTCATATGGTGAAACCTGTGACGTCGCATGAGGCTCCTCGACCATTTAGCTCTCAGCCGTCAGCTGCCAGCCTTTTTTCCGGTCTTCTAGCTGAGAGCTGAAAGCTGAGAGCTGAGAGCTTTCTCACGCCTCAGACTTGATCGCGCCTAGCATCCATGATGGGTTTCATCTGGCCGCCGTCGATCTCGATCATCGTTCCGTTGACAAAGTGGGCCTTGGGGGATGCCAGATAGGTCACCAGATCCGCCACTTCCTCGACCTCCGCGATGCGCCCGAGCGGTATGCTTGCCGGCGCTAGCTGGTCCGCTTGGTCGAACGTCAGGTTCATGTCCCGAGCCATGGCCTGCACCAATCCGGTCCAGCGTTCGGTTCGCACCGGGCCGGGATTGACTGCGCAGAATGTGATGTTGTCCTTGCCGTACTGGCCGGCCAGGGCAATCGTGAGGTTCTGGCCGGCTGCATTGGCCGCTCCGGGAACAATCTCCCAGTAAGAATGCTTCACGCCGTCATTGCCGATGAGATTGACGACGCGGCCGCCCTTTTGGCGCTTCATATAGGGCAGCACAGCCCGCGTGACGCGGACGTAACCCATGAACTTCAGGCCCATCCCCGACTCCCATGCCTCGTCAGACAGGGTTTCCAGCACCCCACCGGCGGCGGCACCCGCATTGTTGACGAGGATGTCAATGCGCCCGAAATGCGCCGCTGCATCGTTGACCACGCGATTCGCGTCCTCTGTCTTCAGCAAGTCGCCGGCCCACCACGCGGCCTCGACCCCGTAATCGTTCCGGATGGCTTTGGCCACCGCTTTGAGGCGATCCGCGCGCGTGGCCGTGAGTGCGACCTTGCACCCCTCTCCGGCAAGCGACCTTGCGATCCCCTTGCCGATGCCGCGGCTGGCGCTGGTGATGAACGCGACTTTGTCCTTGAGCCCCAGATCCATGACGTTTCTCCCGGTTAGTTGACGGGGCTTGACCGTGCATTCAGAGCAGTCGCGGCAACACGTTTTCGGTAAACATGACGAACGAGTTATGGCTCAGAGGAGCGCAAAGCATGTAATCGAGGTACATGCTTTCACGTCGCCACTGGATCTCATCCACCACGCGCTCCGGCGTCCCGTATATGACGACGCCGTCCAAGTAGTGCGCAATGGGATCGATGGGTTGAGTCCCGTCCGGGCCACGCCGTGAGATGATCGAGGCGGTTGCGGCAGCCGCCTGGGTCGAATTCATGTACGATGCGACCATCCACTGCGCCCCCCGGCGGGCGACATCCTCGGCCTCGCCATCCGTCTCCGCCACGGCGATGAGTTGCGCCATGGGAAGGTCGCGCCCCGTGATCGCATGACCGTGTGCCTGCAGGGCCTCCTGATACCGCTCGACCTTCTGTGCCATGTCGCGATAGTGGGCATGGGGCCCCATCATAATCGAATAGCCTTGCTGCCCCGCCCAACAGAGCGAGTCCGGTGAGGAGACGGCGACCCAAGTGGGTGGGTGCGGTTGTTGCAGCGGCTTGGGCAACACCTCGACATCGTCGAAATTCCAGTAGCGGCCGCACCAGTTGAGGCGATCGTTGGTCCAGGCGGCAAGCACGATCTCAACCGCCTCCCGAAAGCGTGTATAACTCTCCTCCGCCGGTACGCCAAACGCCTTGAACTCCGTGGGATCGAATCCCCGGCCAGCCCCCCAGTTGACCCTGCCGCCGCTGAGCACATCAAGCAGCGCCACCTCTTCGGCCAGTCGTAATGGGTGATAAAAGGCGGCCAGTGAAATACCGGTGCCGATGCGCAGGTTCCGAGTCCGCGAGGCCACGTGTAAGCCCATCATATGGATCGAGGGGCAGACGCTATACGTGGTGAAGTGGTGTTCGGCGAGCCAGACGGCGTCGTAGCCCGTTTG
Source organism: uncultured bacterium (assembly GCA_965178525.1). GTDB lineage: Bacteria > Tectomicrobia > Entotheonellia > Entotheonellales > Entotheonellaceae > CBCXVS01. The sequence continues at coordinate 4 of CBCXVS010000241.1, read as the reverse complement.
GTCC
>CBCXVS010000240.1:2025-11883 GCA_965178525.1 uncultured bacterium | reverse complement strand
TAAATGGACTTTTGAATTGGGCCAACCTGTTGATCTACTTAACCCTCCGCCTATTCTGCCAGGGGAACTTCGGACTAACCATGTCGTGCATATCTATGCTGGCGGAGGGCGCAATGGATGCGGAGACAGACCGGAAGGCCCGCGCTCACGGGGTCCTTCTGGTTTTACTAGCCGGCACATTTTGGAGTATCAGTGGGATTGTGGTCCGCCTGATCGGAGACGCCACAGCCTGGCAGATTGTATTCTATCGCTCGCTCACTTTGACCCTCACCCTCACCCTGGTTTTGCTGGCGCGCTATCGCGGCGCCTGTTGGCAGGTTGTGCGCGCTGCGGGTATGATGGCGGTCGTGGCCGGCTTTTGCTTGTCCATGTCATTTGTCTGCTGGATTTTCGCCTTGATGCACACGACTGTGGCCAATGCGCTTTTTCTTCTCACCACGCAGACCTTCATCACCGCTATCCTCGCTCGCGTCCTACTGCGGGAGCGGGTGTTGCGCATCACCTGGCTCACGATGAGTCTGGCCATTGCCGGCGTCGGCGTCATGGTCGGCGAAAGCCTGGCCTTGGGGACCTTGGCCGGGAACCTGCTGGCGCTGGGAGCCGCCCTAGGCATATCGGGATTTACCATTGCCCTGCGGCAGGGAAAAGAGCGGGATATGTTTCCCGCGACGTGGTGAGCGGGCGCCTTTGCCACGGTTATGGCTGCCGCTATGATGCGAGCGAACGGCCACGCGTTCAGGGTCGGCGCCTGGGACTTCGGCATGTGTACGGTTCTCGGCGTAGTCCAGATCGGTTTCGGACTGATGGCGTACACCGCGGGTTCGCGCTATCTACCCGCTGCGGAGTTGGCCTTGCTTGCTCTGACGGAGGTGATACTGGGTCCCATATGGGTGTGGCTCGGTGTCGGTGAAGTACCGAGCCGTTGGACGCTGGTTGGTGGCATGATCATGTTGCTAGCCGTGGTGTGGCGGGCGTTGTATGACATTCGCCCCAGATCGCAATCGGCATCAGCATGACCTGACACCGCTTCACTCGCCTCCCTCCGCCACCTTTTAATGTCCACCCGAGGAAGGTCCGAACCAAGACGAGAAGCGCCAGCACGCCCAAACTCGAAAATTTCAGATCGAGAGCCACCGTCACTTCTAATCCCAGTAATAACGACCGGCCGATGAGCAAGCGATATCTTTCATAATAGGTCTCTGCAAACCGATACCGTAGAAACATCCATGAGGCCCACGCCATCCCGACCACGATAATGAGCACGCCGAACACATCAATGACGATCCCTACCACCTCAATCCATTGTCCGACGACCTCTTCGCCAGAAGATTCTTGCATATGATCCACCCCTAGACAAAAGCGCAGGCAGGCAGCGACGGATCCACCCTCAACGGGCCGAAGTCCGGCAACACATCCGCAAGTCCAAGAAACTCGGCTTTAAGCCCACGTCGTCAGCACAGGGCCGAGAAGGTTTGTAAACCCACGCCGCATCGGCATCAGCATGACCGAGTCAGGGGGTAGAGGTTAGGTGGAATGTTCTCGTAGTGGTGTTGGCTTAGATCCGCAGGCCCCAGGCCGGGCGCGTCGATCTCGATGATCGCGCCAGCAACTGCTTCGTAAAACGCCCGGAAATGGACCCGCGACTTGATCACCAACATATCGATCGCATCCGCAGGCAAACCCACGGCATGCAGGATCGCATCGTCGAGAAGCTGGAACAGCCGGGATGTGAGCGCCAGGTGATTGCCGTCACCGAAGCGCAACACCGCGACCATGCCGAGCCGAACCATCTCTCCATGGCTCATCGGTCCCGTCAAGGTGAACGTACAGTCGTCGAGAAACGTCACCGTGCCCGTGATCTGCACCGGGATTCCGGCCCACTCGGTCGAATGACCGCCCACCTGTAGCGTCACCTCATCACCCACCTGAGCCGTGGCCTGAAGACGTTGGATGGCCGGCTCATCCGCAATGCTGACCACCGCCACCCGGCGAACGTTCTGGTCCATGAGTTCCTGCAGAATATGCGTGCTGTCGCCCATGCGGTCACTATGGTCCGCAATTATCACCGGCACGTTGTGCGCCTGCGCCGCGGCGATCGCCTGCGCCACGCCTTCACGCGTTTTGGATAGCGTCTTGCCGGCAAACGGCTCCCGCAGCTCCCAGATGAAGTCGCTCACATCTTGCGCGACCCGCTCGGCCAGTTGGACATTGTCATTTGTGACCGCAATCACGGTGGCCCCGACATCGGGAACGTCCGCATAGGCAAAGCCGAAGGCGACCGATACGCAGAAGACGTCTGGTTCCGTCTGCTCCCACGATCGCGCCCGCGCCATAATGGCCTCGGATGGATAGGCGCCGGTGCCTTGAAACACACTGGGCGTGATGATCCCGGGCTTGCGAATGGCCATCGTCGGCTTCAAATTCCCCTGCAGGGTCTCGACCATGCAGCGGGTCGCCACCCGGCCGATGGCTTCCATATCCACGTGCGGATAAGTCTTGAGGATAAAGACGCCGTCCGCCACGTCGGTCAGTTCCCGATCCTCATTGGCGTGCAGGTCCAGGGTCACCATGATCGGCTTATCGCCCACGACACGCCGAACCCGGCGCACGATCTCGGCCTCCGGCTTGGGAACGCCCGTCACCGCCATGGCGCCATGCAGCGCCAACAGCACGCCATCGACGTCGTCCACGGTACTGATGCCCTCGGCGATCCCGTGGCTGTAGGTATCGAAGCAGTCCGGTGTGAGCCAGCTCCCGGATGATCCGCCTCTGGCGCGTGACGCATCCAAGATACCCACCAGCTCCACGCCGGGCTCTTCCCGCGCCACCTGCATAAACCCGTTAAGGTACGTCGAGACGCCCCGCGCTTGTTCGAGCACCGCCGCGCCCCTGGGCACCCCGCCCCATTCAAGATCCGCAACGGTAGTCGGCGTTGGGCAGAAGGTGCAGGTCTCATGAGAAAACGACGCCACGGCAATGCGCATACCATCTCCTTGTCCGACAACTCGAGCATCCCTGCTCCCACGCGCCGCACACACGGGGGAACAAGGACGTACAGGCTCTACCCAGCCGCTACTTGTCGAGCCAGACGGGTTCGTAGTGCACTTCGAATTCCTTATTGAAGACGTACCCCTTCATCCACGACTGCGCCACTTGATAGAACGGCGAGCCCGACACCGCGTTCCAGTACAACTTGTCGACCGAGTACTCCTGCAGCTCCTTGGCAATCGCCGTGCGCTTCCCCGGATCGATCTCCGACGCATAGCGCGCGTAGAACTCATTGATCTTCATGTCCGTGTGGCGGGTGAGGTTCCACGACGACCCCGCCGCCGAGATGTAGGTATTGCCATCCACCGTCAACTGCGCCGCCAGGTCTTCAACACTCATATCCCACTTGCCATCCCGCAGCACCGCCGCCATCCAGGTCACTTTGTCGACCAACTGGATATTGGCCGTGACGCCGATGCGCGTCATCTGCTCCTTGATGACGGTGGCAATGACATTGAAGACCGATTTTTCTGTATTGGTCATGAGCTCGAAGGTCAACGGGTTGTTTTGGTCATAGCCGGCCTCTTGCAGCAATGCCGTCGCCTTCTTGGGATCGTAAGGACAATGGTGATTGACATCCACCGTGTCGATGGCGCCTGGCGAAATCAGCCCGATCCAGGGTGTGGCCTTCCCCTTAAAGGCGATTTTGACAATCTCGTCGCGGTCCATGCCGTAGCACGCCACGGCCTTGCGCACGCGAATATCACCAAAAATCGGGTGGGGCATACGCTGGTCAGAGAGTTTCTTCTCACCCGGCGCCGGGTCGGTAACCTTCATGATCGCCGCCATTGGGGTGCTTTCCGGGCCGGTCAAGATCTGCGCGTCCGGGTTCTGTGCTTTCAAGACATCGACATGTTCCGGGCTAAAGGAGGCAATAAAGTCAATCTCCCCAGCCTTGAAGGCGGCCATCTGCGTCACGGGATCCTTAATGACGCGAATGATCACGCGGTCGAGATAGGGCTGCCCCTTGACATGGTATTTCTCCCAGCGATCCATGACCAGCTGGTTGCTCGGCACCCACTCGATCAGCTTGAAAGGCCCACAGCCCACCACGGACCCTGGAACACCCTTTTTGCGTTCCTTCAGGCTGTATTTGGCTGTCGCCGAGGGTGAATAGAGCACCAGCCCGGTGCGATAGGCTGCCACCATGTGCAGGAAGAACGCGTAGGGCCTCTTCATGTGGGCCCGAACCGTTAACGGATCGATGACTTCAATGCGATCGACCGGCTCGTAGAACCGCCGCATCCCGGACTTGGTCGCGGGGTCCATCAGGCGGTCGATGCTGAACTTGACCGCGGTGGCGTCCACTTTGCTGCCGTCGTGGAAGTACACGTTGTCGCGGAGTTTGAACGTATAAGTCTTGCCATCCGGCGCCACCTCCCAGGACGCCGCGGCATCCCCGACGAACTGACCGTCCGGGGTGATATTGACCAGCCCGCAGCCAATATTCATCGCCACCATGATCAGCTCATAGCCAGGGGCCGTGTGGAAATCGAGATGGGAGATTTTATTCCCGTAGGCCACCCGCAGCGTGCCGCCGCGCTTGGGTGCGTCAGCCCACGCCAGACTTATCCCCCATACGAGTAGGCCGATAACAACAAGGGCCATAATACACAACTTGCCGTTTCTTGGACGCATCATCTGTCTCCATTTCACCATGGTTCAGTCGTCCACTGTCGTGCGACGCTATCTTGACCCTATAGCCGTACCTCGAAGGTCGGCTGGCATAAAAAAAGCGCAGCTAGACCCCTCCTGTGTGAGGACCTCGTCTAGTTGCGCTTTCAGCTCTCGTTTCTACAGCTCAGCCCGTCAGTAGCGTCTCAGCATCCCGTTTGAGAAGCACAACAGCGCATTCATATTCATCATGAAGAGCGGGGGAAGCTTATACTACCGCGTCGGAGCGTGTCAAACAGAAAAATGCCCCTTCCCTTCACGTCCCTTATGGATCCCATTTGCATCGTATCCGGGCGCCACTCATCGCCGCCGTATGACGACACCTCGGCTAGGCCATCCGGATATTCTGCACGACAATACCCAGCGCAGGCGCTCGTGCAAGCGGACCATCGGCGGTGAGCAGCGGCACATCGTACATACGGGCTACCACCACATACATCGCGTCATACGCACTCACGTTGTGGCGATGCCGCCAGGCCAACGGCGGCCAGATCCTCAAACGCCAATACGGCGCGGCATGCATCGAGATGGCGACGCAACACGGCGCGCCGCAATACGGACAAAACTTCCACATCTAACAACTCAGGGGCCAATAAAACGGCATCTTCAACGAGATCGGCAATCTTGAGGCCGAGGTACGTCCGCAGGAGATATTCCGCCGCCGCGGACGCATCGATTACATAACGGGTCACCCGCACGCCTCATCGCGATGTTGCCGTTCTTCCTCAAGTAACGAAGCCGCCGACACTCCAAGGTTGGTCAAGGAATGCTGCTGTAAACGGTCGCGCCATTCGAGACGGGCGAGTTCCCGCTCGATGGCGGCTCGTACCAGGTCACTCAGCGTGCACCGCTGTTACCGCGCATAGTCACGCAAGCGTTGATGTAACTCAGCGGGTATGTTTTTGACTTGTAAGTTTGCCATCGCATGATAATAAGATGCTCAAAGCATGCTGTCAACGTCAAATGGATGACACGCCCCTTGATTCCGCCTCGCCCGCGCGATACGATGCGAGCACCTAGCCCGGTTCCCGAAGCCCTGTTTTGCCTGGGAGAATAACCATGACGGCAAGCCAATCGCGTGTGATCCGAACCATGTGTCCGATGAGTTGCCATCCCACGTTGTGCGGCATGCTCGTCGAAGTCGAAGATGGGCGCCTGCTGCGGGTGACGGGCGATAGAGACAATCCGGATAGTCAAGGCTTTCTATGCGTCCGAGGGCAAGCCTCGCATGAGGTCATCGGCAATCCCAAACGCCTGCTGCATCCCTTGATTCGCGACCGGCGTACGGCGGATGCCTGGCGCCAGGCGAGCTGGGCCGAGGCGTTGGATCACATCGTGAGCCGTATGCAACGCGCTGGGCGCGAACGCGTTGGCCTGTGGTCCGGGCACGGCGTTGCCAGTACCAACTACGGCACCCGTATCGGCGGCCACTTCTTGAAGCGCTTGGCTAATATCTATGGCTGCCAGATATGGAATGGCGCCATGATCTGCTGGGGTCTGGGCGGGTTTGGGTTGGGCGTCACGGGCGTGTTGGAGACCAACACCAAAGAAGATATGGGACAGCACGCCGAGTTCATCGTGCTGTGGGGCGCCAATCTGGCCAGCCAGCCGAATACGGCGCGCCACGTGATCGCGGCGAAGCGGCGCGGCGCTGAGATTGTCACTATCGATGTACGCCACACGGAAGCGGCGGAGCGCTCGGACGAGGTCCTGATCGTGCGGCCGGGCACGGATGCGGCGCTGGCCTTGGCGCTGATGCACATCATCATTGCCGAGGACCTCTATGACCGCGATTTCGTGGCGCAGCACACGCTGGGCTTCGAGGAACTGGCGCCGCATGTGCAGTCCTACACGCCCGACCGGGCCGCCGAGATCACCGGAGTCGAGGCCAGCCGCATCGTGGCGCTGGCGCGCCGGTATGCGACGACACGTCCAGCCATGATCGTGCTCGGCGGCAGTTCGCTGCACAAAGGGGCGAATAGCTGGCTCGCCAGCCGGGCCATTGGCTGTCTCCCGGCCTTGACCGGCGATCTCGGCATCGCCGGGGGTGGCTTCGGACCGCGCCATGGCAGTTCATCGCACGGGCAGGCGTTGAACAACATCGCGGCGGACGAGCGGCGGCTACCCGGCGCCTATATTCCAAATCAGATGTCGGAGATGGTCAAGGCGCTAAACGATGGCCGCGTGCAGGTCATGATGCTCTTCGGGGCCAATATGGCGTCGTCGTTCGCCGGTGCCGAGCGCCTGGCTCAAGGGCTGTCGCGCGCCGACCTGGTGGTGAGCTACGACCTGTTCATGCATGACACGGCGCGCCGTTTTGCCGACGTCATCTTGCCGGGCACTTCGTGGCTGGAGCAGATTGGCTGCAAGAGTACCAACACGCATCTCTACCTCATGGAGCCAGCGCTGCCGCCAGCCGGCGAGACCCGTCCCCTGAGCTGGATTGTGCAGCAGTTAGGCGAACGCCTCGCCCTGGACGACGTGTTCCCTTGGGCGAGCGAGGAAGCGGCGATCGACGCCATTCTGGATCACCCGTCGACCGGACACGCCAGTGTGGCCTCACTGCGCGCCCAGGGCGGCATCGGCGCGCTGCAGGTGTCGCATGTGGCCTATCCTGATCATCGCTACCCCACGCCCTCGGGTAAGGTCGAGTTCTATTCCGAGCGCGCGTGTGACCTGGGCTTGCCGCCCTTGCCGGTCCATGAGACGTCAGCGCCGGAGCCGGCCTACCCGCTGGCGCTGGCGCAGGGGCGCACCCTGACGCACTTCCACAGTTTTTACGATCACGGGCAAGCGCTGCCGAGTTTAGCCCGGCTCGAAACGGAACCGTGTTTGTGGCTCTCGCCGATGGACGCGGACGTGCGCGGCATTCAAGATGGCGCGCCCATCCGCATCTACAACGCCCGCGGCGCCTTTGAGGCTTGTGCCATGGTGACGGATCGGATTCCGGCCGGTACGGTGTGGATGCGCGATGGCTGGGAGGGCTTGAATCGGGTGACCTCAGGCCAGCCGGTGCTGCCGGATGCGGCGGTGGACATCTATGGGTTTTCGGCCGGCCAAGCCCGCTTTGAGGCCCTGGGGGACGTGGCGCCCGTGTAGGACAACGCGCGCGCCACGCGCGCGTGGCGTGGTGTGCGGCAGGTCAAACCTGTTCACCCACACGCTGGCGTCTACCGTGTACATCGGCTTACCGGCGCATGGTTAATACGGCCGCAGTTAACGTTCCATGCTCCGGGGTGTCGGCGGTCGCGAGTTCATCCCCCAGCTGGAAGAATGTCTCCCAGGCGTCTACCGGTTGTGGGGCATTGGACACCGGCGCCTGTGAGACAGGTACCGCCTGGGCAAGTTGGTTCGCCAGATAGGCCAACAGGCGTACCTGGTCGTGGGGCGTGAGTTGGTCCACTAGACGTTGCGCTTGCTCCAGTATGGGAGCCGTCATGACATCCTCCTATGAAACATCCGCGAAGGACGCGAAGAACCAAAAAGCATTCATCCACTTCGCGTTGCTTCGCGTCCTTCGCAGATCCCTTTTTCATCATTTCCTGGCGCCGCTCGTCTCGGATGGATAAGGATTTTAAACGCGCTTTTTCCTCTGTGTCAACGATAATCCCCTCATCGGACAGGCGTGATGCAAGAGATGAGACGCGCACTTGGCCATCGTATTCCTGACCTGCCACGATCACATTCACACTTTCCTCAAGATATGACCATATTATCTTCATGTTACATGCCGTCAAATCTGTTAGACTTACCACTCACTGATAGGCTTAAAGCAGTCATCAGCACCCAATTAAGAGAGTGGGAGTCAACACATGAGTAGCGTTGTGAGATGGTCTGTGATGGCCGTTGTTGTAAGTTGCGTTCTATTCATGATGAATCGCCCGCAGACCTCTGCAGGCGATCGGTGCCACCGGGAAGGCGGCGCCCTAATTTGGCAAGATCAGTTTGATCTGGAACGCAACTTTGACGCGCCTGCGGCCCTCGCGGCGTCAGACGGCTGCGTCTATATCGCCAGTTCGAGTGAGACGGCGACCATCGTGCGGGCATTGACGTTGGACGCAGGCGCGTTGATCTGGCAAAAGCGGCTGCGGCAGCAGATTCGCATCGTCACGGCGGCCGTGGCGGCCAATCGGCTTTTTCTTGCCGGGGCCATCACGGTTCCCGGACCCGACGGCGACCAAGAGGATGGGTTTGTTCGCGCCCTCAATGCAAGGACGGGAAAGCGGTTATGGACGTATCGGTTCGATTTGGATAACGAAGCCGATCGCGGCTCTCAAAGTGAAGCCGTTTTGGCCCTTACCGTGGCCCATGACCGCGTGTTGATCGCCGGCTCGGGCGCGTTCAACACGATGTTCATAGATCCCGACGAGGGCTCACTCGTCAATGAGCGCCGTGCCTTTCTCGTGCAGGCGCTGGAAGCCTCGACTGGAGCCGAGATGTGGCGCCATCAACTCGGTGCAGATACGGAGAACGGCCGGGCCACGGCGATGGTGGCACAGGCAGAGCATGTTGTTGCGGCAGGTGAGTTTGCCGGCCATAGCATCGTTCGGGCGCTGCACATGGCGACGGGCGAGTTGCAATGGGAAGATCGCTTTGACTATGGCTCCCGCGATACGGAAGCCGCAGCGGTGGCGGCGGACGATCGCCATGTGTACGTCGCCGGAAATAGCTGGATGGGGGTTAACGAAATCGGATTTGTGCGCGCTTTGGACATTCGAGACGGGGCCATACAATGGCATGATCAAATTCCGGGCTATACGCGGCCCAACGCCCTCATCGCGAGCAATGCCAAAGTCTTTGTGGCGGGTTTTATCGTCACGTCCAGTATCGACGCGCTGCTCAGGGCGTTGGATGCCGAGCGTGGCCGCTTCCTTTGGCAAGACCAGTTTGACTTAGGCGGAAAGCGAGATTTTATCGATGCCATCGCCGTCGCCAAGGGCGTGCTGGTCGCCGCCGGCTTTAGCCCGAAGTTCCTCCTGTGATTCGGCGACAACTTGTTGAAATAAAAACTCAAAAGCCTGGAACGAATTGACCTTTGTTCCCATGTAAATCGCAAAATTTTCGCTCCTATTCTGCCACATGGGCTTGACATCGTCTGCAAACGTATGACCATAAGCCATGTCGTTTCAGGAGGTT
>CBCXVS010000240.1:0-2009 GCA_965178525.1 uncultured bacterium | reverse complement strand
AATGGACTTTTGAATTGGGCTAACCTGTTGATCTACTTAACCCTCCGCCTATTCTGCCAGGGGAACTTCGGTTTAGCGATGTCGACGACACCGACGAGGACACGGTGGTTCGAGCGCTCGATATTGAAGACGGCAACACCCTTTGGGTTAACCAATTCGATCTGAACGACAGCTCGGATCGGCTGAATTTGGCCACGATTGTAGAGGGCAAGGTGATGACGGCCGGCCGTAGCGGCAGGGTCCCAAGCCTCGACGGTTCCGTGGCTGCCAGCGATCTCGACACGGTCGTGCGCGCACTCGACTTGGGCGTGTGTTTCTAAGGAACGAAAATTACAATCGAGAAGGGAATGAGTTTTGCCATTCCTTTCTCGATGCCATGATCGTGCGCTAAGAAGCCGTTGGAAAACCGTCGCGAGCGCGGGGAGAACCAGGCGCGAGACGGCGAAAGACCGGCGTGTACGAGCGGTACATGAGGATTTTGAGCTGTCGAGCAACGCCGTTCTCGCCAGCTCAGCAGGTTTGACCACCGCTTCTGAGCACCTGGGGTTACAGCGGCCGCAGGATCAACCCGGTTTCTACGTTCTCCTGTGGAATGCGCACGGTATATTCTCCGGGCGAGAGCCGGGGAAATGTGACTTCACCATTGGCAGAGGTCGTGTTAGAAGACCGCGTGCGCCCATCACTCGCGAGCGCAACCCGCTTCCGCGCCAGCGGCAGGCCCTGCTTCTGTAGCCGGAGGTGCAGCAACACCGTCTCGCTATTTTCGTGTAACACTTGCATATGCAGGTCGAGCGCGCCGCCCGTTTGCCGGATATTGATAAATGCGGCCGCCTCCGTGTCCGCCGCGGCGCTTCGAAAGGCTCCGGCTGGGAGTAATTGCCCATCGACGGCTAAGCGAATATGCGCGGGCAGATGCAACGACTCCACAAACGTCAAGCCACTGCGGGCCACGGCGATCATGAGCGTGCCCAGCTTTTCGATCATGGCCGCCGGTGTCACGGCCGGGACCGGGATGGCAGCGACTTCGCGTTGCACGGCCTCGACCAGATAGGCAGGCGGCGTCAAGAGTGGCTCTTGCCGCAGCAGGCGCATCGTGCTACGGATGGCCATGACGTCCTGCACACAGGCGGCACAGGTGTGCAGATGCTGCTCAACTTGCGCGTGCTCCTCGGGCGGCAATTGCTGGCTGGCATAGGCACTGAGCTGTGTCGGATTGCTGCCATCACAGGGCTGTGCCCAGTGCGATGGCGAGGACAACCAGGCATCGCGCCGCAGGGCATCATGCGCCTGTAACGACTGTAGCCGTTTGGCACAGCTCGGGCAGGTTCTAAGTTGCGCTTCGACCATCGCCCGTGTGTGGCGATCCAATTCGTTATCCATGTACATACATAATGTCTCTGTGTCCAAGCATTCCATATCGTCTGCCTTACGTATGCGCGCCCCGCACTGCCGCTAACCGTTGCGCAAACTCCTCACGGGCACGCGCAATGCGGGAACAGACTGTACCAAGCGGAGCATTCAAGAGATGGGCGATATCCTTATAAGACGGCCGCACCTCAGCTTTTTGCAAGTCCTGACGCATGTTGTGTTGCTGCCGGTAGCGCCACGCCAATTTTCGCTCTAATTCCGCCTTGTCTTTGCTGAGACGCTCCACGGTAGGCTGGTCACCATGCGCTTGGCTGCGCCGGATGCCTTCGTCTACGACCGCGAGGCGCTGTTGATAGGTCCGGATCCAATAGTCCACGGTGTACAGCGTGTCGCGTTTCTCTTGGACTTTATCGATCCGGGTCGCCAGCCGCGTGACCATATCATCAAGCAATGCCAACGTGGCTTCGACACTGCGCGAGGCGATGCGCGCGAGGGCTTGGACATCCTCCGGGGAGACCTCCATACTGCCAAGCGCCAGCAGTTTTAGGGCAAGCCGCTTATCTTCATCGAGCTGGTCTAAGATACACGCCATTTCCCGCGTTTCGGCCGAGGCGACGAGCCCCGCATCCGGCAGCGGCTCC
>CBCXVS010000239.1:0-11976 GCA_965178525.1 uncultured bacterium | reverse complement strand
GGCCGGGGCGGTCGACAAGGCTTCATGTTTGGCCGGATCGAAAGGCTGTCCCACTGTGGCGATGGGCTCCACCTCTTGAGACCGAAGAAAATCTTCACACTGTTGCCAAATCATCTGCACGCCTTGCCGCACGGCATTGGCGTCCTGATCGGCATGCTGCAGCGCCAAACGTAGGTTACCGAGAATCGGCAGCAAGGCCAGCAGGGCCTCTTCTTTGCCCCGACGAACCGCCTGCGATTTTTCCTGGGCTGCCCGACGACGGTAGTTGCTGAAGTCGGCCTGTAAACGCTGCAATTGGTCCAAGTATTCTTGGGTCTGCTGGCGTTGTTCCATCAGTTGGGCCTGCAAGTCTGCGATGGATAGCTCCTCCGTCTCAGCCAGCACGTCCTCCTCAACCTCTTCCTCTACTTGTGCCGTCTCTTCTTGAGCGACGACAGGCGTCCCATCAGATAGCGGCTCCTCAGGCGCAGAATGGTGCTCCTTCATTTCCATGAGTCTCTCCTCGTGCCAGTCCCTGTGTCATGAGATGCATTTCAGTCAGGAAGCCTCGGGGCCGTGATCTTCGTCCTCACAGCCCCCTTGTCTCCGTCGCTAATTCACATCCTCAAACTCGGCGTCGACCACTTCGTCGTCCTTCGACTTCTTCTCTTCCGTGGTCTGCTGGCTGCCATTGGCGCCGGTGTTCTGGGCGGACTCGGCCTGCTGTTTGTACATCGCTTCAGCCAGTTTATGCGAAGACTGCATGAGGTTGTCCCGCGCCTTTTCCATGGCGGCAACATCCTCATCCTTGAGGGCTTCACGGGCCTCATTCAAAGCCGTTTCCACCGCCCCGACATCCTCGGGCGAGAGGGCGTCGCGATGGTCTGCTAGCGTTTTTTCGGTCTGATAGACCAAGGAATCGAGCTGATTGTGGGTCTCGACCGCTTTGCGCCGCTCGGCGTCTTCTTGCGCGTGCGTTTCAGCGTCCTTGACCATGCGGTCAATATCACTCTCATCCAGACCGCTTGCCCCCGTAATGGTGATCTGCTGTTCCTTATTGGTGCCGAGGTCCTTGGCCTTGACGCTGACAATGCCATTGGCATCGATGTCAAAGGTCACTTCAATCTGCGGCACGCCACGGGGCGCCGGGGGAATCCCCTCCAGATTGAAGCGGCCAAGCGTCCGGTTGTCCCGCGCCATCTCACGCTCCCCTTGCAGCACATGGATCTCCACACTGGGCTGATTATCGGCCGCGGTGGAAAAGATCTGGCTTTCCCGCTTGGGAATCGTCGTATTGCGCTCGATGAGCTTGGTCATGACGCCACCCAGCGTCTCAATCCCCAAGGACAGCGGCGTCACATCCAGCAGCAGCACGTCGGTCACATCGCCCGACAGCACCCCACCCTGAACCGCCGCGCCGACGGCCACGACTTCATCCGGGTTGACGCTCTTATTGGGCTCCTTCCCAAAGAGCCGTTTGACTGCTTCCTGTACCAAGGGCACACGTGTCGACCCACCGACCAACACGACCTCATCAATCTCGCTAGGCGAGAGGCCGGAATCTTTGAGCGCCAGCTTGCAAGGTTCAATACTGCGCTGCACCAAATCCTCGATCATCTGTTCGAACTTGGCCCGGCTCAGACGCATGAGCAGATGCTTGGGTCCGCTCGCATCGGCCGTGATAAAGGGCAGATTGATTTCCGTTTCGGCGACCGAGGAGAGTTCGCACTTGGCCTTTTCCGCGGCCTCTTTCAGCCGCTGCATGGCCATGGCGTCCCCACTCAGGTCAATACCCTGATCGCTTCGGAACTCGCTAATGAGCCAATCGATGATACGCTGATCGAGGTTGTCGCCGCCCAGATGCGTATCACCATTTGTGGCTTTGACCTCAACGACATTATCACCGACTTCCAGAATCGATATGTCAAACGTCCCGCCGCCAAAGTCATAGACGGCAATGGTTTCGTCTTTTTTCTTGTCGAGTCCATAGGCTAACGCCGCGGCTGTCGGCTCATTGATGATGCGCTTGACATCCAATCCGGCGATCTGACCCGCATCTTTGGTCGCCTGACGCTGGCTGTCATTGAAATAAGCTGGCACGGTAATGACCGCCTCCGCCACCTTTTCCCCCAGGTGATCTTCGGCCGCCTCTTTCAACTTTTGCAGGACCATAGCGGAAATTTCCGGAGGGGCATATTCCTTGTCGCCACTTCGCACCCGGGCGTCCCCGTTGCCAGACTTGACGACCTGATAGGGTACCATCTTGGTTTCTTCTTCCACTTCCTCAAAGCGGCGGCCCATAAAGCGCTTGATCGAATAGATTGTATTGTCCGGATTGGTCACTGCCTGACGGCGCGCAATTTGTCCGACAAGCCGCTCTCCGTCCTTGGCAAACGCCACCACCGAGGGCGTAATACGGCTCCCTTCACGGTTCGCAATCACCGCTGGCTCATTGCCTTCCATCACCGCGACGACCGAGTTGGTAGTGCCTAAATCGAGGCCAATGATTTTTCCCATGATACCGATTCCTCCTTATACTGACCTATCGCTCCAGCTATATGAGCCGGCCAAACCGAGTAACGCATGTCTTATAATTGGTCACATCATCTATCATCCTGACGTACCGCCAGGGGCATGGCAGGAGTACGCAACTCGCTCTTCCCTCTCTTCGGCAGCGCGTTGCTCGTCCTCTGGCTACGCCTGTATCGTTGATTTGCACCCAACCACGGGCAGATGGTATTACATAGCAAAGTATATTTCTTGAGTCATCTAGTGTCAAATTTTTGTAGGTAAATCCACAACGAATAGACAAAAAAATGATATATAGAGTGTCAAGATGAATATTTATCATTTTTTACATCACAGAAGAGTGCTCCGCATATACTGCACCGGACACGTAACCATCAGGCGCGCAGCACGCCACCGCACTCAGTAGCTGGGAGAGAAAATATCCTGCAGGCGGCGCGCTGCCTGCCGTACACATGCCAAGAGGAGACGAAATTCAAGCTAGACTATCGGAAGCTTAACGTACGCGGAACAGATCCCAAAATTGCTCGATAATATACAGGCCGCGAAACTCGGCAAACATCATAAGAAGCATAATTAACGCTAACACCAATACGACACCAAACCCGAGTAGGCCAGGTATCGTCTCTTTGAGCGCCTGGATCATTTGACCGCGCTTCGCCTCGCGTTCTTCGGCATCCATGCTCCCTTTGCCCGCCGTATAGGACCAAAAGCTTCGGGGCATTTTTCCCATCGCCACGCTGAATTCTCCTTTTATCTGATACATAGAAAAAAAGACTCTATCCCTGATCAAGAGGTAACAGAGCCGCCAGAACTCCTCGCTATCAGCACAGGCTGCGAGGATATCAAGGGACGTGCAACGCCGCAAGATTATAGGGGCGCTGCCGGCTTGGAATGGCTTCGACAACGGCCTCTGGCACGGCCTCTTGCAACAGCCCTAACAGTTCACGGCGCGAATACAGTGTATACTCTTCCGCACCACACCGCTCCGCCACCCGCGAGATGGCCCGATTAAACAGATGAAACGGGGTATAGCGGGTAGTACCAAAGGGCGGAGCAAAGGCGTACCGCTTCAGCCGGCGCTCCGGGTGCACCACGACGATCACCCCACGTGCTCGCAGCGCCAAAGCAGCCTGCCGGAGTGTGCAGAGCGCCCGTGGGCGCGGCATGTAGAGACTGCGCTTGAAAAGCACGATATCAAACCCCCGTCCGCCAAGTGCGCCCTGGGTAAGCTGGGTCAAAGCATCGCCCTCGTGCGAGCGCTGCCGCACCACGACCTGTCCCGCCGGGTACGATCGGATTAAACGATCGCGAGCTTTTTCGATCATACCAGCATTGGAGTCAATGGCCACAACCGTCCCCGCGCCTGCCCGGAGGAACTTTTCGCTAACGATGCCAGGTCCGCATCCGCAATCCGCCACGGTAGCCCCCTCTACACGTGCGCCAAGATAGCGTATCAGATCCACGTCCGTTTGATGGGCCACCTGGATATAGGCCCACTCGTAGACGAAAGCCGACACATTCCAAGCCCACAAACGCCGTTCCTGCGGCACACGCATGCGGTTCCTCCCTCCGTGCTTCCACGGTTCTTCTATTATAACGTGTTTCTCTCGTATTTTTCCGCCTCTGCCCCCAGGGCGAGCGCATTTGGAAATTTTGCGACTGGGAAGAATGCGGTGAGCGCTGGCTCTAAGACAAAAGTGTCTAGAAAATACGCCTTCAGGCGACATTAAAGACAACTTTGTCAATCTGATCACTTCCAGAGGCTCAATGCCAATGCTAGGGAATCCAAATGCGCTCGCCCTGCCTCTGCCCCCACGGCCTTATCTTTCTTCAGCGCCACGTGCTATACTAGCCAAAAGCGTCATGACAACTCTTGCGTGCATACGATATGATGGATATCTTCGTACTCAAAGCCTTAGCGGATGATCTACAACAGCAACTCGCTGGCGCCGTGGTGTCCAAAATCTTCCAGATGAGCGCAGATGACCTCCTCCTACGCCTGTGGCGCCGACACGACCTACGATTGCTGCTCTCCACCCATCCGACTTTGACGCGCCTGCATCTGACCAGCAGCCGCTTCGACAATCCCCAGCGCCTGCCGCGCTTTGCGGCTTTCTTACGGGCGCACCTGCAGCACGCCCGGCTGCGCACGATCACCGTGCAGCCCTACGATCGTCTTGTCTCCCTGCAGTGGGAGCGCCGGGACGCGCCCCCCCTCACGCTGGTGCATGAGTTGCGAGGACCCCAGTCGAACATTTTACTCGTTGACGCCCATGGCATGATTCTCGAGGCCCTGAAACGCACGGCTCCGGATGCCTCTCAGCACCGTGCTATCGGACCCGGGTATCCCTATCAGCCTCTGCCCCAGCCGGCCCACCGGCGGCTGTTGCCATCGCTGACCTGTGAGGATCTGGAACATCTTGCCTGCCAGGGGACATTTGACGTAGCTCATGTGCAACGCCTCGTCATCGGTTTGTCTCCTCTCTTGGCGACCGAACTTGTCTATCGGGGTCAGGGAGATCCACACGAATGCTGGGCCTTGTTGCAACAGTTGCGGCATCAATACGACCATCAAACGTTGTCGCTCAGCCTCTGTACCATGCCGGATGGTAGCCAACACGTCAGTACCCTGCCGTTGACACATGGCGCGAGCACGATTGAACCTTGTGCCAGTGCTCAGGAAGCCATCGCCGCCGTGTACGAACCCGCCATGCAGACGACGCGGCTCGGAATGACACGCCGCGAGACCCGCAAACGCGTGCGCCAACGGCAGCAGAAACTCCAGAAGAAGATACGCAATCTTGAGGGCGACAACCAGAAATTACAAGAATACCTCGCCTGTGAACGCTTCGGCACCCTGCTGCTGGGCCACCACGTGCCGCGCGGCTCCACCAGTGCTACCGTCGTTGATTACTACAGCCCCGAACAAACGACTATCACCATTGCACTCGATGCACGTCTCTCCATGCAGGAAAACGCTCAAGCCTACTTTAAGAAATACCGTAAAGCAAAAAGTGGTTTGGACAAAGTTCGGACGCTCATAGACCAGTGCACTGAAGAAGCACAATATCTCGCAGAATTGGAGCAGCAAATCGTCCATGCCGATGACTGGCCGACGCTGCAAACGATCGAGACGGAGCTGCACACGGACCCGTCACCCAGGCGCAAACAGCAGCGGCTCCCGGCTCAGCCTAAAGCGGCTCCGGCTGTTCCCTATCGCCTCTTTATGGCCCGCGACGGGTCAACGCTATATTGTGGAAAAAATAATCAAGGTAACGACCTACTGTTACGTCAGATAGCACATCCGGACGACTACTGGTTCCATGCCCATGGGCACGCCGGCGCCCATGTCCTACTGAAAGTCCAAGCACAGCAGGAGGTGCCGCATCAGACGCTCTTAGAGGCCGCGTCTCTCGCGGCCTTCTACAGTAAAGGTAAAGGAGCCACCGCCGTAGAGGTGATCTACACACAGATCAAATATGTACGTAAATTTCGCGGTGCGCGTCCCGGACAGGTGCAGGTGACGACGTATCGTACACTTGAAGTTGTTCCGCGGCTTCCCGAGGTATGAGACAGGTAGGAAACCCCGTCCCCAGTGACGTGCGGTGCGGCAGAAAGGAACCATGCTCATATGAAATACGCGATTATTTCCGATATTCATGCAAACTTTGCAGCGTTGCAAGCCGTCGTGGAGGATGCCCGGCCGCAGGCCGATATGTTCGTCTGTCTCGGGGACATTGTCGGATACAACGCCAGCCCGAAGGAATGCCTACAGCTCGTGCGCGACCTCTGTACCGTCATGATTGTCGGCAATCATGACCAGGCCGCTATCGGAACGCGCCCGTATCATGATTTTAATCCGTATGCCCAAGAGGCCATTGACTGGACCAAAGACCAACTCACCGTGGAAGAGACGGCTTTCTTGCGCGCACTCCCCCTCATCGCGCCATTCGGCCGGGGCTGTCTGGCTGCCCACGGGTCGCCACGGCACACGGATGAATACCTGTTCCATCCCATGCGCATTCAGCAAAACTTTGCGTACATGCGACAAATCATGCCGGAGATTTACTACTGCTTTGTCGGCCACACCCATGTGCCGATGATTTGGCAATGCACGGAGTCCGGAGAAGTCACCCCGGTGGAGAAGATCGGGACGGATACGGTGATGTTGGACACAACACGACGTTACTTCATTAATCCCGGCAGCGTGGGACAACCGCGCCATGGCGACCCTGCCGCAACGTATATCCTTCTTGATGATTTAACTCCAACTGTCACTTTTCGCGCCATTCCCTATGACATCACGGCTACGCAAGACAAGATCTACGATGCCATGTTGCCCCTCCCCTTGGCCGAGCGCCTGGAGATAGGCCGGTAGGAATTTGCGGAGGGGTGGAGCATGACGGTGCGGTATGCGACACGTCCTTCCAGCGGTCTCGACAGCAAACCTCAGACATGGACACACAAAGCCACATGATGCACACCGTCCATCGATATCAGGATGGTCTTGACGACATGGCTACGCACCACGAGCCAACAGCAAACCCTCCCGTGTACGCAGAGGCGCACCCGCTTGCAGAATCTCGCTCATTACAGCCCAAGTGGTATCTCGTCTTTTATCTGCTAGCTGCGTTCACACTCCTGACCGTTGTAATGAGCATGCATCTCAACAACCAGCTCATGGATGTATACCGGCAAGCGATCCGAGGGAACCAGGAATGGGCGAAACGCCTGGGACACTATGCTCATCTGGGACAGCTCGCGGCCCGTATCAACGAACCGGGAAACACCGTGTTCGTGTCGTTTGATGTACCGGGCGAGTCTGCACGGATGCAAACGGCGTTAGGCCACTTCACCACCTATGTGACCGAGATCCAGAACGATTTGGCAACCGCGGTAGAACCGGCACAGGCTGCTCCACTCTTGCAAGACCTGGAGATGCTCACCGATTCCGTGACCGAGATGGTTCGCCAGGCAGATGTGCTCTACGAGCGCTTGCGCCAACACCAGCCTGAGCAGGCGCGAAAACACCTGGCGAGGATGAATGACCTGCACAATGATGTCAACGAGCTGTTAGACCTGTTACGAGCGGATGTCCGCCAGCTCCAACAACAGCTCTTCGAGAAGCAGTTGGCCGTCGCAACAGCGCTCAAAAAGTATAGAAGCCTCATCGCCCTCTGTGTGTTGTTCGTCGCCTGTGGCGTGGCCGTCTATGGGCAGCTCCTGGCGCGCCGCATGGAACGTGATATGCAAGAAAAAGACCGATATCTCAAAGGATTATGCCAAACGGAAGCCCGCATGCGCGCCATTGTGGACAGTGCTGCAGATGGGATCATCACGTTCGATAGATATGGCCAGATTGTGTCCTACAACCCTGCGGCACAGCAACTCTTTGGCTACACGGTAGCGGAGGTCAGAGGGACGCAGCTCACAGCATTATTGGATGAACCATCCGCCACCATCCTAGGGCCCAATGGCCTAGATCCTCTTTTCAGAGACGGCCCAAGCGAGGGGAGCCAACGCTATGAGATGCAGGGGCGGCATCAGGACGGGTCAATGTTTCCGCTCGATCTGCAAATCAACGCCATGCAGGTGGGTGAGCAGAGGATGTTTACGGCGCTGGTGAGTGACATGACTGAGCGCAAACGGGCAGAACAGTTCCGGATGGAAAAAGACGCGGCAGAAGCGGCGAACCACGCCAAGAGTGAGTTTTTGGCCAATATGTCGCATGAGTTGCGGACGCCGATGAACGGCGTACTGGGGATGACCGAACTCCTCTTGCTCACCCCTTTGAGCAGCCGGCAGCACCACTTTGCCACCACCGTGCAACGGTCTGGTGAAGCGCTGCTCACCCTCCTCAATGACATCCTGGATTTCTCCAAAATCGAAGCCGGCAAGCTCACGCTGGAGGTCTCGGACTTTCCTCTCCATGAGATGGTCGAGGATATCGCCGAGTTGTTGGCCGAACGCGCTCACGCCAAGGGTCTGGAACTCGTCTGTGCCATCCACGACATGACGCCAACCCTGATCTGTGGCGATGCGATGCGCCTGCGCCAGATCCTCATGAACCTCCTGGGCAATGCGATCAAGTTCACCGAGCAGGGAGAAGTGGTCATGCAGGTCGCGCCTATCCTGGAGGAGCCGGCCATGCTGCGTTTCACAGTCCGGGACACGGGCATTGGCATGGCCCCGGAGGTCCAATCGCGGATCTTTGAGGTCTTCACCCAGGCGGACGAGTCAACCACCCGCCAATACGGTGGAACCGGCTTGGGGCTGGCCATTAGCAAGCAACTTGTGGAGATGATGGGAGGGCAGCTATGTGTGGAGAGTATGCCTGGGCAAGGCTCCACATTCTGGTTTACCACA
Source organism: uncultured bacterium (assembly GCA_965178525.1). Classification (GTDB taxonomy): domain Bacteria; phylum Tectomicrobia; class Entotheonellia; order Entotheonellales; family Entotheonellaceae; genus CBCXVS01. The sequence goes on along the minus strand of CBCXVS010000239.1, from coordinate 3,102 downwards.
CCCCTCACCCCCGTTTCCCTGCCGCAGCCATGCCCCGCCCCCCGCGATGCGCTCCGGAATCGGCGGGTGCTGATCGTCGATGATAATGCGACAAGCCGGGAGGTTTTATACCATCTCATGGGTTCCTGGCACATGCAGGCCGCCTGCGCTGCCAGTGGTCCCGAGGCACTCGTCATGCTGCGCACGGCTGTCAACCAAGGGATGCCCTATGATATTGCGCTCCTGGATCGACACATGCCCGAGATGGATGGCGTGATGCTGGCCCAGGCGATGCAGGCTGAGATATCAATGACAGCGATCCACCGGGTGCTGTTGACGTCCAGAGGCGACTCTGACGCAGAAAACGGTATACAGCCAGGCGGCATCGCCCAGTCCCTGTACAAGCCCGTACGCCAATCCCAGTTGTATGCCTGCCTCGATACCATACTGGGAACGACCATAAAACCTCTAGCGGCCTGTGGCATGCCGGCCCCGCACGCTCCGGCCTTGCAGACGGTGTTCCAGGCTCACATCTTGCTGGCAGAAGACAACCCGATCAACCAGGAAGTAGCGCTTAGCATGTGGGAGGGGCTTGGCTGCAGTGTCGAGGCCGTCACCACGGGCCGCGAAGCCATCGAGGCCGTCACACGGACGGCCTATGATCTGATCCTGATGGACTGTCAGATGCCCGAGATGGATGGCTTTGCCGCCACCCAATACATCCGCCAGCAGGAAGCGCACCATGGAACAGCACGTCATACGCCTGTCATCGCCCTGACGGCCCGCGCCTTTACACGCGACCGCGTGCAGTGCCTCGCCGCAGGGATGGATGATTATTTGAGCAAACCCTTCACCCTGGACCAGTTGCGTACGGTTCTCGCACGCTGGTCGCCCGGCCACGACCTATCCCTGACCTGAGTTCCAAGACACAGCGACCCACATGCTCTACGGTCAGAGAGAATGGCGTTGTCATTTGTACACCATATAGGGTAAAATGATGGCGCTGCCGGAGGAAGACCTCCGGCTTTTTTTATACCTCTCCGTATCCTAATTCCCCCGTGCAAGCGCCCTGATTATCGCGCAACTGGATAGAGATGTATGGCATGTCCCGACTGGAGGCTCGTGTGGAAGTAGATAGCGCAACACAGCAGACGCCGAAAACGCTGGTACAACGAGATGACATCCGTAACCTCGCGATTATTGCCCATGTCGACCATGGCAAAACGACCTTGGTTGATGCGATGTTGTGGCAAAGCGGCATTTTTCGTGACAACGAGTCAGTCATGGAACGTGTCATGGATTCTATCGACCTGGAACGGGAGCGCGGTATTACGATTATGGCGAAGAACACGGCTATCGTCTACCGCGATACCCGTATCAACATCGTCGACACCCCGGGGCATGCTGATTTCGGTGGCGAGGTCGAACGCACCCTCAAGATGGTCGATGGCGTTCTACTCCTGGTCGACGCGAGTGAGGGGCCGCTGCCGCAAACGCGTTTCGTGCTGAGCAAAGCGTTGGAGATTGGTCTGCCACCAATTATTGTTGTCAATAAGATCGATCGGAGCGATGCGCGTCCGGATGACGTGTTAAATGAAATTTATGACCTCTTCATCGATCTGGACGCCACGGAGGCGCAACTCGAATTCCCGGTCTATTACTGCAATGCCCGCCAGGGTCTCTGCCGCACGAGCGTGGACGGCGAGGACCAGTCCTTGGCGCCGCTCTTTGAGGAAATTCTACGGACGGTTCCAGCCCCGCGCTATGATCCGGAGAGTCCGTTGCAACTCTTGATTACGACGTTGGACTACGATGACTACGTCGGACGCCTGGCAGTGGGCCGTATCTTCAATGGGCAGCTCGTCAAAGGTCAAGAGGTAGCCCTCTGCCGTCTTGACGGCCAGGTAGCGCCAGCGAAAATTAGCGCGCTTTACGGCTATCAGGGGCTACGTCGTATCACCAGGCCGGAGGCCGGTCCTGGCGACATCGTCGCCGTGACGGGTGTCGACGCGGTCAATATTGGTGAGACCTTGTCGGACACGGCAGATCCCCGGCCACTTCCTCCGATCCGCGTCGACGCGCCGACGATTGCGATGCTCTTCTGCGTCAACGATTCACCTGTTGCAGGCCGGGATGGTTTGTACGTCACCGCCAGTAAACTGCGCGAACGACTCGAGAAGGAAGCCTTATACAACGTTGCGATCCGCGTTGAGCCAACCGAGACCCCTGATGCGTTTGAGGTATCTGGGCGCGGGGAACTGCAAATGGCTATTCTCATCGAAATGATGCGTCGTGAAGGCTATGAGCTGGCGGTGGGCAAACCGCAAGTGCTCATAGACCACCGCGATGGGCAGTTGTACGAACCGATGGAGACGCTGGTGATTGATTGCCCGGAGGAGTTCGTGGGTGTGGTGACACAGAAATTGGGTCCCCGCAAGGGCCGCATGCGGCGCATGATCAATCATGGGAGCGGACGAGTGCGCCTGGAGTTTCAGATACCGTCACGAGGCATACTTGGCTTCCGGAGCGAACTGTTATCCGATACCAAAGGTACCGGCATCATGAACCATCTTTTCGATAGCTACGAGATCTGGCAAGGCGACATCGCGCACCGGCCAACAGGCGCCCTGGCCGCTGATCGCACGGGGCGGGCGACAGCCTATGCAATCGAACACCTGCAACCGCGGGGCACGCTCTTCGTGCCGCCGGGCGAGGAAGTCTATGAAGGTATGATCGTCGGCGAACACACGCGGGTAAACGACCTAGACGTCAACATCACTCGGGAACGCAAGCTGACCAACATGCGCTCCTCTACCGCTGAGGAACTCGTTCGTCTGACACCGCCGCGGCGCTTGAGCCTGGAGCAGGCGATTGAATTTATTCGTGACGATGAGCTCATCGAAATCACACCCAAAACCTTTCGTCTGCGCAAGAAAATCCTGCACGCCTCCCGGCGCAAGAGCAAAGCGTGAAAGGATACATGGAAGCCGCCACCGCGGCAACACCGCGCACTGCACATCAACGGTACAAGATATCTGCAGGAGGTCTAGTCCGAAGTTCCTCCCGTGATTCGGCGACAACTTGTTGAAATAAAAACTCAAAAGCCTGAAACGAATTGACCTT
>CBCXVS010000238.1:1602-12008 GCA_965178525.1 uncultured bacterium | reverse complement strand
AGGTCGATTCGTTTCAGGCTTTTGAGTTTTTATTTCAACAAGTTGTCGCCGAATCACGGGAGGAACTTCGGGCTAGATGAATGCCGAGTAAGAGCAAAGGCCGTGCCAACGTATGCCGCGCCGTTTTGTCTTCTCAAAACAATAGGGTAGGGCGAGGCGAGAGCCGCTGGCAGGCGCCGAAATCTTGCGACAAATGTTGACAAGGAGGGAGAAAAATAGAGCGGCGACGTTGTCCTTCAATAGGATAACGCCTTGCTACACGGGTTGCGGAAGCGACAAATGTCGCACCCCAACGCCGCCACTCAAACCCGCTGCGCGTCGCGTGTTTTGCGCCGTGTGAGGCGCTTGTTCAGCGCTTGCCGCGTCAGTCCCAGCATACCGGCCGCAATGCCTTGATTGCCCTCGGCACGTTCGAGAGCTTCGGTGATGAGAAGCTGCTCGAGTTCTTTGAGCGTGGGGAGTTGGTCGGGAAACAAGAAGGTGAGGTGCGCCAGCACCTGCGGTGCGCCAGTACGGTCCTCACCTATCGCCTGCCCCGCCTGGACAATGGCCTTGAAGCTTTGCAGAGACAGGATGCCGCTTTGATGTTGCGCCACGGCATCGAAAATCATCGCTTCCAATTCGCGTACATTGCCTGGGAAGGGATAGGTTTTTAGCAATGGGTACAGTTCCCTCGGGGCGCTTGGCGTCGGTTTGTTGAGGCTCCGGGCCGCCTGCTCCAAGAAGTGATTGATGAGCAGAGGCAAATCCTCCGGGCGCTCACGCAGGGGGGGCAGATGCAGATGGTGGGCGCGCAGGCGGTAATAGAGATCTTTGCGGAAGACGCCGGCGTTGACCTGTTGCACGACATCTTGATTCGTGGCGACGATGATCCGTGCATGACTCTGGCGCGGATGGTCAGCCCCCAGGGGATAATAGGCGCCATCCTGCAGCCGCCACAGTAATTTGACCTGTGCAGCGGTGGAGAGATCGCCGATCTCATCCAGAAGTAAGGTGCCATTTGCGGCTTGCGTGATGAGTCCATCGCGAGTCCGCTCCGCGCCGGTAAAGGCGCCCTGAGCGTGTCCGAACAGGGTATCGGAAAACATCGTATCATCCAGTCCGGCCACGTTGACGGCAACGAGTTCCCCCGATCCCGGCGCCAGGGCGTGGATAGCTTGGGCCAGGAGTTCCTTGCCCGTTCCCGTTGCGCCCGTGATCAGCACCGGCTGCTGCGACGCGGCGATCGCTTCTACATAGCGGAAGATGGCATGCATCGCTTGGCTTTGCGTAATCATCGCGGCAAAGGCGTCCCGGCACTGCAGATCGCCCGTGAGCAGATGCTCTTTCAAGGAGAGTAATTCCTCACGTAACGCACGCAGCTCCAAGGCACGGGTCACGGATGAAACAAAACGGTTGGTTTCGACCGGTTTCACCAGGTAATCGGTGGCGCCACGCTGCATACACTGTACGGCGGTGTCCAGGTCGTTGGTCGCGGTCATCAGAATGATGGGAATGTCGGGATAGTCCGCGGTAATTTGTTCGAGAAGCGTATGCCCGGAGAGATAGGGCATGGTCAGGTCCAGGACGAGCACACCGGTATCGTGTTCGGCTAGCCAGGGCATCACCAGGCGGCCATCATCCAGGGTGACCACGTGCCGCAGGCCGGAGGCGCGTAATAGGACGCTGGCGCCGCGCAGCAACTGCGGTTCATCATCGACCAAAAGCACGGGGAGTTGTGAAGGGGAAGGGGGCGCCATCGCGACGTTCTCCTCATGGCCCGGCATCGATAAAGTATGGGGTATGGGCTAGGGGCGACGTGGGTTGCGCGTCCGCTGCCAGCGGCGGTGCGGCCGGAACGGGCAGCTTGACGAGAGCGCGGGTTCCTTGTCCGGGTGTGGACGTAAAGGTCAGGCTGCCGCCGTGATCGCATACCAACGTATACGTAATGGCGAGACCGAGACTCGTTCCCCGCTGGTCTTGTTTGGTCGTAAAGAAGGGGTCACAGAGACGATCCAGATGCGCCTGCGGAATCCCTACCCCTTCGTCGCATACGTCGAGTTCAAGACAGGACTCGGTGTGATTGTGACGGGTTGCCACCGTCACACCGCGTTCTTTCTCCGGTAGCGCTTCGAGGGCATTGACCACCAGATTCACCACGATTTGCTCCACCTGCTGGACATTGCCGCGCAGCAGCGGCAAGTGCGCCGCCAGGTCCGTGCGGAAACACGCGGTGTGCCGGTCGATGAGATGCTGCAGGAGCGTCAAGGCCCGCTGTACCGCGTCGTTCAGCTGCATCATCGTCTGGCCCGTCTGACTTCGGGGGCGGGCAAAATCCTTGAGATTATCCACAATCCGTTCGATCCGCAGGGCGCCGTCGTGGATGTCGCGAATGAGAGCGGGAACCGTGTCACGCATCTCCGTATATGGGAGCCCTCCCAGCAGAAACTCCCCATGCTCGTGATGATACGCATCTAGGATACGCAACGCATCCGTCCACGACTCCGCCAGCACGCGTGCGTTCATCAGCACCAGGTGGTTGGGATTATTCACTTCATGCGCGACGCCGGCGACCAAGGTGCCAAGGGCGGTCATCTTGTTGGCCTGGATCAACTGCCGCTCTTGCTGCCGCGTTTTCTCTTCCAAGCGCTTGCGTTCGGTGATGTCCCGGTGCAAATCCGCATTGGCCTGTTCTAAGTCCCGTGTGTTGGCGCGCAGCCGGGTGAAGAGATAGGCTAAGTAGGCCAGCAGAATGACAGCCACGGCATAGAGAAAGACACGGAAAAGCTGCGCCCGCGCTTCAATCTGGCTGTGGTACTGCAACGAGGCATGGCGCAAGGCCCGGGCTTGCACCGTCGTTGGGGCGATGAGAAGCTGGCGTAAGGTGGTATCGACTTTGGGCAAGAGGTCCACGATCAGGTGTCCATGGGCGGCCAAGAGGCGGCGTTCTTGCTGCAGGGGTGGAGCGGTCGAGATGTGTTGCAATATCCCCGTAATTTCACCACGGAGCTGGGGCTGCGGTGTACGTATAAATTGCAGCATCGCATTCGACAACGTCCCGAGAGCCGCGGCCCAGGTGCTGTCCCGTGCCGTGGCGTCGGTGCTGAGGACATGCACGGTGTGCGTGACGTACATCAACGAGTTCTGTAACAAGGCATTATCCGCCTTAAAGTATTCCAGCAACGCATCCTTCTGCCCCACTGCCCTTTACAGTGTCAAGATGTGCCGGCCCAGAGCGGCGGCGGCATCTTTCGAAGCGGCTTTCTCCCACGCTTGCAGCGTCTCCAATGCCTGATACAGGCCATCTATCGCTCGCGCCAAGGTGTCGTAATGCACCAATAATTCCGCCCGGGCCAATAAAACATCGCGATTCAGATCGGCGTCGTGGCGTTCGAACGTCCGTAGGGCTTCATGCATACGCACGCGCCGAGTAGGGTCCGGACTTTGACTCCGGATCAATAGATAGGTGAGCAGGCACAGGAGGCTAAGCACAATGCTGAGGGGTTTCCAGATGGCGCCGCTCATGGTCTGTCCTCAGTGGGACGCGCCAGGGATCGTCCCTGATATTCCCCTGTGAGTGTCTGTAAGAACCGCACAATCAAGCGAGTTTCCTCTGGGGACAAGCGTTTGCCTAACTGCCGCTTGGCCATATCCTGCACTGCATCTTCAAGGGTTTTGACTCTGCCATCGTGATAATACGGCGCGGTCACCGCCACATTCCGCAGGCTCGACACACGGAAGACGCCGCGGTCTCGAGCCATGCCCGTAATCGCAAAACGGCCAAGATCGTCGTCGTCATCCGGGTCGTTGCGCCGCGGTTTGTCATCCGGGAAAATCCCGAGTTTCTGAAACATGTTGCCCCCGACATTGACGCCCTGGTGGCAGGCCACGCAGCCATACGATTTGAACAGTGCGTAGCCACGTTTTTCGTCTGTGCTGAGCGCCTCGTGGCGGCCGCGCAGGTACTGGTCAAAACGGGCATTGGGCGTCAGGAGCGAGCGTTCATAAGCCACCAGGGCGTCGATGACATGCGCCCGCGTCAAGCCCCCGGCATAGGCCGCATTGAAGGCCGCGACGTAGGCCGCATCGGCGCGGAGTTTGCCTAAGAGTTCCGGCCAGCTCGTGTGCATCATCTTCGGACTGAGCAGCGCGGCTCCCGCTTCGGCTTCCAGCGTGCGTATGGCGCCGTCCCAGTGGTATCGGGCATTCAAAGCCACATTAAAGACCGTCGGCGTATTGAGGCTCTGCAAGCTCCCATCGGGGCTCAGCGCCCGCTGCTGGCCGTCGTCTCCTCCTTGTGTGAGTTGATGACACGTTGCACACGCGACCCGGTTTTGGTGTGACAGCCGAATGTCGTAAAATAGCTTTTGCCCCAGCGCGACTTAGCGCTGATCCACGTCCACCGTGAGTGGAATAGGCAAAATCGGTTCTGTATCAAAGGGCGCCGAAGTGGTCACCGCCTGTGGCCTATGGTCGGCTTGCGCCGTGCACGCCAACAGCCAGACGCAAGCGGCCAAGAGGCGCATGCCCATGTGGCGAAGAGGCGCACGCCAGACAATCGGAACATCTCGGTCCATCAGCGCCTGAGCCGCCATGCCTTGCTTTCCTCTCCCCGTCCGGCCTCTATAGACCCCGACATGTCTCCGCAAACGCCGCCATACAAAGACTGACGTTATCCTCGATGCCGTTGCGTCGGTTTTGCATGATAGGTATTTTACAGGCGCGTTTCAAGTCTGTGATGGGATCGCAGCTCGCGGGGAAGATCAGGAGCCATACGCATGACGTACGAAAATCTAACGGTTGAACGGGGTGGCCGCGTGGCCGTTGTCGCCTGCAACCGGCTGGAAAAAGCCAACGCGTTGAACGCGCCATCTGCTCGAAGAAATCGAGCAGGTGGCGCTGAGCTTTCGTGACGATGCGGAGACGCGGGTCGTGGTGTTCACGGGTGCCGGCAGCTGCCCCAGCGGCCTCAGGGAGAACAGCAAAGACGGCGGTGATATTCTGAGCCCAAAAAACTGGTTAACGGTGAACCGCCGATTTGGACGCCTTAGGCTAAGCGTTTGCCAAGTGCTGCGCCTTGTGCGCATCAATTTGACCTCTTAATACCGATTGCCCGCAAATGTCGCAGATCGTCACTCGACTAGCCGGCATATGCTTCACAACGCCTAACGTTGTTGGGACAAACCGCTCTGTCGGTTTGTCTTCACTACTTTGAACACGATGGGAAGTAGGTTCACGGGACTTCTGGGCTCCCTCTATTTGCTGGTAAACCGCTGTTAGTTCTTGCTGAAGTTCAGAGATGAGTTGTGCGTCGCGCTCATGAGACTTCTCCAGTTCCACTATACCTTTGTGGCTAATGTCTAACTCATCTCGGGTTATTGCGCCGTGTGACTCCTTGTCCTTGAAAGCTTTTTCTGAATGTGATTGCGATGAGCCAGCTCTCAACTCTATCGGAATTCCTTCACCCAGAGCCAGTACGCCTGGCAATTGAACGGGCTTGCTTTGCTTTTGTATGAGTGATACACCTTCACTCTCAATCGAACCTTTACCTTGACAGGAACCAATTCTTATCTCCATGATCTTGCCACCCTTAATTTTTAGGATCATACCTTTAAGGGTGAAGTCAAGCTTAATCGTGAAAGTCAAGTTCGCTGCCTGGATCGGCATATCATTGATAATAGGTTCCAAGGAAGGCGTATGCTCGGAGTGAATTGTATGCTCACCAAGGTGAACGAAGAACGTTTCATCCGGAGGGTACTTTTTCGGATCGCAGTATTTCCGTAAGTCTTTGTATTTACTCCAGGCATTGCCCAGTATTTCCGGGATCTCAATGTCCAACAACTCAACCATATACTTGAACAGATGCTCATAAAAAGATACTGGCGGTTTAAAGACGGGTGCCTTCTTTGAAAGATTTGTTTTGAGCGATTTCATGCTCTTGCTTTGGGACATTTTCGACAATTGCTCTGGTGAGACGTCTAATAGATCAAAAAATTGCTTGACGCTCGTTACGGTCATTTCGAGATTATCCATCGGTTATCCTTTCTTGATCCTATCCCTGTGATGCTGTCGTTTCTTGCTGGACCAGAGTTCTTCTCCGGTAATCGTTTGTTGTCCTGATCCGGGTGCCTTCAGACAGAGCTCAACATCGAAAGTAACACCTGAACCTGGGTTGATTTGCTGAACCCCTGTCGGATCTATTTTGGATTCGAATCGAACGCTCGGTACAGACGGGGACACGTTTGCTTCCCGTCCCTTTTTTTGGGAACGCTTCTTTCTTCTTAGTAATGATCCTCCCAGAACCGCCGCGAATAAGACCGCAGCAAGAATCCACACCTGAGGCGGTATGAATGGATTAGGTGGACGAGGTAGAGGAACAGGAGCCTGTACGACCCTAACCCTGAAGGGGGCGTACAACACCCATGTCTCCCTGTTTCCCCCTGTGAACCGAAATTGAATCTCCTGAGCCCGACCAAAATTCGGCAATTGAACATCCACCTCCATCGGATTACCCAGCCGTCTAATGCGGTGTGATAATGCCTTTGCTTGCGTGTTATTGCGTCCTAGAAATGTCACCTCTGCTAGGCTATCTATCCATCCTCCAACGCGTTTCCCCCTTAACGTCAGTTTTATCCATTCCCCTGCTTGCCCTATATCCGGTTGCACTGTGATACGATGATAGTCTGTGGAGGGCCTCCGGGCCGTTTCCTGTTGTGGTTCTCGACGAGGAACAGGAGCCTGTACCGTAAAGGGGGCGTACAATCGGTAACCCTCGTCTGACTCTGACATTGTGACCCAAAATTCAATCTGATGAGGCTGACCAAAATTTGGCACAAAAGGCAACTGAACCCACACCTCCATCACCTCAGGCGGTTGCCTACTCGGAGAGCGCTTGAACTTGTAGCGGAATTTTAATTCCCTTTCGATGCCGGGTCCTTTAAGGATCACTGCGTTTAGGCGATCTATCGCTGTAATGGCTTCGGTCCATAACGTCAGTTTTATCCGTTCCCTGATTGTCCATACTGTGGATATAGCTCTTCCAGACGCATCGACTCTTGGGCGTATAGATGTGAAAAAGATCCCAATGGTAAACATAAACCAACAAGTACTGTGATCAGAAATAATCTGAGTATATTTTTGTCTCTCATCTATTTCCTCCCGAAAGTTTTTCACAGATACGAGATATGATGACGTTAGCCTATATCCATGCGGATTTCCCGCTCTGATCCTATGACAGTGTTGCCGGATATGGAGTCTAAAGCATCTTTTTCTGCCTGTCCACGGGCATACTCATCTGGGCTCCGCGCTCCGATGGGGTCAAATGGTGGCCCACCCTACGAGGTCCAAATTCCGGGCATCAAAACGGGACGCTGCAAGACCTTTTTGGACAGCCTAGTACACGTTCACAGTCCTCATGAGGTAGACGCTGCAACTCTCTTTGTGCACGGCGCAGGATCACAATCGTGTACGTCATGGTCGGTCTGTTTCGATTTCCGCCAGGGCTTGTTCCAGGGGCAATACCTCATAGCATCCTTTCGGGAAACGTCCCAAACCGTTATCATTGCCCGCGCAGCCGGGGATCGAGCACATCCCGTATCGCATCGCCGAACAGATTGAAGCCATACACCGTCAGGCTGATGGCAATCCCCGGCATGATGGGCATCCAGGGCGCCAGTTCGGCGAATTTTTGCGCCGAGCCAAAGAGATCGCGACCCCGTCGGCGTGATAGCGCCCAGCACGCTCAGCGTCTCCTCTCCAGTAGCTGAGGCAGTTTGTTATAGGGCATCGGCGTGATCCTGACGAGTACGATCCGTTGAATCTGTATGATAACCGGGGACTCTCTTGGCGGTTTAAGAAAACCGTCATGATACCAATATTCAGTGACATGCTCTACTGGCGGATGGATAATCCATACCGCATCCAACGGTATCTGTATGGAATCATGAGCATGATCATTATATTGGACTTCTAAATCTTTATGTACTTCATCCGCAAATTTCAGAAAGTTGATCATACCTTGTCTAAGCTTATATTCAAGGTTTCTTTCATTTGGGAACCAGGGCGTGCGACCTGAAGACGCCTAACTTAAGTGGTTTGAACCAGTTGAAGGAAATGCAGGTCCGTGTGCGGACCTATCGCCACCCTCACATGCGTCGCGGCTGCCGGCGGGGTGTGAAGCTGAGGGGAAAAGCCCTAAAGGGAAAGGAAGCTACCCCCCGAACCCGGGCGAGGCGAAGACTGATACGGCGAACGAGAGCGAACCTTTGTGAGAAGCATCGCAACCCACAACCACGGCAATGTAGATCAGACGGTGGCAATAGACCAATGTGCAAGGGGGATGCTGAGGACCCCGTGGACCCACCACAGGTCTCGGTGCACAGAAGGCGTCGAAGTCAGTCGCACCTCAGTTGTGCGGAACAGGGAACCCCCGTCAGGGTCTGGAAATCCAGCAACCCCACCGCAAGGAAGGGCCAACTCCCAAGCGGCACAAGATGCTGCGAGAAGCGAAAGCCAGCAGCCGAAAGGCAACGGGAAATCACAACCGGCTGGATAGGGCAATCCCCAACCTGCAAGGGTGCTGACGCGCAGCAGGTGAAGCGACCATCGAACGATGTAATCGTTACTTATGGAGGTGGAGGGTCGATGTTTCAGGAAACTGAGATGACCAGAGCCAAAACGCCAATCGACGGATGGCAATCCATTAACTGGAGGCGCAACCGGAAATGGGTGCGTAACCTGAGACAACGGCTCTATCGGGCATCACGACAGGGAGATCACAAGAAATTGCGCTCTCTACAACGACTCATGTGGCGAAGCAGAGCCAACCGAGAACTCAGGGTTTGGAAGGTGACGCAGATCAACAAGGGTCGGGAAACTCATGGTGTAGCCCAAGTGGTTGCCAAAACACCGAAAGCCAGAACGGAACTGGTGCGGGCGTGAGCGACCTAGCAGCCCTGGCAGGCGCAGCCGCTGCGACGGGTCACCCTTCCCAAGGCGCATGGCAAGACGCGACCTCTAGGCCTTCCCAGCATGCTGGAGCGGAGGATACCGGCCGTGGTGAAAAAGGCGTTAGAACCCGAATGGGAGGCCCGCTTTGCGCCCGGCTCATCTGGGTTCAGACCCGGACGGGGATGCCAGGACGCCAGGCAGCGCATCTATAACATCACCAGTCCAAAGAAGAAGAGGAAGTGGGGTTTGGATGCGGACATCAAAGGCGCATGTGATCACATCCGACACGAAACCATCCTAGCCGCCGCCGTGGGGTTCCCGGCGCAAAACCTCATCAAGGCATGGCTGGAGGCAGGAGTGGTCAATCAAGGGCTATTTGAAGCGGTGGAAGAAGGCGCGGCACAAGGCGGGGTCATCAGCCCACTGCTGGCGAATATCGCCCTCCACGGCATGGAAGGGGCGGTAGGCGTCAGATAGCAAAAGTAGCACAAAGGCAATGACGCCGAGAGGGTATGAGGTGGACGAGCCCTGGTCCGATACGCGGACGACTTCTGCATCTTCACAGAAACACAGGCAGACGCGGAAGCGGCCCGAGCGCAGGTGGCGCAGTGGCGGGCGGAAAGAGGGTTGGCACGCTCAACAGAGAAGACACCCATGCGACACCTCACGGAGGGCTTGGACTTCCTGGGGTTCAACGTTGGCCCCTACCCCGTATCGCAGACGAGAACGGGAGACAAACTGCTGCTTCAGCCCAGTAAGGAATCGGTAAAGAGCCGCAAGCCCCGACTAAAGCGAGAATGGACGACGCGAGTCGGACACAAGGCCGAGGCGGTGATCGAGCAGCTCAGGCCGATCCTGAATGGGTGGGGGAACTATTTTAAGACCAATGCCGCAAGCGAGGCATTTAAGGAGATCGACCACTGGAGGTAGCACCGAGACGTGAGGTGGTGCAAACGGACCCCTCCCAGCAAACCGTGGAAATGGATGAGAAAGCAATACTGCGGTACGTTCCGAAAGGGAAGAAACGACCAGTGGGTATTTGGCGACCCAGAAACGGCAAACCCTCTCCCCCAACTCTCGTGGCCACCCATCCGAGGGCACATCATGGTCGTGCACGACGCATCGCCGGATGATCCGGACCGAGGCGCCTAGTGGCAACAGCGCGCGGAAAGAAAAGCGGACCTGCTCCCCACCCCGCGCCAACGGGAACTGGCGCGGCGGCAGAGCGGGCCATGCCCGCACGGCCAGGACAGCCTCCACAACGGGGAGGAACTCCATGTCCACCACGTCATCCCAAAATCAAAGGGCGGAGAGGACGCCGTATCGAACCTGGCGCTGGTGCATCGGTACTGCGATCAACACCTACACCGGAGGAAGTCATGAAGGATACCGGTTTGCTTGAGCCGTGTGCGATGAAAGTCGCCCGCACGGTTCTGAGGGGGGGGGCATGGCGACATGATGCCCCTACCCGATGCCGG
>CBCXVS010000238.1:0-1596 GCA_965178525.1 uncultured bacterium | reverse complement strand
TGAGCCGTGTGCGATGAAAGTCGCCCGCACGGTTCTGAGGGGGGGGGCATGGCGACATGATGCCCCTACCCGATGCCGGCGGGGTCATATACAGACGCCGAGCCCCTTTGGTGAGATTCTGTTCCTCGGCCACAATCACGAAAATCCGCAAATGATGCAATTCCATATCGCTGACCTCCTGCTCATGACAGATTACCAGAAATAGCCGGTGCAGCCCATAAGCTTCTGCTGAACACGCGCTTCAGAAATACTGAATGGTTCTTCCAAGCGCGCCCGGTTAGACTCTGACCAGCTCATCGACGCGTATTTGGGATGCGACAAGGGAGAGACCATGAAGCAGGAATATGCCATCGACACGACGATGATCCGTGACGCCTTACAGGACCTTGCAGGCTCGGTGACGATGCACTACTACACGTCCAACGTGGACAGTTGGTACACCCATGCCGAGCAACGCCTGCTGCAAGAGATTGAACGCCATTCGAAACACGTTGCCCTGCACCCACATGTGGGGCGTTGGGACGCCGAGCGCGAAGCGCAAGTGGGCATCGACCGCACGCCAGCTATTGCACTTTATGGCGAGAAGGATAACGGCATTCGCTATTACGGAGCGCCGGATGGGGATGAACTCGCGACCTTCCTCGGCGCACTCAAAGACGTGGCGGCCGGTTCGCCGGATTTGCGTCCGGAGACAACGGCGCAACTTCAGCAACTCACCCAGCCCATGCGCCTGGAGGTGATTGTCTTACCAACATGACTGAGCTGCACGTCGGCCGTGACGCTGGCGACACGTTTGGCGATCGCGAGTGATTGGGTGTCAACGGACGTGATTATGGTGAACCTCTTTCCCTATGTGGCGATCCGGCATCAAGTGGATGATGTGCCCACGACCGTGGTGAATGGCGTCAAAACCCTGGTTGGTGCCGGCGATGAAGCGGAGGCCGTGGAAAAAATGATGGCAGTCGTGGCGGCGGCGGGCCGATAACGAGTGCGATCCCAAGACGAATCCGAGATGGTCCGCCAGGTAGGACTCCACATCACCTTGTTGGGCAAGACGTATTGCCGCGGTTTGTCACGGCGCCGGTTTCCGCTTAAAGCCGGTATCACCTAAAGTTATCCGGGTGAATATAGGAAAATCCCGCTTGCCGCGAGACGCCGTCGTCGCCGACATTATCGCTCAGATAGACATAGAGATCCGAGGGATAGCGTGCCGCCGCATCGCGCAGGGCTTGGGCGCGGTCCGGGTGTAGGATCCGCGGATAGGGCAAGCCGTCGCATGCCGAACTCGGCGAGACGAGCACGAATTGAACACCAGCCGCTTCAAGTTCGTCCAGGCGAGACAAGGGAACAGGCTTTTGCGAGACGCGCACCGGTGGTATCAAGGATTCAGTGGTAAAAAGCGTGCCGTCGCAATCCAGACAAATGAGAATCTTCATCAACGCCGCCTCTCATGTTTCGTATTGTCCTTTGACCCTAAATGCCATCATAATACAGGGGTTGACGGGAATGGCCTTAAGTTAAGCCAACTCCTTTCTTGATGAAGCAGTTACGCCGATTGCCTGAGACCGACTCTCCTGTCATGATGAGGGCCTTCAT
>CBCXVS010000237.1:0-12039 GCA_965178525.1 uncultured bacterium | reverse complement strand
GAGGTTGGATTGTTCCCCTGTAAATGGACTTTTGAATTGGGCCAACCTGTTGATCTACTTAACCCTCCGCCTATTCTTCCAGGGGAACTTCGGATTAAAGATTAAAGATGTGACCCCCTTTACCTAGGCCGCAACAGATCGTAGTGCTGCGCCGCCTCCACCACTATGCTCTCCAGATCCTCGGCCATCAGATACCGTTCCTGGATCAGCATCTGCGCCGCTTGCCTCACCTGCACTAGGTACGCCTCCTTTGAAGCATAGCGTTCCTCAATGGAACGCCGTGGGTCCCCAGACGCCTCGCGCGCTTGCCGCGTGGCCGGGAAGGGAATCGTGGCGCCGATTAGGGTGCCACCCGAGGCCCCACCGGAGGACAGGATTTGTCCCGCTCCCCCAACGTCGGCATGGCGCACATTCCAGCCGGTGTGGGTGGCCAGAGGCGCCAGGTGAAAGGGCAGGCGAATGCCGCATACTTCATTGCCATCCGGGTCGACAGCGGGCACCTGGCACGGATAGGGCTTCCCCACCTCTGCGGGCACTTTCGTCGCCACGCCGGCCTCCGCTCCGAAGTCCAGACGGGTGAAGGACCGCAAGGGCCGCGGGAAATGCACGCCGGGGATGGCCCGGAAGGTGTCGGCCAGCGTCTCCGGCGACACCGCAGTGCCGTCGTCAAGGCGGGGATAGCGGCTCGGCGGGGGCCTCTCCCCGGCGGTGACCCAGCGGTCCAGATTCACCAGCGCCGCCCGCAGGAGCGGCCGATAGTCGATGCCGTTGAAGGGATGTTGGCCGCGTAGACCATTGACCGTATCCGTGTCCCGCAGCGGAAACGAGCCCAAGGGATGCTGAGTGCCGCCAAAGTGGTAAATACGCACCGATTCCGGCACCTCGAGGTCGCGGACGCCGGTGAGGTCGAGGTGGACCAAGGCGCCATGGCCGCCCCAGTATTCCGACGACGTGTAGGTATGCATGACGCGGGGAAGTTGGCCCCGGGCCGCCAGCCGGGATAACAACCCATCGGTGCGGCCCGTTTCCGTGTCGGTCTGTTCCATGTCACTGAAAGGAAACAGGTTGTTGGGGCTGCGGCTGGCTTGGCTGGAGGGTTGGGCGAAGCGCTGATTGAACTCACCATGCTTGGCACCGGCAACATGGGGAATGATCCCGTCGAAGACCGGGCGGTCCTCCTCATCCTGGTTCAGCCCCAGGTGCAGGAAGGTGCGGAGAAACCTGCCGCTTTGAGACACGCCGAAGCCGTAGGCATGCGCGACATCGCCGGCACAGGGATTGCCAGCCTCAGCTGGGGCATACCGGAGGTAGGACGCCAGGTCCCGCGTGGCCAGTAAACCCAGCCCGACAATCGGCGCCCCGGTCGTATGATAGATGACCTGGTAAACCTTGCCGGGCTGAAATCCCGCTGCCATGTACACGTGCGAGGCATCGGGCGCCACATGCCCGTCTTGCAGCCGTGCAAAGCGCCACTGCTGACGCGGAATGATCCGCTCCGGCGCATCTTCGTGCTCTTGCTCGGTGAGCACCGCGTCCGTGTCTTCCAGGTCATTCGTTGGATAGGGCCGGTGCATGCGGTTGCCAAGGAACTGCACAGGCGTGAGGGCACTGGGTTGAAAGGTGGACACCACCGGACCGGAGACGGGACCGTCGGGCGTGACGGCTTCGGGAGGGCGCAGGCGCATGACGCCAGGCACATCGGGCGCATCGTGTTGCCAGCCGCACCAGGCCACGGTGTATCCCTGACGCATCAAGAAGCCGTTGCCCGGATGCAGCGGCTCGTGGGCGGCGATGTCCGGCGCACTGTTGAGATTCCGCAAGGCCAGGGGGCGCCCCCGGTTCAGGATGTCAAACAGCAGGCGATGATGGCCGCGTTGCGAATCCACGGGCCTGAGCAGGCGGAAATCCGCCGCGCAATGGACCTGGCCACGGGCGTCGCGTGGCGCCAGCTTTAGGTCTGCGATGAGCCCGTTGGCGGGATGGTGGGGATCAACGGCGAAGTAGACCGTGCCGTCGAGTTGCTCATAGGGGCCGACGTGACCGAAGGCTTGTCCTTGCGCCATCGGTTGTCGGGACGTCAGGGTCAGGCGCGTGACGGCCATCTTACACCTCCTTGCGCGTGGTGATTGAGGGCAGGGCCAATGGGTAGCAACCGGCCTCTGAAGTCATGAGAGAGATCGCAACGTTTTTGGTCTTCCGCCCCAATGCGATCTTGAGTATGGGTGATAGCGGGGCAGAAGACAAGCAACACGCATGACCGTCTTGCCGCGGCGTCTGACTTTGATTTTTAGAGACGTCCATGCCAATATGGTTCATGGCTGGTTTCTTTCGCAGGCGACGACGGCGTGTATCACATGGGACGCTGCGGAGCCAGCCATAGCATTGCATCCATCCGCGAACGCAACCATACATACACTAGGGGAGAAGGCCATGAAGGCAGTGCTGTTAACGGAACATGGTGGGCCGGAGGTGCTGCGCTACGGGGAGACGCCGGACCCGGCTGCCGGTCCGGGCGAGGTGGTCGTCGACATCCACGCGGCCAGCGTCAACGCGGCCGATTACAAGGTGCGGTTGGGGGGCGGCCGCTACAATCTTGCCTTCCCTCATATCTTGGGCCGCGACTTTTCGGGCGTCGTCAGCACCGTCGGCCCGGGTGTCACGGACCTCGCGGTCGGCGATGCCGTGTTCGGGGTCTTGGATCAAGGTCTTGAAGGCACGTATGCGGAAAAAGTCGCCATCAAGGCCGAGATCATCGCCAAGAAGCCCGACAATCTCGGCCATGCTGAGGCGGCCGCCATGGCGCTGACCAGCCTCACCTCACTGTGGGCCATCGAGGATACGGCGCAGATTGCCTCCGGCGAAACCATTCTGATCCAGGGCGGCGCGGGTGGCTGTGCCGGCTTCGGGATACAGCTGGCCAAGCATTTCGGGGCCACGGTGATCACGACGGCCAGCGCTGGCAACCACGACTACGTGCGCAGCCTCGGCGCGGATCGGGTGATCGACTACAATGCGGAGGATTTCACCAAAACCGTGTCCGACTGCGACGTCGTCTTCGACACGGTCGGCGGCGAGGTGCAGGTACGCTCCTATGAGGTGCTGAAGCCAGGCGGGCGCCTGGTCTGGATTGCGCCAGCGCCGGAAGGCTATACGCCAACCCGAGAGGACGTGTCGACCTTGCGCCCAAATGTCACCCGCGACCGCAAACATCTGGAACGGATGCTGGAACTCTTGGATGCCGGCGCGGTATGGCCGCCGGCCATCACCCGCTACCCGCTCACCGACGCGGCTGAGGCTCACCGAGTGAGCGAAGCGCGCCACCTTCAGGGCAAGCTGGTGTTCGAGGTCCACTAATGCCGCGCCGGGTCGCGGCGGACGGCGGCCCGGCGTCAGAGGGTCGGCAATCTACATCGTCAGCGTGCGATAGAGTATGGGCAAGCGCGCCGGTAGCAAGGCAATCTCATCGAGTACCTCGTAGCCCATATCGCCACACATCGCCTTGAGATAATCATGCCCGGCTTTATCGACGGTCAGACAAAACGGCGTGATGTCCTTCTGCTTCGCTTCGAGCAGCGCCATGCGGGTATCGTGGACCGCGTACTCCTTCTCCGCTCCTGGCCGGCTGTAGCCGCGGTCCTGGGGACGGCCATCGCTAATCAGAAAGAGGATTTTGGTGCTGGCGGCCTGGTCTTCCAACTTCGTGATGGCATGGCGGATCGCCGGTCCCATACGAGTTGCGTGCAGGGGAGTAATGCTGTCAAGGCGCTGCTTGACGCGTTCGCCAAAGCGCTCGGCAATGTCTTTGATGATGTAGAATTCCACATTATCCCGGCCGTATCCCGAAAAGCCGTAGATACCATAGGTGTCCCCAATCGATTCGAGGGCCTGAATCAGCAACGCCGTGCTTTCCTTAGCCAAGTCGATAATGCGTTTGGATTTGGGGCGGCTCTGCGCTTCTTGGCGGCGGCGTACCCAGACCATATACGCCGCGGCGTCCGGCGGCGCGTCTTGGCCGTCAGCCATGGGCTCATTCACATAGATGGGTTCGGCGGTGGAAGCACTCATATCCAGGAGGAAGACCACCGCTACATCCCGTTGGATTTTGTACCGGCACCAGTAAATCTTGTCATCTGGCGGCACCTGCATGCGCAGGTCCGCCCAGGCTTCCAGGGCGGCGTTGAGATCCACGTCCTCCCCGTCGACCAGCCGGTAGGTTCTGCGCAAGCGCTCCGGCATGATGAGTTCGAATTGACGCTTGATATGGTGTGACAGCGCATGGTACGTTTTCAAGGTGTCGTTATAAAAGGCGGTCTCGCCCTCGGCCAGCTCCTTCTCCGTGACCATGCACCACCGGGGTTTATAGGCGGTCGCATAGAAATCCCACTCGTCATAAATATAGGTGCGGGGCCCTCGGGACTCTAAGGTCCCGTCCTGCTCGGTGTCGTGCAGCAAGGGTCCGTGCGGTTGCGGCATGGCATTGGGTTCGGGGATGCCGGCTTCCTGCATCAGATTCTGCGCCAACATGCTCATGCTCAGGTCCATCCCATCCTGGCCGGTATCCAGCGCAAACTCGACGCCCTCCTCCAACATTTGCTCCAGCATCTCTTGGGATACGGGTTCCCCCTCTCCTTGTTGGTCGCCGTCCATCTGTAGCTGGGTCAGCAACTGCACCATGGCCGGTTTAAAATCCCCCCGGTAATCCACGGGCTCCGCGGTGTCGTACGGCGCGGTGTCGTCCTCCCATGCCGCTTGGAGTTCGGCCAGAAGCGCCTCCAACGCCGCTTCGGAGAAATCGCCGGGCGCCGCCAGGTCCTGCAGCTGCCATTGCGCTTCCGGATACGTCTCGTTCGGGATGCGAGAAAGAATGTCATAAGCCCGCAAGGTCGCTTCGGCCGTATCTTCCACCGTGGCTTGCGCCGTTCGCAGGAGGTGCAAGATGCGGGCGAGCATGCGAGCGGTTTCCTCGTAGAGCTGCGGCACGGGCAGGCCAGTAAACTGTTCCAGACTCATGTGGATCAACAGCTCCACCAGCGCTTCCCGCACCGGCAGCGTATCGATGCGTGGCCGGCTTTCCAGCGCCTCGGTTTGCACGCGGCGCGCGGCCTGCCGAATACCGGGGTACTCCACCGTGATGCGGTAGTCCAGACGGCAATCTTCCAACACGGTAAACAGATCGAGCGCCAGCTCTCGGTTGGGAAACAGGCGCAGGAAGCGGCCAATCGCCGTGTAGGCCTGCCTCGGTCCGAGTCCATCCGGGTCTGCGGCGCCTCCCAGCGGTTGCATGACCTCCTGTTCGCGCTGTAAGCGCCGGTCGGCAAACCGAGTTGACGGCGTCTCGAAGGCGAACGCAAAGCTGCCGAATTCCAGATGCGCAACCTGGTGTGTGGCGATCACTTTGAACCAGGCAAAGTTGTCCTGTGGGTCCGCATAACGGTCGACCACAGGCGGCAGAAATACCGTGTCGCCATCTGTAGAAGCGGCGTCTTCGTCGACCCAGCCGATGTGTTTGCGGACCAGGTCTTGCGTGTCGAGCACGTCGATGGGCGCGCCGGACAGGGCGCGGCAATAGAGTTCAATGATGCCTTTGACCTCGTCAAGTTCTAGCCCCACGTCTACCCCTACTCAAAGATGGAGGTCACCACCTCTTCGATGCCCCGTTGTAGTTCCAGCTCGTCCGTCAGATTCCACACCAGCGCGACCTGACAGGCGCGCCGCGCCGTGATCCCCTCCGACATGAGGCGCGCCGCGTAGATGAGTAAGCGGGTACTCGCGCCCTCCTGCAGCCCATAGTCGCGCAGGTTGCGCACCTTGACGCCGAGTTTGGCCAGCGCCTCCGCCTGCGCGGCGGTGCAGCCGCTCTCTCGCTGCACGATCTCTGCCTCGATTTCCGGAGGCGGATAGTCAAATTCAATGGCGATAAACCGCTGCCGGGTGCTCTGTTTCAGATCCTTCAAGGCGCTCTGGTAGTGCGGATTGTAGGAAATACACAGCAGAAAACGGTCGTCGGCCTCAACAATCGTGCCGCGCTTCTCCACCGGCAAAATACGCCGATGGTCCGTGAGGGGATGAATCAGGACCGTGGTGTCCTTGCGCGCCTCGACCACTTCGTCCAGGTACAGAATCGCGCCCGCTTTGACCGCCCGCGTCATGGGGCCGTCAATCCATCGCGTACCTTCCGCATCTAGCAGATAGCGTCCGACTAGGTCGCTGGCGGTGAGGTCTTCGTGGCAGGCGATGGTCACGAGTGGCACGCGGACCTCGCGATCCCCGAGCGGTTGCTGATTTTTGTCCCGCACCACCGCCAGGGGACGGCCCAATTTCCAAGCCATATACTCAACAAACCGCGTTTTCCCACAGCCCGTGGGGCCTTTCAACAAGACGGGAATGCGCTGGTTGTAGGCGCCGGTAAACAGGGCCAGTTCATCGCCCACGGTCCGGTAATACGGCTCGCTGCGGACGAGAAATTCTTCAATGGCATATTCTTTATATTGGGGCTCAGCCGTGTCAATCATGCTGCTCGCTCTATCCTCTGTTGCTTTCAAACTTTTCCCATGCGATCCGGTGGCTGGTATGATGCCGGGGCCATTGTAGCAGCGCGACTCCTGAGGATCAACAACAGACCGAGGGGTGCGCATTGTCATTTGGCAACTGCGTAAGGGAATGGTAAGGCGAGCATAGATATTGAGAGGAGGTCATGGCGTTGAGCGGGAAGGACGCCCGAAGGTTTCTGTATGTTTACGCTTCGATTATGAGGGTGAGCGCATGTTCCAATATCTCTTGACGAGAAATGCGCGGCGTCATTTCCTCTGCCGTGTAAATTCCCCCAAAAGCTTCTAACGCTGCGCGTTCAAGCGCCAGATCGTAGACGTCCTTAAGCTCTTCCATCAGTTCGTCTTGACTCAAATAGACGCCACCCGCTTTGCGCCGGGTATTGGTTCGTCTAATTTGCCGTCGCGCTTCTTTTATGGACAACTCCCAGGACCGTGTACTGCGCTGCTCAGCCTGCTGCTTCATCACGTGAATGAGAAGGATACGCATGTAGCTACTGATTTTGTTGATCTTATCCTCACGGCTCATTTCGTCCAATTCGTCCACTAGAAGTAGGGCCTTTTCAATCTGTCCTGTTTCCAGGAAGTCGCGAAGTTCGCTCAACTCATCCATGACAGGCCTCCGGAGTTAGGCGAGGTATGTTCTTGACTTTACGCTTCCCCGAACGAGCGCGTACCCGCCCACCAGGAGGTACTCAACATGGTGGGCGCTGAACAACGCGAGCAACTCTCTGAAGTCTGGTTGCGTTTCCATAATATTGTCTGCGTAAATAGGCGACAGTGGCGACGCGTTCCTCGGGTGTCTTGCTCAACCAGTAGGCTAAGTCATTTGGCCTGGTGGTACGCTCTTGCAGACGATGTTTCTTGACAATCTTCTGTATCATGACTGCATCCTACCACACATTTCTGTTGTGGAGACAGGTCTGGCGCCGAACGCCCAGCTTGAATCCAAGAGGTATTTTAAAGGCTTTTTTCCTGAGAATCTACCCGCTGAGGCGAGAGCCCGTGGCGCGTGCATGGCCTGGTATGACTCACCGGTGTCGGGAACGGCCTGAGATGGTCTGGCTCTCGACCATGGTCGTAGCGCTCAGTTGCCAATCGTGCTCTTGACTTGCTTTCCTCGGATGTTCTGTGCACCATACAGGCTGCCAGAGGGAACAGCGTGTGCCAGCAGACCGGCTGTAACCTGGAGGCAGGCATGACATCCACAGGACGTGTAACATTCTTGTGAGGAGTAGGACGGTGCGTATGCAACTGCGTCTATCGGTTGTGTTGGGGCTTGGGATCATGCTGTTGAGCAGCGTCGCGGCGGCGCAAACGGCGTCGGTGTCGCAGGTCGGACTGGTCACCGATGTCGGCAAAATCGACGATCGCACCTTCAACGAGTTTGCCTACAAGGGGATGATACGGGCGGTGAAGGAATTTAATCTCAAGAGCGCCTTCATCGAGACGCAGCAACCGACGGATTATGAGAAAAATATCGAACAATTCACCACGGCCGGCTACGACATGATCATCACCGTGGGCTTTATGCTTGGAGATGCGACGAAGAAGATGGCGCAGAAATATCCCGACGTGCGTTTTGCCATTGTGGACTTCGCCTATGACCCACCGATGGCCAACATCATTGGCTTGATCTTTGCCGAGGATCAGGCGGGCTTCCTGGCCGAGGCGTTGGCCGGCCTGATGACCAAGAGCAAGACCGTCGGCATCGTCGCCGGGGTGGCCATTCCTCCCGTCGTCAGGTTCCGCAAGGGTTACGAAGCGGGCGTCAAGTACGTCTGCGCCGACTGCGACACACTCGGCGTCTACATCGATAGCTTTACCGACCCGGCCCGGGGCAAGACTGCGGCATTGTCGCAGATGGATGAAGGGGCCGACGTCATCTTCGGCGCCGGCGGCCCGACGGGTTCCGGCGCCATCCTAGGGGCCGCCCAGGCTGGCGCCTGGGTGATCGGCGTCGATCAGGATGAATACATGACAACGTTCAAACAAGGTCGGGCGCCGGGCGCCAACAAGCTCCTCTCAAGTGCGATGAAACGCGTCGATAATGCCGTCTACGGCGCTATACAGCGTGTTATAGACGGCACATTCGCCGGCGGCACCCAGGTCTTTGATGCGCGCAACGCGGGTGTCGGACTCGCGCCGTTCCACGACACTGCACCGGCGATTCCTGAGGCGGTACAAGCCCGGCTGCGCGAGATTGCCAATGATCTGCGTGCCGGTAAAATCACGATTCAAACTGAAAACTGATACCGAATTCGGAATGCGGAACGCGGAATGCGGAATGTAAGAATTTCTGATGCTGACCGTGGCTAGTATGTGCCTCAGATTTTGGCTTATAACGAAGTAGGTGATATAAGAGAAGAAGACGCCATTGCAAACCATGGGCTGAGGGTGAAGAGGTGAATCCGGCTATTCCGCATTCCGCATTCCGCATTCCGCATTCCGCATTTAGAGATGCGTGGGATTACGAAGCGTTTCCCCGGTGTGGTCGCCAATAATCGGGTGAACGTGCAGGTTGCCAAAGGCGAGATCCATGCGCTCCTGGGAGAAAATGGGGCGGGGAAGACGACGTTGATGAATATCCTCTACGGCCTCTATCGACCGGACGAGGGCAACATCGTCGTGGGCGGCAAAGCGGTGCGTCTACACCGTCCTGAAGATGCCATGTCACACGGCATTGGCATGGTCCATCAGCATTTTATGCTGATACCGGCGATGACGGTGGCGGAGAATATTATCCTCGGCCGGGAAACGACGCGCCTTGGCCCGTTCCTCGATCTCAAACGCGCCATACAGCATATTCGTGAGCTCTCCGAGCGCTATCACCTCGAGGTCGACCCACAGGCATGGGTGCAGAATTTACCTGTCGGCATGCGGCAGCGCGTTGAAATCCTCAAGGCGCTCTATCGGCAGGCGAATATTTTGATTCTGGATGAACCGACCGCCGTGCTGACGCCGGTGGAGACGGCGGAGGTGTTCCGCACTATCACGGCCCTGGCGCAACGTGGCACGGCCATTATTTTTATCACGCATAAGCTGCAAGAAGTCTTCCAGGTAGCACACCACATTACCGTCATGCGCCAGGGACGCGTGGTCGGCACGGCGACACCGGCGGAGACAACCGCAGCACAGCTTGCTGCCCTCATGGTGGGGGGTGAAGCCCCGCCGCCGGTCACGGTGTCGCCACGGCAGGCGTCTGCCGACGTGTTGCTGCGCATCCGTGAGCTACGGGCGTTAGATGATCGAGGCGCGCTGGCTGTGGGCGGTGTGTCGTTACATATTCAAGCGGGCGAGATCCTCGGCGTTGCCGGCGTGCAGGGAAATGGGCAGACGGAACTGATCGAGGTATTGACTGGCATCCGCCCCGCCAGCGCGGGCACGATGACGGTATCGGGAGTCGAGATCACCAACGCCACACCGCGACGCATCGCCGCCCTCGGCGTGGGGCATATTCCGGAGGATCGTCACAAGCACGGGATGGTCGAGCGCTACGCCGTTGCCGACAATCTGGTGCTCAACACCTACGATCGCAAGCCCTTCGCCCGGGGCTTCGTCCGTCGCACCGCGGCCGTGATGGAGCATGCCAAGTCTCTGATGCGGACATTTGACATCCGTGCGCCCAGTCCGCTCACGCGCGCCGCCAGCCTCTCCGGCGGAAATCAGCAAAAAATGGTGGCGGCTCGCGAGTGTGGACGGCCACTCCGTTGCCTTATTGCGGCCCAACCGACACGCGGTCTCGATGTGGGAGCGACCGCTTTTCTGCATCAACAGATCGTACAAAAGCGTGATCAAGGCTGCGCCGTTTTGTTAGTCTCTACGGAACTCGACGAGATTCTGGCCCTCTCAGACCGCATTGCCGTGATGTATCGGGGAAAAATTCTCGCCATCGTAACGGCGCGGGAGGCAACGCGCGAGTCGTTAGGGCGCTTGATGGCGGGGCTCGGCGCGTAGTGAAATGCGGGGCCGTTGTGTCAACTTTGAGTAGGATGCAGCGCGTCCTGGGACAGGGTGCGTGGACGGAATGGCTCTTGCCTCCCTGTGCCGTCGCCACGGCGCTGCTGCTGGGCGCAGGGCTCATCTGGGCCAGTGGCGCCAATGTGTTCGATGCCTATCGTGGTTTGTTCGAGGGGATGTGTGGGTCATGGCGGGCGCTGCTCGAGACCGGCGTGGCCGCTCTGCCTTACTAGCGGTGGCGGTGGGCTTTCATGGCGGATTGTTTAATATCGGAGCGGAAGGGCAGTTTTACATGGGCGCCTTGGTCGCGGCGGTCGTCGGTTATGCGGTGGTGGGTCTTCCCATGTGGTTGCATCTCCCACTGGCTTTGGCGGCGGCGGCGGCAGGCGGGGCCGTGTGGGGGCGGCGCCGGGAATCCTGAAGGCCAAATTCGGCGCACATGAAGTCATTAATACGATTATGATGAACTATATTGCCGTCAAACTGGTCGATTATCTGGTGAAGCATGGGCTGCGTGATCCGGCCGCCAGTATCGATCGCACGCCCTACGTCTTGCCCACTGCGCACCTGCCCTTGCTGTTGGGGCCCCAGTATCGGTTGCATGCCGGGCTCGTTCTGGCCGTCGCGGCGGCGGGTCTCGTCGCCTAGTTTCTGTTCAAAACCACGATCGGTTTCCGGATCCGCACCGTGGGCGCCAACCCCAGTGCGGCGCACTATGCGGGGATACGCGTCGGGTGGGTGATCGTGCTCACCATGACCCTAGCCGGCACCTTGGCCGGACTCGCTGGGGCGGGGGAAGTCCTGGGATTAAATCATACCTTGCCGGCAGCGTTTTCGTCCGGCTATGGTTTCGATGCGATTGCCGTGGCTTTGTTGGCGCGCTCGCATCCTCTTGGCATTCTGCCTGCCGCCTTCCTCTGGGGAGGGTTGCGCAACGGCGCCGGGTTGGTGCAACTGCGCTCGGGCATTTCCATTGACCTCATCTATATCGTGCAAGCGTTGGTGATCGTGTGTGTGGCCGCCGATCAGATTGTGCGCTGGCTCTATCGTCTGGCGCCTCGCAGGCCGACCGATGCGTCGTCCTGAAGCCGTCTTCCGTGTTCTGCCCGCCGTTTTCAGCGGCTTGGGGCCATGCTACGCACTCGTCGGCATCGGATTGCTGTGGGGGGCGCTGCTCACACCGCCTGAGGCCATCTCTACGCTCCGTTTTGCGCGCATGGGAAGCTTGCCATTGCCGACGCAGTGGGCCTTGATTGGCTGCGGCCTGACGTGCCTCAGCACGGTGGCTCTGCATGTCCTGGCAGCGCCGGCATCCCGGACCCGGATTCGCCTGTGCAGTCACGCGCTCAACGTCGTGGTCATCGTTCTTGCCATTGTGGTCTGGGCCAGTATCGGACGGCGTCTCGAAGTGCTGGGAATCGTGGCCCAGAGTCTCCGCTTGGCGACGCCGATTACTCTAGGCCGAAGTTCCCCTGGCAGAATAGGCGGAGGGTTAAGTAGATCAACAGGTTGGCCCAATTCAAAAGTCCAT
>CBCXVS010000236.1:0-12049 GCA_965178525.1 uncultured bacterium | reverse complement strand
TGACCTGGCTGGGCTCCCTCCATCGTTTGGGGGAGGATAGCCTACCTCATTAACTATTGGGGAACAACCCTATTATTATCGAGGGTCAAGGTGTCGGCGGTGACCGTCACCGTGCCAGCATCGCCGCTGCTGATGCCGCTCGTATTGTCGCGAGG
Organism: uncultured bacterium; assembly: GCA_965178525.1. Taxonomy (GTDB): domain Bacteria; phylum Tectomicrobia; class Entotheonellia; order Entotheonellales; family Entotheonellaceae; genus CBCXVS01. The sequence goes on along the minus strand of CBCXVS010000236.1, from coordinate 11,894 downwards.
CAAATGGTCGCTGCTGATGCCGCTCGTATTATCGAGAGGCAAGACGCCAGCGGTGATCGTCACCGTGCCAGCATCGCCGCTGTTGAAAGTGACGCTGTTGATGAGGCCATCGTCGAGAGTCAAGGCGCCAGCGGTGACGGTGACCGTGCCGGCATCGCCGCTGCCGAAAGTGGCGCTACCGATGAGGCTCTGATTGTCAAGGGTCAAGGTGTCGGCGGTGACCGTCACCGCGCCAGCATTGCCGCTCCCAAAAGTTGGGCTGCTGATGCCGCTGTTGTCGAGGGTCAAGGTGTCGGCGGTGACGGTGATCGTGCCAGCATCGCCGTTCCCGCATGTGTTGCTGAAGATGCGGCTCTGATTGTCCAAGGATAAGGTGCCGGCGGTGACGGTGACGGCGCTAGCATCGCCGCCCCCGAAAGTGCCGCTACCGATTGTGCTCGTATTGTCGAGAGCCAAGGTGTCGGCGGTGACGGTGACGGCGCCAGCATCGCCGCTCACGAAAGTGGCGCTGAGGATGAAGCTCTCGTTGCCGAGGGTCAACGTGCCGGCCGTGATCTGAATATCCCCGGCGTCTCCTGCCCCAAAGGCGGTCGCCCTGATTAATGTGTCGTTTTGTATGCGTATATCCTGTGTGATCATAATGTCAATTCCAAGCGGCGCCCCGTCTCTATCCCCCAATGTATCCGCAAGAATGCATGAGTTATCGACCAGCAGGCGACCTCCCCGAATGACTACCGTTCCACCTCCATCTTCGCCACGCACATCCATGACCGCAAGATCAGAGAGGGTGATCGCTCCAAGGCGTCCAGCGGCGTCCACTGTGAGACCTGGCGCCTGATCTGAGGTATGGAGGATGACGTTACTCGGCGATGCAACGCTCACGAGCTGAATGTGACCACTCGGCGCTATGACAAACCCATCTGGCCCGCCTGTAATATCAATATCCCCGCCAATCACAGACAACGCTTCATTCGCCGGGACTTCCAGCACGCTTTCTCGGATCGTAATACCCTGCGGGTTGGGACGCAAAAACCCAAACGCCGCCGGGGTTGCTGTCGTCAAAGTACTCTGTGCACTGAGGTTGACAGACCACGTTGTCCCATCCGCAAACCGCAGCACATCCGCCGTGCTCACATGAACCGATCCCTGCACGTCGAGTTGGGCATGGGGGCCGAACAGGATGCCACTCGGATTGAGGAAAAAGAGATTGGCGCCAGGCATATCGGACTGCAGGCGTCCGTCAATGGTCGAGGGCTGGCCACCCGTGACCCGGCTCAGGATATTCTCGATGCCGCTTGGCGGCCCAGTAAAGCGGGCGGTATCTCCGGTGCCCACGGTAAATTGGTCGAAACTATGAAAGAGATTCCCCCCCCGGCGCGTGCCGTCAGCAATGGTATGGACGGCGCCGTTCGATGTGACTGTTGTGCCCACCGAACTGTCGGGACGGATCGCGCTATGCACCTGCGCCGAGCTGTGCGTCAGCAGGCCGCCGAGCACGAGGTTACCGAGGAGGATGACGACCCAGGGCAGAGGGCCAATACGGATACACGACCAAGGGTAAGCAGTCATAGCGTCTCCTACGCGCGGTTGGCGTCGTGACTAATCAGACCGCATTCTATCATACATATCCATCCATGATGAAAAGATGAGAAAGGGATCCATGAAGGATGCGAAGGGGACGGATGTCAGTCTTGTATCGTGTGGGTATAGACGAGGTGCCGGCCTCACTGTTAGAATACCCCTACCCAAGGTCCGGAACGCATGGCGAGCCATATCAATCCGATCAGGATGGAGGTGGACACGATGGCAGAGAAGATATCTCCTCAAGCACTGCAACAGCTTGTAGACGGCAAGACGCCGTTTGCCCTTATCGACGTCCGCGAAGCGGGCGAACACAATAGTTCCCACATTCCCGATTCCAGCCTTATTCCCCGGCGCCAACTGGAATTCCAGATGGCCACGGCGGTTCCGGTGAAAGATGTGCAGGTGGTCTTGTACGACGATAATGGGCAGCGGGCCAGCTTGGCCGCCGCAACTCTAGAGCGTATGGGCTACACCCAGGTATCCGTGTTGGATGGCGGCATCAATTGGTGGGCCGCGCAGGACTACACCACGGAGTGGGGCAGCAATGTCATCAGCAAAGATTTTGGGGAAAAGGTGGAAGTGGTGCACCACGTGCCCGAGATCGAGGCAACGGACCTGCACGCGCGTATCGAGCGCGGCGATAAGCTGGTGATTCTGGACACGCGGACGCCAGAAGAGTATCAGCGCTTTTGCATCCCTGGCGGCCGCAGCGTTCCCGGCGGCGAGTTGGCGTTGCGCATTACCGACATTACCAAAGATCTCGATCCCGATACCACCGTCATTATCAACTGCGCCGGCCGCACCCGCAGCATTATCGGCACCCGAGTCTTGCAGCGCATGGGCATGACGAACATCTATGGCTTGAAAAATGGCACGTCGGGATGGGTGTTGTCCGGATACGAGCTGGAGACTGGAGCCGACCGGCTGCAGCTCCCCGAGCCGTCTCCCGAGGGCTTGGCCGCTGCCGACGCCTATGCCGATCGGCTGGCGGCTGAGGACGGCGTGCGTTACGTCGATATCCCCACGCTGCAATCGATGCTGGACAAGCGGGGGCGGGATGTTTTCTACTTTGTCGATGTGCGCACGATTGAGGAATACGAAAAGGGGCACATCCCGGGTTTTCGGTGGTTTCCCGGCGGTCAAGTGGTACAATGTTCGGATGACGTCGTGGCGGTGAAGCACTGCCCGGTGGTCTTTGCCTGTGATGGCAAGGCGCGGGCGACCATTGTCGCCTCGTGGTATCGGCAGTTCGGTTTTACAGAGGTGTATGCGGTGCAGGGGGGTACGGCCGCTTGGGCTGCTGCCGGTCTGCAGCTAGAGCAGGGAATAGTGGCGCCGCCCTTTGGGCTGGCCCAAGCGAGAGAGCAGGTACAGCGCCTGTCGCCACAAGATTTGCATGCCGCGCCGCCGGCGCTCGTGATTTTTGTCGAGACCAGTCAGGATTTTGCCCAGGGCCATGTGCCGGGCGCCCGATGGGTGCCTCGGGGCGCCCTGGAATTGCAGATTGCGGACCTGGCCCCGTCGAAAGAGACCGCGATTGCCGTGACCTGCAATGGCGGGGCCAATGCCACCCTGGCCGGCGCGACGCTGAAAGACTTGGGTTATCAAAACGTCTCGGTTTTGGAGGGCGGCATGGCCGCCTGGCAAGCCGCCGGTCTGACCGTTGAAACGGGGTTGTCCGGTGTCATGCGCCCGCCCACGGACATGGTGCTCTCGGGACCGGACCGCAACTCTGCCGATGCGATCAACTATCTCCGCTGGGAAACGGCCCTAGGAGAAAAATACGCGACTTCATAAAAATGCGGAATGCGGAATGGGCAAGCTTTCCTTTATTTATTCCGCATTCCGCATTCCGCATTCCGCATTCAAAAGGTACTTAAGTTAAAGTTGAGAGGGCCTCACGCAGGCGGTCCAGTGCCTGGATCAACAATGACCGCGGGCAGCCAAAATTCAGCCGCACAAAACCCGCTCCATCTGGGCCGAAGTCGCATCCGTCGTTGAACGCCACGCGCGCTTGCTGCAGAAAAAACGTGTAGGGATCGTCCTGCGGAATACCGGCTTGACGGCAGTCCAACCAGGCCAGGTACGTGCCGTCCGGCTTGGCCATGGCGATGCCCGGCAGCTGGGTCTCAACATATGCCTGCACAGCCTGCCGATTGCCGTCGAGGTACTGCAGAACTTCGTCCAGCCAAGGCTGACCCTCGCGGTAGGCGGCAATGGCGGCTGTAAGCCCTAAAATATTGATATTGCGATGGACCAAGTCACGGCTCTGGGCGTTAAACCGGTCTCGTAACGTGGCATTGGGAATGATGGCAAAAGCGCAGTGCAGGCCAGCGAGATTGTAGGTCTTGCTCGGCGCCATCAGGGTGATCGTGCGCGCGGCAATCTCCGGATCGAGCGTGGCGATGGGGATATGCATGTGGTCATCGAAGCGGATATCGCAATGAATTTCGTCTGCACAGATGACGACGTCATGGCGCAGACAGTGCTCGGCCATCTGTTCCAGTTCGCGTTGTGTAAACACTCGGCCGACGGGGTTGTGCGGATTGCACAGCATGAAGACCCGCGTATGCGGTTGGAAGGTGGCTGCAAAGGTATCCATGTCAATACCATACCGCCCGTCTGCGCCGCGCGACAGCGACATGAAGTCGGCATGAAGCTCAATATTGCCGGGGATGCGCAGCATAGGGGGATAGAGCGGCGTTTGCAGCAGGACGCCATCGCCGGGGAAGGCAACAGTGCGACAGGCCAGATTGAAGCCGGTAATGACGCCAGGTAGCGGCACCAAGGCGTCGGGGGCAACCCGCCAGCTGTAGCGTTGATATAAGTGGTCGCGTATGACCTCATAGAATTCCGGCATGATACTGCCATAGCCAAAGATGCCGTGCTCGATACGCTCGTGCAGAGCTTGGCGCACGGACTCAGGCGAGACAAAGTCCATGTCGGCGACCCACAGGGGCAGAACATCCGGACCGTATTTATGCCATTTGCTGCTCTCGGTCTGACATCGGTCAATGAGTTCGTCGAAATCATAGGGCATGACGAGACGGCGCTCCTCTCAGGCACGAGTGATGTTCGAGTAACCCGGTTGCCAATTCCGTGTCTCCCGTGTCGCGGTAGGCGTATTGTCTATCAAGGGGTACGAAAAGGCAAACAGGATAACTCACTCATGGCTGGATTTGAGAAGTCGCTGGACAGTTGGACCGTGAGGAGCTAGGAGGGTGGGTCTGAGGAGACAAGCGCGGGCTCGGAGCAGTTGACGACGCGCCTGCCCGAACCCGCAGTCTATCTCTCGCTTGCGTTCGCCGGTTTATGCCTCCTGGATCAGAACAAACGACAATTCTCCCAGCCGGACGCATACAATATCATTGGGAATCGGATGGGTGGCGACGTAAGCTACGATCTGGTCTCCCGGACTCGCCTTGGCCATAATGGTGGCGCCTTGGTCGGTGATCGATCCGAAGGCCACTAAAACCCCATTGTTGAATAACAAGGCGAATGCGCCGGTATTGGGGCACAGGCTGGTCTTGGCCGTTTGCGCGGTCATTTTGACGTTGGCCGTGGCGGAGACCGTATAGTTAATGGTATCCGTGGCGCCACTTTCACCGACACCGCCTTTGCCGACAACCGTGCTCGCTGCTGTGACCGTTTCAGTTGCCATCATATTCTCCTTGGGTAACGTGTATCAAGAAAGCATGGCCTAGGGAGACGCCGTGAGCGTGCGGACGGTGTCCTGCTAACGGTGCTCATGTCGCCTCGGTAGGAATGCCTAGCTATGGCCTGTCTGAAGATACCCTGAGATGCGCCTTTACTTCTGTGAGAACCCTCACACGGAATGGGTAACCCGGGTCACGGCCTCGTGGCATGGCGCATGGTACAAGACGCCAAAGGAACAAGAGAAAATGTCCGTGTTTGCTCGCGGGACTTGTAATTGCATTATAATATAGCCTGCAACGAAGACGATCGGGAGCGTAGGATGAGCAACGCGCCAAGCGGGCCTTGGTCGTAGAGGTGGCGGACGAGGTGTGGGGCGGGATGGGGACATCATGGCTTCGTTGGCGTATGTTTTTCCGTGATGGAGGCAGAGGATATGGGAAGACTCGACGGCCGCGTGGTGCTGCTCACCGGAGCGGCCAAACACATTGGCCAGGCTTATGCCCGGCGCCTGGGCGAAGAGGGCGCAACCCTAGCGATCTGTGATATCGCTGACTGTCACGAGACAGCGGAAATCGTACGCCAGGTTGGCGCCGAGGTCTTACCGATGCAGATCGACGTCTCGGACGAGGCACAGACGCAGCACATGGCGCGTCAGGTTATCGAGCGTTACGGACGCATCGATGGCTTGGTGAACAATGCCGCCCTGTTCGACGGCCTCCACATCACCAAGATGGAGGATGTGGATATGGACGAGTGGGATCGCACCTATGCGGTCAACGTCAAGGGCACATTTCTGTGCTGCCGCGCGGTCGTACCGTCCATGAAACAGGCTGGCGGCGGCAAGATCGTCAACATCGGGTCCGGGATCTTCCTCGGCGGCCTACCGGGTTGGCCGCATTACGTCTCATCGAAAGCGGCGGTGATGGGCCTGAGCCGGGCCCTGGCCAAAGAACTCAGCGCATACAACATCACGGTCAACACGCTCGCGCCGGGCGGCACAGAGAGCGGGGCGCAATTCCAGCGGGCCGAGGATGCGCCGGTAAGCCCACAGCGGCATCGTCCGCTCGACCGGCCGGCGGTGCCGGAAGACCTGACGGGTACATTGGTCTATCTCCTGTCCTCGGACAGTGATTTTATGACAGGCCAAATGGTCGTGATCAATGGCGGTATCGCGTTCTACTGAGTCGAGGCCAGAAGGCAAATCTACTTGTTTTTATTGAAGATCAAGTGTCATCGGCAAAACGTAGATTTGCCCTCTTGTCTTGTTTTTGGGAACGCCTTTAAGTACTGAGGCATGGCGGTAAGAAAGAACGAGGCGTCATGATCCTGACTACCGAACGTCTACTTCTACGCGAGGTCGAAGAAAACGACTGGCAACCGGTCTTTGCCTATCAGTCCGACCCGTGTTATCGACGGTATGCCCCTTGGATACAAGATTTGCGGCAAGATGTGCAACGTCTGGTGCGTGAGTTTATCCACTGGCAGCAGGAACAGCCGCGTTACAAATTTCAATTGGCGATTACCCTGGTGTCGGATTCCCGCCTCATCGGTACATGTGGGCTGCGGAAGCCAACAATCGACGCGCAAGAGGCTGAACTGGGCTATGAACTGCATCCTGACTCTTGGGGACAGGGCTATGCGACGGAGGCGGCTCGCGCCCTGCTGCGTTTTGGCTTTGACGCCCTTCACCTCCGGCGCGTTCGGGCCTACTGTATTGCTGAGAATGCCGCGTCTGTGCGCGTGTTAGAGCGCATTGGCATGCGCCAAGAACGATGCCTGAAAGCGCATACGTGGATGCAGAGACGATCGTGGGACATGTTCGTTTATGCCATTAGCAAGGAACAGTGGCGGGCGCGGATGCAGAGCGTCTGACATGTCCGTAGGCGTCATGTCAATCTACCCGCCTCATGGCACCGCCGACGATGATTTCACCGTCATCCAGCACGTCGCCAAACGCACCACCTGCCCAATCGGCATACATCGCCTCCTGCAAGCCTGGCAAAGCTTCGTCCATCCGCTCGCACGGTTTGCATGGAATGACTTTAGATGAACATACCACGCCCTTCCGGATGGGTAAGCCAGGTCATGATGACGTTCTCGGTGTGATCAGGTAAGATCATGGCGAACACGGTTGCGCTTCCGATAGGGTGATCTTGGCCGCGACGACGAAGGCACAAGATGGATTGAAAGGACGAAAGATGAAACGGATTGGGCTCATACATCCGGGCGCCATGGGCGCTTCGGTGGGGGCGGCGGCGAGAAGCAATCAACACACCGTCATGTGGGCATCGGCCGGGCGTTCTGAAGACACGATCGCACGGGCAAAACGGGCAAATCTAGAAGACGTCGGCAGCGTGCCGGAGCTGGTGCGCGCCAGCGAGATCGTCCTCGCGGTCTGTCCGCCACATGCCGCGGCAGACGTAGCCCGCGAAGTGGTCGAACTCGGTTTTACCGGTCTCTACGTCGAGTGCAATGCCGTGTCACCTGACCGGACGCGGGCGATTCAACAGCTTGTCGAAGGTGCTGGCGCCGATTACGTTGATGGCGGCATTGTCGGGGGACCGGCCTGGACACGGGAAGCCGGGACGCGGCTCTATCTATCTGGGGCTCGGGCTGAGGAGGTGTCGGCTTGCTTTGCGGAGAGTCCCTTGCAGGCCCCGGCCATCTCAGAGCGCATCGGCGCGGCCTCCGCCATCAAAATGGGCTATGCGGCCTATACCAAGGGGACGACGGCGCTGCTGACTGCGATCCTGGGCATGGTGGAAAAAGAAGGCGTACGGGCCGACTTGGCGCGTCAATGGGGGGAGGAGTTTACCGAGCGAACCGTACGACGTGTGCGCGCCAACACGGCCAAGGCTTGGCGATTCGAGGGCGAGATGTACGAGATTGCCGAGACGTTCCGAGGCGCGGGCCTACCGGGTGATTTCCATCAGGGTGCCGCGCAGGTGTTCAAACGGCTCGCGGGCTTCAAGGACCATACCGAGCCGCCGGCGATTGAGGCGGTCCTGGAGCGTTTGCTCACAGGCGAGTGAGAGGAGTCACGCGACGATGATCGAAACGTCATGGTCTCGTCGACGTATGCTACACGGTTAATCCGGACGCTCGATCGCAAAGACATTGTCGATCGTGGCGTAGTCCAAATAGCCGAGACGCGCCAGGGGCTGGAGTCTGCGGACATCGATGATCCCGTCTGCAATGACGTCATCGGCGACGTGGATGCCGACCACCTGACCCATGACGACGTTATTCGGACTGCCATCCTGTGATGCCGGCAACTTGACGGTTTGCAAGTAGAGACATTCCAGGGCAATGGGAGAGGCCAGCACCCGTGGGGGTTTGACCAGTTTGCAGGGAGCGGCTTCGAGACCTGCCTCAGCCATTTCGTTCACGCTGGACGGCACGTGGGCTGCTGTGGCGTTCATCTGTTCCCGAAGGTCGTATGTACACATATTGAAAACAAACTCGCCGGTCGCTTCAACATTGGTCAGCGAGTCCTTCGCCTCATGGGTCCCCTTCTTCCAGCCATTGGGACAGTACATCACACAGGGCGGATCGCCGGAAACCGAATTGAAAAAACTGAAGGGCGCCAGATTGACGATGCCTTCCGGGCTCATGGTGCTAATCCAGCCGATCGGTCTTGGCACAACCAATACATTGTAAATCGTGTGCGTGAATGGCGGTGGTTTCAGTCCGGAGGCCGTTTCAAAAAACATGCGGTTCCTTCCATTTTCTCAGCGGTTGCGCCAGCGAAGAAAGTCATCTAGCCCGTCGCGGTTGCTTAAGACGTTAAACGCATCGTTCTGGCTCGACTGCCGCCAGCGGTCGACCTCCGCATCGCTTAAGTGCGTGGCGCGATACGTCTCGGGATCGACCCAGCTCCAGCCGGAGTGCTCGTGACTCAGCTGCACGTCGCCCGCGTCACACTGACAGGCGTAGCGGAGGCTGAGCAGATCCGTCCCGTACCCTTTTAGAGGTACGGCCGTCATGAGCCACAATGGGCCTGTAGGGGTGATGCCGGCTTCCTCGAACAGTTCACGGGCTGCCGCTTCCTTTGGGGTTTCGCCAGGGTCGACGATCCCGCCCGGAACGCTCCAGAACCCGAGCATCATCCCTGCGGCTCGCTCCAGCATGAGGATCTGTTCACCACGCATGGCATAAACACCAGCCACCAGCCGGTACGGATGTGTCCAGTCGCGCTCCGAGACGCCTTTGTCTTCCATCGCTTCTCCTTCCATATCCGTTCACGCCCCATCCCGGAGATGAGGAGCGACGTCCTGGGAAAACAGCTTCATCGAGTGCGCGACACGTTCGGGAGGGACGCCGCCGCCCACATTGGGTTCGATGATAATCCCAGCCAAGCCCACTTCCTGCTGCAAGGCGCGCAGCCGTTTTACCACCTGTTGCGGCGTACCGAACGCCACGCGCTCTCGCAAGATTTCCTCATAGGTCAAGGTCTCAAGCTGTACAGCCCGGGCCGTGCGTTCAGCGCTTTCGAACGGCTGAGAACCCCGCAGATAGCCTAGCCGCAGGCGTTCGTAATAGGGCATGACACCCGCGTGGGGATCGGCCTGCGCCTCGGTCAGGGTGTCGGCCACATAAATGGGGAGACGCAGTCGCACCTCGCCCCGGCCCGGATGGCCTGCCGCCTGCCAGGCCGTCTGGTAGGCGGCAATCATCGCCGCGAGTTCGGACATGGCCGTGCCAATGAGCGCCACGAGTAACGGCAGTCCTGCCGTTCCGATAGCCGTAAACGTTTCGGGTGTGGCCGCCGCCTGGTGCAAGGGCGGATGGGGGCGTTGATAGGGCTTGGGAAGCACCTCTAAGTCGGTGCACGTGTAAAACGACCCCATATAAGAGAGCTGTGGCTGGGTCCAGGCTAACCGCATGACCTCTAGATATTCCCGGAACCGCTCCCGACTCTCCGCATAGGGGATGTTATAGCCTTCATAGGCCCGGGGAAAACTGCTTCGGCCGACCCCGAGTTCGATGCGTCCTTGGCTCAGATGATCGAGGGTGGCGACTTCTTCCGCCAGACGCACGGGGTGCCCTAAGGGCAACAGCAATACCGCGGTTCCAATGCGGAGCCGACTTGTCCGCGTGGCAATCGCGGTCGCCATCAGGAGGGGAGAGGCGCCGATGGAGGGAACCAGCGCGCTGCCTCCTGGAGCGGAGAAGTGGCGCTCAGCCAGCCAGATCGCGTCAAAGCCCAGCGTTTCGATCAGCTCTGCCGCCCGCAACACGGCGTCAAATGCTTCCTGTTGGGTCTGGCCTTCTCTGTAATCGCCGTCGATCATCACCCCAATATCCATACTAATCACCCTTTGCCTGCCCCGGAAGACGTGTCATGATCGGTTCACTTGGTAAGTCGCCCTTTGTATCCAGGATGCTTCTACACACGGGGCGCGGCGTGCCATTCGACATGCTGCGCCCCGTGTGCCGAGGGCTGGGGTAGCTACTGCATGGGCGAGCAAGTGGCCGGGAGCAAGAACTTGTTGTCTTGCCGCAACGGGGCAATGCCGCCCGGCGGAGGCCACACGCCCTTTTTGCGCGTTTCGGCCCGCACGTCCTGGCGTTGCTCAAAGCTCTCATACGCCCACATGTGGAACCAGCGGTTCAGATCGCCCAACTCGGAATACCAGGCGCCGACCAGGGGAGAATACTTCTCGCGTTCCTCAATAGCCTTGCTCCAGGCGTCAATGACCTTGGGGACGGCGCCTACCTCGTACTGATAAATGCGTAGCTCGAACAGCGGGCCGACCTTGCGTTCGCCCAGCGGCTTCATAAACGGGGCGGGCAGCAAGATTTCGGAGTTCATGTTGAGGATGACCGGTTCACCGAACTGCGGCGGCCAAGCGCCATCGGCCACGGCCTTGGCCCGAATCTCGTTACGCTGCGTCGCGTCTTCATAGGGCCAGACGTGGAGGACTTGATTCAGCGGACCGACCTCGGTGTGCCAGAGGCCGCCCAAGGCGGAATATTTCACCCGTTCCGGCAATTTTTCGCCAAAGGCGCGCTCGAACTCGGGAACGCCGCGCGGTTTCAGATCATAGGTTCGGAATTCGTAAATCATGGGATTCTCCTGCCTAGTGGATTGGATCGGTTCCGTGTGTCAGTCGTATTTTTTCCGACAGCGATGGCCGTGTCAACGTTTTTTCTGCTTGCTGCGGCGTTTAGTGGTAAAATCCGACACCGATACGGATTCTCGCCCAAAAGCGCCCATACGCAGGGGAAAGGAGGCCCACATTGATCTATTCGGGCCAGTCTTTGAAACGGTTTGAAGACCAACGCCTGCTCACCGGTCAGAGCCGGTTTGTCGACGACATCGTGCTACCGAATATGCTGCACGCCGTGGTGCTGCGCAGTCCCCATGCCCATGCCGCCATCACGTCTATGGATGTGACCGTCGCCCGCCGCGCCGCCGGCGTGGTATCGGTGGTAACCGCGGCGGACATGGCGCACGTGGCGGCACACGTCCCGACCCGGCGCAATGCCGATGCCGACGAGCTCAGTCCCCCAGAACACCCAGTGCTGGCCAGCGGCAAGGTCTGCTACGTGGGACAGCCCGTCGCCATCGTGGTCATCGGGTAGGGGCATCATGTCGCCATGCCCCCCCCCTCAGAACCGTGCGGGCGACTTTCATCGCACACGGCTCA
>CBCXVS010000235.1:0-12083 GCA_965178525.1 uncultured bacterium | reverse complement strand
GGTACTGATGGTGAGGTACCGAGTATGAGCACCCCCATCGGAGATGGAGTGGTGTGCGTACGGGCTCTTGATACGCTCTGCCCTCGCCTCCTCGTCCTGGGGCGCTGAGGCATGGCAAAACTCGGTCTCCAGGTCCTCATCAATGGCGAGGTCCAGGAAGGCGTCCAGGGGGTGTTTCCCTTCGATCTCGGCAATCGCCTCAACACTCAGGCCCTCGTACTTGTGATTCCGCTCGTGGACCACTTGCAACACCTTCAACCGGCTCCAATTGGTGCGATTGTTGGGGTGCGCCTCCACGTCGTGCTTCATGCCGTCCCGAATGCTGAGGTCACGCAGCTTGGCCAGACGCTCCTCCCGGCTCCCCACGAGGGGTTGCACCCAGTTGGGCATGTAGTCAAACATGTTGTACTCCGCCAGGGTGAATTCGGGCTCGGTCGAGGCCACGATCACCTGCTCCACCACGGGGAGTCCTTTGGCTCGAGCCGATTCCAACCAGGCTTGGGCCGTCGTATCCAGGTCGAGCACATGCAGCGGGCGGCCACTGACGTGCATCATCTGTTCCATCAGGGCACGCTGTTCCTCACGGTCGCCATACGTGTGCGTGCCCACCGTCCACCCGATGTGACCGACACCGAACGCGCGCATCACCTCGGCCAGCGCCAGATACTCCTCCTGCGAGGCCATGTGGCTCGGCAGAAAACTGCCGTCTTCGGCGCGGTCTTCCATATTTCGGTGTCCGGCGAAACCGAAGGCGCCGGCTTGCATCCCCTCATAGAGGATTTGCTTCATCTGATTGAGTTCGGCCTCGGTGACAGAGGTCCTTTGCCGCGCCGGGATCATACCCAGCACGTAACCCCGCAGCGGCGAGAAAGGCACCAGTGCCCCGACGTTGACGCCCAACCCCTGCTGGTCCAGACTGTCCAGGAACTCGGGAAACGTCTCCCAATCCCAGCGCATGCCCAGCCGCATAGATTCCAAGGGAATCGCCTCGATGCGGTTCATCATCCGCATGTTCAGATCCCGGTCCTCGGGCTTGGTCGGGGCAAAGCCAAAGCCACACTGGCCAATGGTCAGAGACGTGACGCCGAACCAGCCCGACAGCGAGGCATAGGGGTCCCAGTTGAGCTGGGCATCATAGTGCGTGTGCAAGTCGATGGCCCCTGGGGCCACGATGCCGCCGCTGGCGTCGATCTCTTTGGCTCCTGCGGCCTTGATGCCGCCGCTAATCATGGCCACCCTGCCGTTCTTGACGGCCAGGTCGGCTCGGTACCGTGGGATACCCGTTCCATCGACAATGGTGCCGCCACGAATCACCAGATCATACTCAGGCATGATTTCCCCTCCTGACTTCTAGGTCTAGTCCTGCAGACCGCACATAACGTACCCCTGGCAAACCCTGATTTCGCTCGTGCTTGGCAGCAGCGTATCATACCGCGCATGGGATTGCACCTGTAGGCTATGAAGGACTGGGCCGGGGAGATCGCAAGACTGGTTCGGTGCGATCCATAATGGTCGGCAGGACTAGGACGATCAACGACAAGACGATAATCCCGAGCAACGCATGCAGGCGCAGGGCAAAGACCGGACTAATGGCGTCCGCGATGGCGCCAAGCACGAGGGAACCCAGGGGGCCGGCACCAATGGCGAGACTGATGACGCCCAAGGCGCGTCCGCGCATGTCTTCTTTGGACATGAGCATCACGATGGTCGATTGCATGGTGCCAAAGCCCGCCGTGCCGATGCCGAGGATCAGCATGGCCGGAAACGAGATAATGTACCAGCGCGACATGGACAACACGAGCAGGGCCAGGAGCCCAACCAGCGATCCCATAACAAACACGCGGCCATGATAGCGCACCATGGTGAAGGCGGCCAGACCCAGCGACCCGATGAGTGCCCCCACGCCTTCTGCGCCTTGCAGAAATCCCATCAAGGTGGGCCCGACGTGCAGCACGTCACGGGCGAGCACGGGGATCATTTGCATATAGGGAAAGAGCAAAAAATTCATGGCCACGGTAATATAGACGTCGGCCATCATGACCCGGTCTTGACTGATGTAGCGAAAGCCCTCGATGAGATTCCGCACAATATTCTCGCGCCGTGGGGTCAGACGTTCATCCTGTTGCAGGCGCAATGTGAACAATAACAACAGACCCAGAGCATACGTGGCGGTGACGATGACGAACCCGCCGGTCACGCCCACGAGGGTAATCAGCGCCCCGGCACACGCCGGGCCGAGTATGCGGCTGGCATTCATGCCGACGGAGTCCAGGGCAACGGCGTTGGTAATGTCGGACGTGCCTAAGAGATCGAAGATTAAGGCGCGGCGCGACGGAAACCCGAGCGCCCAGGAGGAGCCCGTCACCAGGATCACCAGATAGCCTTGCCAGACGCGCATGGCCCCGGCGGCGAGGAGCAGGGTGAACAACAGATTGATCACGACATTCGCCGTCTGCAGAACGAGGAGCAGGCGGCGGCGATTGAAGCGGTCAGCCAGCAGGCCGCCGAGCAGCCCGAAAACGAGCATCGGCATGGAGCTAAAGAAACCGATCAGGGCGACATACCAGGGCGAGTTGGTCAGCTCTAAAATCAGCCAGGCGAGAAACGTCAGTTGCATCCAACGCGGGGTGTATGACAGGAAGTTGGCGATCCAGAGCCGTAGGTAGCCACGGTTGGCAAAGGCGCGAAACAGGCCCCAGGAACGTTGATTGGCGGCGGCGGAGCGAGAAGGCGCAGTCACGTGTTGACACCCCATATCGAATGCGGAATGCGGAATGCGGAATGCGGAATGTAAGTGTGGTGGTGCATGGTCGTTGCGGGTATGTGCGGCCGTTGTTGCATGGCGATGGGGTGTCCTGTGGCGGGTCTCACGTACGACCTACTGGCGTGGGTGCGCGAAGAAAGGCCTCGTAACGTTCGGCAGCGCCGGTTTCGATGCGGGAGAGGTCTTCGGCTAGGATATAGCCGGCCTCTATGAGGCGCTGGGCGGCGGCGCGGACTTGCTGCAGGTAATCGTCGCGGGAGGCGTAGCGTTCCTGGATCGACGGGCGGGGGTCGCCGGTGGCGGCGCGGTCGGCAGGCGTGGCGGGAAATGGCAGAGTCCAGCCGGCCAGGCCACCCGTAATGCCAATGACTAGGTCAGGATTACCAATGTCTGTATGGCGCAGATGCCATCCGGTATGGGTCGCCACGGGCACGGTGAGATCGGGCAGGCGAATGCCGGCCATTTCGTTGCCATCGTCGTCCACGGCCGCGACCCGTGCGGGATACGTCTCCCCCGGGGTGGGAGGGAGTTTGGTGGTCCTGCCTTGGGCCGTTTCGGGCCCATAATCCAGATGTATGGCGCGGGTCATGTGTGGCGGAAAACGGACGCCGGGCAGGCGAGAGAAGGCGGCTTCGAGGCTCTCGGAGGGCACCGCCGTGCCATCGGCCAGGCGCGGATGACAACTCGGTGGCGCGGGCTCGCCCGTGCTGACCCAGTGGTCCAGGTTGGTTAGCGCAGCGCGCAGGAGTGGGGTATAGTCCACGCTGTTGAAGGATAATTGGCCGCGAATGCCATCCAGGTCTCGCACGTCAACTAGTGGAAAGAGCCCGCTGCCGTGTTGCGTACCGGCAAAGTGGTAGCGGCGTACCGCAGCGGATTCCGCGGCGTCGGTCATGTGCGCCAGATCGGTATGAATCAGCGCCGCATCGCCGCGCCAGTATTCCGCCGAGGTGTTGGTGAACATGATCTTCGGCGTTTTGCCCCGGGTGTCGAGCCGTTGCAGAAGCGCGCCGGTCTGCCCGGTGACCGGATCGGTTTGCATGGTGTCGGTGAACGGAAACAGTTCCGGAATGATGTAGCAGACATCTTTCGAAGGCTGGCCAAAACGGAGATTGAACTCGCCGCGCATGCCACCCGCGACATGCGGGATGACGCCGTCCAGCGCCACGCGCTCATGCTCATCTTCGACGAGACCGAGGTGGAGCATTTGCCGCAGAAACCGGCCACTCTGTGAGGCGCCGAAGGCATAGGCATAGTCGAGCGTCTGAGCGCAGGGATTGCCCGTATCGGCCGGGCTGAATTTGAGAAACGAGACGATGTCGCGCACCGCGGCAAACCCGAGGCCGACGAGCGTGCTACCGCGTGTGGTGTACACCAGTTGATAGATGCGTCCGGGTTCAAAGCCGGCATGCAGATGGATATAGTACGGCTCCGGCTCGCCGTCGAGCTGCTCGAAGGACCAGGCGTCACGGGGGATGGGACTGGCCGGTGCGTTCGGATGATCACGCACGGTGAGCGTCGCCGCGGCCTCATGCCTATCGGCCGCCGCATGGGGCAGGTGCTGGCGGTCAGCCAGGAGAAACATGGGGGTCTGTTCATTGGCCTGAAACTGACACAGGATTTGTCCCTGCAGCGGTCCATCCGGGCCGAGGGCCTCGGGAGCTTGCAACCCCATCAACCCTGGCGTCGGCGGCACATCGGCCTGCCAACCACACCAGACGACCGTATAGCCCTGCCGCATAAGAAAACCGTTGCCGGGGTCGAGCGGCGCGGTGTGATCCGTCACGGCGGGGGCGCTGTTAAAACGCTGCAAGACGGTTTTGCGGCCACGATTGACGACGTCGAAGAACAGGCGGCGATTGCCACATGCGGGGTATAGCGGTTGCAACATGGCAAAATGGGCCGAAAAGCGGACGCGTCCGCTTTCATCGCGTGGCGCCAACTCGATATCGGTGATGGCGGCGTTGCGCGGATGCAAGGGGTCGACGGCAAAATGGGCCGTGCCTTGCAGGAGTTGGTATGGGCCAACGTGGCCAAACGCTTGCCCCTCGGCAAACGGACTGCGGTGGGTAATGTCGAGTGTGATCACAGCCATGTGACGCCCTTTCTGCATGTATCACGTGCCATAATTCTGAGCCGCTCTGCTGCTAAAACGGTTTATTAATCGCCAAATACGCGGCAAACGCACCTAGCAAGATGACGATGTACCAGAGATTTTTACCGCTTTCCCCGGCACGGTAGATCAGCACGGTGATGCCGCCGAGCACAATCCAAATCACGAGTTTGATGATCACCCACCCCGAGAGCACGGAGAGGCCCAGCCGCGCCAGCATGCCGAAACCACCCAGCAGGATGAGGAGGACGCCGATGCCATGCGTAATCGCTACGGGTTTCCGCAAGATATTCTCTTCCTTGGTGCCGCCATTATTGACGTACAACATGACGCCGCCAAGGGAGACAAAGGTCATGATGATACCAATGAGGTGTAGCAGTTTATACACGGAATGGTCAATCATGCGACCTCCAGATATGGGGTGATGCGGTGTACGGGTGGTGTGAACCGCCTGGCCACTGGGGAGTCGCCTGCCATGGTAATGTGTCCAGCGGCACAGATCAAGTTGGCGGCCTGATCGTGTCTTGATCATGTCTATGGTACCATACCGGTCAGTCCCGGTCAGATGTGGGTGGCAGAATGCGTATTGACCTGCCGTCACAGAATATGGTACTAAGCAAGCTTCTTGATGTCCCGATCAGCCTGCCGCATAGAGGAGCGGGTACCTATGGGAACCTATCTGTCGCGACGGCTTTTGTTGTTCATTCCATCTCTCATTGGTATGAGCATCATCATTTTTGTGCTGATGCGTCTGGTACCGGGCGACGTGGCGCACATCCTGGTTTACGAGTCGGGTACGGAGTATAGCAAGGCAGCGGAGAAACAAGTCAAGAAAATTCGCGAAGAATTGGGGTTGGCACGCCCCCTGGTGGCGCAGTATATCTCCTGGGTTGCCGGACTTCTGCAGGTCGATTTTGGCTATTCTTACTGGGAGCGGCGCCCGGTCCTCCATATGCTCGCGGAGCGTTTTCCACGCAGCATTGAACTGGCCACGTTAACCTTCATTTTGGCGATCCTCTGGGCGGTGCCCTTAGGGGTCTACTCGGCGGTGCGGCAAAACACCTGGACGGATCACGTTGTCCGCGCCTTTAGCATCAGCGGCCTCAGCATTCCGCTCTTCTTTTCCGGCGTGCTCATCCTCTACGCCTTGGTCGGGGTGTTTTCTTGGATGCCTCCTCTGGAGTTCGTCAGCTTTTTTGAAGACCCCATGGAAAATTTGCGTCAGCTCGTCTGGCCGGCCCTGGCGCAGGCGTTCTACGTCAGTGCCCCGATCATGCGGCTGACACGCTCGCAAATGCTAGAAATCATCCGCGAGGACTACATCCGCACCGCCAGGTCAAAAGGGCTGCGCGAGGGCTTCGTCGTCTACAAGCACGCCCTACGTAACGCGCTGCTCCCGGTCGTGACCTTTGCCGGCGTGTTGGCGGGCCGGTTGTTGGGCGGGCAGATCATCATGGAGAACATCTTTGCCATACCGGGGATAGGGACCGCGCTGGTAGCGGCCGTCAGCAACCGTGATTATCCTACGGTACAGGCGCTAACCTTTCTGATGTCGTTGATCTATTTGACCCTGAACCTCCTGGTGGACCTCATGTACGGTTGGTTGGACCCCAGGATTCGCCACGCCTAAGCGGGCGTGTCAGAGGCGGAGGTATGCATGGCACGACAAGCGACCGCAACGCAGGTGCAGGAGCCGTCTCAGCGCCAGACGCGACGAGCTGACGCCACATTCCTGACGGTCATGGCGCGCTTTTGTCGTCGTCAGCCGCTGGGCGCCATTGGGGCCATCCTGGTGTTTCTGCTCGTCATGACCGGCATTCTCGCGCCTTTGCTTGCCCCTCACGGCCCAAAGGAAGCGAGCTTCACGGCGTATACAGCGCCCAGCCTGGCGTTTCCCATGGGCACGGATCACCTGGGCCGCGATATTCTCAGCCGGGTGATTTGGGGCGCTAGGCTGTCGCTTTATGTCGGCCTGACGTCCGTTGGCATCGGGGTCACGCTGGGCGCCTTATGGGGTATTGTGGCCGCGTACTTCGGGGGGGCTGCCGATCTGATCAGTCAGCGGCTGGTGGACTCGATCATGGCATTTCCCGGGATCGTGCTGGCGATCAGTCTCATGGCGGTGCTGGGCCAGTCGGTTGACAATGTGGTGGTGGCTTTGGCTTTTCTGTTCATACCGATCACGGCCCGCATCATGCGCTCGACCACGCTGAGCATTAAAGAGAGTGTGTATGTCGAGGCGGCCCGCGCGGTCGGCGGCTCCCATTGGCAAATTATCCGCCGGCACATCCTGCCCAACAGTATGGCGCCGTACATCGTTCTGATCAGCGTCAACCTGGGCTATGCCATCGTCGTCGAAGCCTCGCTCAGCTTCCTGGGATTAGGCGCTCCGCCGGATGAGCCGTCTTGGGGTGGCATGATCACCGCGTCTGGCGACTCGTTGCTGTCGGCGCCGTGGATGGCGCTCTTTCCAGGGGCGGCGATCACGCTGGGGGTCTTTGGCATGAACATGTTTGGAGATTCTGTGCGCGATGTCTTGGATCCGAGGTTGCGTGGGCAGGAGGCGGTGGAGAGTAAAAATTAAGGACTGAGGATTGAGGGGAAGGGGGAGAGTTATGAAAAGGCAGGGTTGGCGCATCGTGTTGAGCTTTGTGGTGATAGGGGTGCTTGGGTGGTCGGTTGTGGGGGCTCAGGACACGCCGAAACGTGGCGGTACCCTGCTGTGGTTTGACTATGCGGATCCCGCGCGCCTGGACATCCATACCGAGTCCGGTCTGGCGGTATCCCAGGCCATTGCGGGACTCTACAGTGGCATCGTGCAGTGGGGGCCGGAAGAGCCGATGAAAGTCGGCCCCGATTTGGCTGAACGCTGGGAGGTCTCATCGGATAAGGCGACCTATACGTTCCACCTACGCCAAGGCGTGACGTGGCATGACGGTGAGCCCTTTAGCAGCGCCGATGCCTTGCACAGCCTGCAGCGGATCATCGACCCCGAAAAACGCAGCCCGCGGTGTGGTTCCTTGTTGCGTCCCTTGATCGATACGGTCGAGGCGCCCGATGATTTTACCCTTACGGTGCATCTCAAGTTTCCCACCCCGATCTTTCTGTCGGCTTTGGCCTCGGCGTGGTGTAAAGTCCTGCCCAAGCATATCCTGGAGCGCGATGGCGACCTCACCCGGACGGAGAGCCAGATCGGCACGGAGCCGTTTAAGCTCAAAAAGTACGTACGCGGCAATATCATCGAATGGGAGCGCAACCCGGATTACTTCATCAAGGGGTGGCCTTATCTCGATGGTGTGAAGCAATATATTATCAAAGCCCGTGCGACCCAGATCGCCGCCATCAAGTCCGGGCGCCTCGATCTCTACCGCTTTCTGCTGAAACGGCCGCAGATCGAGGAGATCCGCCAGGTGCGCAAGGATATCCACTACTCCGAGGCGCCGACCGGCGGTATCCACCAACTGCACATGAACACCAAGAAGCCGCCTTTTGACAACCCCGATATGCGTCGTGCCATCCACCTGGCCATTGACCGGCAGGAGATCGTCGACAAATCTCTGGATGGTTTAGGGATTCCGTGTGTCATCCTGGATCCGGCCCTCTTCGGCGCCTATGCCCTACCGGTGGAAGAGGTCAACCAGATGCCGGGGTGCCGGCAGCCGAAAGACGAGGATATTGCCGAGGCCAAGCGCCTGGTGGCGAAGCACTACCCGGATGGGCTAGACATGGAGATATCGGTGCGGTCGTTGGCCTTCTACCTCGACGATGCCGCGCTGGTGATTCCTCAGCTCGCCAAGATCGGCATTCGGGCAAAACTGAAGACCTGGGAGAGTGCCGCGGGGTTTGCCGCCTGGGCCCGCGGTGACTTTACGATGATTGCGTCGCAGGGAACCGCCATGACGTTTATGGACCCCAGCGCGCCCTTTACGCTCATCTTTACCACCGAGAGTCCCCGTAACTACGGCAGACTTCCCATGCCGGAGCTGGACGAACTCTACCAGAAAGGCCTGCGGGAGTTCGATGAGAAAAAGCGCATCGCGATTTTCCATGAGTATCAACGCAAGGTCCTACGCGGGGATTCTCCCGCGGTGACGTACGGTTGGAGCCGAGCCCCGATGTTCGTGGCGAAGAAGATCAAAGGCTGGTCACTCGGACCCACGTTATATGATAACACCAGTTTCACCAACGTCTGGTTGGATCAGTGAGGACTGAGGACTGAGGACTGAGGACTGAGGACTGAGGACTGAGGAGAGAGAGAGATATGAAGAGGCCGGATTGGCGCATCGTGTTGAGCCTGGCGGTGGTGGTGCTGCTGGGGTGGTCGGTTGTGGGGGCGCAAGAGACGCCGAAACGTGGGGGCATCTTGCTGTGGTACGACTACGCGGATCCCGCGCGTCTGGACATCCATTCGGAGTCCGGGCTGGCGGTGTCCCAGGCGGTTGCCGGACTCTACAGTGGCATCGTGCAGTGGGGGCCGGAAGAGCCGATGAAAGTCAGCCCAGATCTGGCTGAGCGCTGGGAGGTGTCGGCGAATAATGACGTCTATACGTTCCATCTTCGCCAAGGCGTGACGTGGCATGATGGTAAGCCTTTTACCAGCGCCGATGCGTTTTATAGTTTGCAGCGGATCATCGATCCCGAGCAGCGCAGTCCCCGGTGTGGCTCCATCTTGCGGCCGTTAATCGACACAGTGGAAGCGCCCGATGATTTTACCCTGAAGGTCAATCTCAAATTTCCGACACCGATCTTTCTGTCGGCTTTGGCCTCGGCGTGGTGCAAGGTTCTGCCCAAGCACATCTTGGAGCGCGACGGTGACCTCACTCGAGTCGAGAGCCAGATCGGCACGGGGCCGTTTAAGCTCAAAAAGTACGTGCGTGGCAATATCATCGAATGGGAGCGCAACCCGGATTACTTTATCAAAGGGTGGCCCTATCTGGACGGCGTGAAGCAGTACATTCTCAAAACGCGCGCGACTCAGATCGCCGCTTTCAAGTCCGGGCGCATCGATCTCTACCGTTATCCTCTGAAACGGCCGCAGATCGAGGAGATCCGAAAGGGCCGCAAGGACATCCACTACGCCGAGGTGCCGACCGCGACCATTCAACAGCTGCACATGAACACCAAGACGCCGCCCTTTGACAACCCTGATATACGCCGTGCCATCCACCTGGGTATTGACCGGCAGGCCATCGTCGAAAGGGGCATGGATGGATTGGGGATTCCGTGTGTCATTCTGGATCCGGTCCTCTTTGGCGACTATGCCCTGCCGGTGGAAGAGGTCAATCAGATGCCGGGGTGCCGGCAGCCGAAAGACGAGGATATCGCCGCGGCCAAGCGCCTCGTGGCGACGCACTATCTGGATGGGTTGGATATCGAGGTTTCGGTGCGGTCGTTGCCCGGCTACCTCGACCATGCCTCACTGGTCATTCCGCAACTGGCCAAGCTTGGCATTCGGGCGAAACTGAAGACCTGGGAGAGTGCGGCGGGATTTGCCGCCTGGGCGCGTGGGGACTTCACCATGATTGCATCGCAGGCCACCATCATGACGTTCATGGATCCCAGCGCGCCGTTTACCCTCATCTTTACCACCGAGAGTCCGCGTAACTACGGTAGATTACCGCTCCCGGAGATGGACAAGCTGTACGAGAAGGGATTGCGGGAACTCGATGAGAAAAAGCGCGTCGCCATTTTCCATGAGTATCAACGGCGAGTGCTGCGCGGGGAGTCCCCAGCCGTGACGTATGGGTGGAGCCGGAATCCGCTCTTTGTCGCGACCAAGATCAAGAGCTGGTCACCCGGACCGACGGCATACGATAACACCAGTTTTACCAATGTCTGGCTGGATCAGTGATGATGTCGGTAGCGAGGAAAAAGTATCTGTGACATCGGGTGGGGCTCTGTCTCACCCGGCGGCTCAAACGATAAACTAAAGATTTGACCCCGATTTTCCGTGTGACCCCGATTTTCCATGCCGCATATCCTGTTGGTGTCATATAATCAAGCTGTATTCGTGATCGATCGGTACTATTCATTCTTGAGTCCCTAATTAACGAAGGACATCGTTCACATGGAACTAGATGAACTTATGCAATTACTAGGTCCAAGTGGAAACATCGAACAGCTAAACAAAGATCACGCTATTTCAACACTGAGACAGCTTAAGAGCCTGCAAGAGGAACGCGGCTCATGGGTCAATGTCGCAGATTTGCTCGAAATTACTGTCCCCCGGCTTTCTAGGATTCGCCGATCACTTGCTAAAAAAGGCGAAACGCTACAGCCAATGAACGACGAGGAACGTCGTGCAATCAAAATCTTCATCAGCCATAAACATGAAAACAAGGACTATGCAGACGCCATTAGGAGTCAGTTAACTAGTTGGGGGCTGACAAACGAGCAAATGCATCAATCATCGGCGAACGAAGCAAGTAGGCCTATTGTTGGGAGTGACCTCACTGCATCCATTAAAGAGTTTCTTGTCGGGTGTCATTTAGTGATTTTTGTTTATACACATAAAGAGTTCAATTGGGAATGGTGTTCTTACGAGATAGGGCTGGCCGATGATCTAACAGTCGGAACACGCATTGTCACTTTCCAAATGTATGACGATCCGCCGGAAATTCAAACAGAGCGTGTCCTCGTGAAATTTAACCAGGATGGCATCAGGCAATTTGTTCAAGACTTCCACAAGCAGCCAGATTTCTTCCCAGGCCATGGGGCTTTCATGTCGAACTCCGAAGATTCAGCGATTGACATAAGAGCTGCATCTCTTTATATAGCCCTAAAAAAAGCTAAAGTAGAAGACGCCTTTGGCAGTGGTAAGTCTGATCGAGAGACCCGATGGGGATACTTTTAAGTACGTATTGGTGGGAGTATACTTAATCCTCTATATGAGAAATGGGAAGTTGCTCTGAATGATGGGGATCAGTCAGTACTGACAAATCTTAAAGACGAAGTAAGAAAATCACTCATATCGCATTCCACTATCAGGGCGAATGAAGGCTTGTCTTTACTGCATTTTGGACTACAAGGCC
Organism: uncultured bacterium; assembly: GCA_965178525.1. GTDB lineage: Bacteria > Tectomicrobia > Entotheonellia > Entotheonellales > Entotheonellaceae > CBCXVS01. Next base: position 175 of record CBCXVS010000235.1, on the reverse strand, counting down.
AGGAGAGCACACCCGTTTCGGAAGGATGGAATCTGAATCGTCTGAATCAGCAATGGATACAAAATATCAAGCCTCAGGACGACAGGAGTTGGTTGTATGAAGTGGTGGACGAAATATGGGCTTTTCGTACTGGAGGCTCTAACACGCTATCTTGGCAGCCCTATAAGAGTGCCAT
>CBCXVS010000234.1:0-12110 GCA_965178525.1 uncultured bacterium | reverse complement strand
TTGAGGATGATTCGGTGGGCATCTGGGCTGGGCTAGGGAACCTGATCTTATGCTATTGAGGAACAACTCTACTATTTTCTCTTTGGTATCAGGGAGATATAACGACGGGAGAATGGTTGCACACGTTTCACATTGCTGTGTGTAGATTATTCACAGGCACACGCGTGAAACCGGGCGCAGTCTAACAAATCTCGTGTACCCCTGCAATTTCTTCGGCATATCGCGTTTGCCTTTTCTTCTCATTTCCCTGCATAATACGGGGCATGACTATGCGCTTTGATCCCGCAACCCGTACCCTGTGGCTGAGTATCGGAGACCTAGCCGGTGCTGCGGCCTTTTCCGGCAGTATCCACAAAGCCGCCGTGCTCCGCAGCCGCGCCGCCATGGGCCGCACCATCCATGAGGTCCACCAGGCCGCCCAACAGGCTGCGCAACCCTCCTATCGGGCCGAAGTGACGGTCCGATACCAAGTCCACCTTGACGATTATACCGTCCATATCCAGGGGCGTATTGACGGCCTGTACGAGGAGGGCCCGGTACGCGTGGTGGAAGAAATCAAGAGTCTATTGCTACCGCCGGAAGATTTCGCGCGCGTGACGCTGGATCACTACCCGGCCTATGCCCTGCAGCTGGCCTTGTATCTGTATGTGTTGAGCCAGGCGTATGATGGCCCCATGCGCGGGCGCCTCGTGCTCATTAACCTGGCAGATGATCAACGCTCTGTGCTCGTTGTCGAACCGGATCTCGCGGCGAGTGAGCAGTATATCATACAACAGATCCGGACGATTCTCAGCCGCCTGGAAGCCCGAGAAGCGCGGGCCAGCCGCCGTCAACCGGTTTCCCTACATTTCCCTTTTACAACCATGCGCCCGCAGCAAGAGGCCATGATCGAGCAGGTGCAGTTGGCCGTGCAGGATCAGAGCTGTGTGTTGCTCTCGGCTCCAACAGGCATCGGCAAAACTGTCGCGGCCCTGTATCCCGCGCTAGAGCATGCCTTGCGCCACGGCTTGCGGCTCTTTTTCGTCACCGCCAAAACCACGCAGCAACAGTTAGCTGTCGACACCTTGCAGCAGTTTGCCACGCAGGACGCCGATATAACCGTCGTGCATCTCCGCGCCAAGGAGAAGAGTTGTCTCAACGACATCTACTACTGCCACGAGAGCCTCTGTGAATTCGCCAAAGATTACGCCGGCAAGCTGGAACGTGGCGGGGTAGTGGACGCCCTGCTCGCCCTGCCCGTTCTGGGTCCGACACAGTTTGCCGCGGCCGGCCGGCGGCACCAGGTCTGTCCGTTCGAACTCTCACTCGATGTGGCTCTAGAAGCGGATGTCATCATCGGTGACTACAACTACGTTTTCGATCCCGCTTCGTACTTGCGGCGCTTCTTTCAGGATGCGCCATACGACGACTGCATCTTGATCATTGACGAGGCCCATAATCTGTACACACGCGGACGCGATTATTACTCGCCAGAGCTCCGTCAACGCCGTATACGCCAGCTCCTGACCTTTTGCAGCACCGAACCGGCACGGTTATTTCGTGACTTCGAAACGTTTTTTCAGGCCCTCGAGGCGCTCTTTCCGCAGTTCTATGACGACGCCATCGAGCCGCCCATTGTCGGCGCCCCAACTCTCGTCGAACCGCCCTTAGAGCGGTTTGCCGACTTGCGCCGTCAACTCGAATCCCTCATGGTTGACTATGTGATCTATCGCCGCCACATAGGCCACGAGCCCGGAGGCGACATGCTACAGGATTTTTACTATGCCTTTCAACGCTTTTGCGATGTACTGGTCCTGGGAGGCGGTGAGTTTTCCTACCTGTACATGCACCACCCGGATGAGGCCGTGTTCAAAGTGCTGTGCAAAGATGCGTCACGGTTTCTGCACGAGCGCCTGCAAGGATTTCACAGCGTCATCGCCATCTCGGCGACGCTGACGCCTTTCCCCTTTTATCAAGACGTCCTGGGATTTCCCACCGAGCGTACCTTTGCGATCGAATTTCCCTCGCCCTTTCCAGCGGAAAATCGTTGTATCCTCGCCATTCCGGAGGTGCGCACGACGTATCGTGAGCGTCAGCAAGACGCGCCGAAAATCGCGCGCATTATCGAGACGATCGTGTCGCAACGGGCGGGCAACTATTGCGCCTTCTTCCCCAGCTTCGACTACATGCGCCTCGTGCGGGCTCATCTCCGAACGCCGCCACACCGCCTGCTCGAGCAGACCGAAAATATGAGCGAAGCTGACCGGGCCTGGATCTTACAGCGTCTGCGGCATGCTGACCGTGAGTCTTTACTGATCTTGGGTGTCCAAGGCGGGATTTTCGCTGAGGGCGTTGATTATCCGGGCGACATGCTGATTGGTGCGATCATCATCGGTCCCGGTTTGCCGCGGTTTAACGCGGAGCAAGAACTCATCCGGGCTTACTACGATGAGCGCTACGACAGCGGCTTTGCCTACGCCTACTTGTACCCCGGCATGAGCCGTGTCATCCAGTCCGCCGGCCGGGTGATTCGGTCCGAGATTGACGTTGGCGTGGTCGCGCTGGTTGGGAAGCGTTTTAGCTATGGGAATTACGCCTCGCTGTTCCCCGCGCACTGGTACATGCATTCACCGTGTGAGCTGATCACGCGGAATTATCAACAGACGCTCAAACGATTTTGGACAGAGCACGAAGAAAGCATGTAAGCTGATAAGCGGCTTGGACGCCGTAACCTGTATCAAATGCGTGCCCGAACCGAATCAAATTCATATATTTCCTCTGGAAACATGATGTCGCTCATGTTGTCCAGGAACTTAAAAGTGAGGTGGCGATGCGTTATCAGGTCAGAACGGAGCGGACAGCGCAAGAGGTGCTGGAACAGGCGAGGGCTCACTTCGGACCTCGGGGGGCAGGATTGCAAGAGACGTCCCAGAATATGCTCAGCGTTGTCTTCCAAGGCGGTGGTGGATATGTGGCGATCGCCATGCAGCCGGGTTCTTCCGAGACGGTCGTGGAACTGGAGACGCGGGAGTGGGATTTCTCGGTGCGAGCGTTTATGGCACAGGTCCATACACGCCGGCGTTGGTGGTGGCAGCGGTGGTGGCGTCAGCGCCGTGTAAGACCTCAGCACCCGACCCCATTTCATATCCTGGATAACGATTTGTAGCAGGTCCGGGAGCAGAGGTGCGGCACGATGGATGGCGTATCCCTGGTCCCTGCCGTCCGGCCTCATCGCCGCGCACTATAGGTCCGTGAAGAGGCCGGGGGAGTCAGATCGTGTCATATGTTATCTCGTGTTGGCCACTCATGGTCCGGAATCGTGCCGCGCCTCTTGTGGCGAATTTCTTTAACAGCAGCGAGAGTTTTTCTTGCCCTAGTGAGTAACCTCTGCCACAATCTCTAATCAAGCGTCTGGGAGAGGGACGTCGTCCTACAAATGCCAGACTATTCGAAGCCATCTCTCCGTTGTTGTACTGCCCGGGTGAGCTGGGGCTAATGTCACACTCTCGTAGGAGAATCGGGGCATGAACATCTTCGTCGGTAATATTGCTTTTACTGCCACGGCTGAGGACATCCGCCAGCTCTTCGAGCAGCATGGCATCGTGGACAATGTCAATATGATTACCGATCGCGAAACCGGGCGTTTCCGCGGTTTTGGGTTTGTGGAAATGCCGAATGCCGAGGAAGCCCAAAGGGCGATTGCGGAACTCCATGGTCACGAATTCATGACCCGGCAGCTCACGGTGAATGAAGCGCGTCCCCGCGAGCCGAGACGTCCGCGTTTATAAGCCTAGCATACGGTTACTTAGGTGGTGGTGCATGGGGTTGGTACGCTACAGGATGGTTCTGTGACAAGAAGTATAGACAGTACGAGACCTGGCAGAGAAGGATTCCAGGGTGATTCGCCACGTGGTCATGGATATGGATGGTGTTTTGTATCGGGGCGATCAACCCGTTCCAGGCGCGATTGAAACCCTAAATACCTTGCGCCAGCAGGGGGTGCAGGTCGCTTTCCTCACCAATAATGCCAGCCGACGCCGCGAGGAATTGGTCGAACGGGTCGTCCAGCTGGGATTACCCTGTACGCTCGACCAGATGGGGGGTTCGGCGTACACGACGGCGCGTTATCTCGCGCAGGAAGCGCCGGAGGCACGGATTTTCGTGGTCGGCATGGCCGGTATGATACGTGAGTTGCGGGAAGCGGGACTGACGGTCGTGCCCACGCATGCGGGGGCCACGCATGTCGTCGTGGGCTTGGATCGGGGGGTGACGTATGAGAAACTGATGCACGCCCACTATGCCATATGCCAGGGGGCGACATTTATTGCGACGAATCTCGACGCGACCTTCCCGGATTCTCTCACGACAACGGCTCCTGGAGCCGGGGCCATTATCGCCGTACTCCGCACCTCTACCGCCGTGGAACCCCTCGTTATTGGTAAACCTCAGGTCGCCGGGATTTCACTCATTGCGGACTCCTGGGGGGTCGGGCCAAGAGCGGTCGCTGCGGTCGGAGACCGGCTTGAAACCGACATTGCTTCTGCCAAAGCGTTTGGCTGTCTTGCGGTGCTGGTGTTGACGGGGATTGCCCGGCGCGAGGAGGCAGAACAAGCCACCGGTCTGTTCAAGCCGGATGTCGTTGTGCAGGACCTGACGGAGTTGTTGCCGGTACTGGCCAACTGGGGATAAAATGCGCCAGCGTTCCACCCCGACGCGGCATCTATGGGGTGGTAGCCCGCAGATGCCCTTGCGTGCAAAATCTCGCCTCGACATCACTTTGCCTCCGTGCTTATGTGAGCCATATGTTAAGGAACAAAGGACTAGGGAACACATTGTGCACCAATCCCATGTGACGTTGACCGTGAATGGGCAGCAACACACCCTGGACGTGGAGCACCGTACCACGCTGCTCGAGGTACTGCGGGAACGCCTGGATCTGACGGGCGCGAAACGGGCGTGCGACCGGGGCGAATGTGGCGCCTGTACCGTGCTGGTAGATGACCAGCCGATGTACGCCTGCCATCTCCTGGCGATGCAGGTGCTTGGACGTCAGGTCGTGACAATTGAAGGCCTGGCGGACCGTGACGATTTTCGGCCCCTCCTAGATGCGTTTATCGCCAACGACGGCGGACAATGTGGCTTTTGCCTGCCGGGATTTACTGTGGCCGCGTATGCGGCGCTGCCGCGCTATCCCCATGCGAGTGCGTGGCAAATGCGCTGGGAACTGGTGGGCCATATCTGCCGTTGCAATGCTTACGATAAAATCGTTGCCGCGGTGTGCGAAGCAAGTCGCGCTGCCAGCTGACCCTTTTTCTGGGAGATATCATGCAAACCGAATACGCCGTGGTGGGGACGGCCATGCCGCGCTTGGGACTCGCGGACAAGGTGCGGGGTACGGCATGCTACACGGCTGACCTCAAGCGTCCCGGTATGCTCTATGGCCGGATTCTCCGCAGTCCGCATGCGCATGCGCGTGTGGTCCACATTGAGACGGATGAGGCCGCGCGTTTACCCGGTGTGCATGCGGTGCTGACGCATCACGATGTCCCGCAAGTACCGATCGATCCGGATTTGTTGCCTTTGGAGCCCGTGGTGCGTTTTGTCGGAGATGAAATCGCCGTGGTCGCAGCAGAGAGCGAGGCGTTAGCGGAAGATGCACTGCGCCTGCTCCGGGTTGACTACGAGGTGCTGCCGGCGGTATTCGAGGCGGAAGAGGCATTGCGGCCGGAGGCGCCCTCAGTCCATCCCGAGGGCAATCTGGTGGGTGGTGCGGAACTCGTGGTCGCACGGGGTGATGTGACACAGGGTTTCGCTGTGGCCGACCGGGTCTTTGAAGGAACATTCCGTACGCAGATTCACGCCCCGGCTGGCATGGAAACCCGCGCCGCGTTGGCGGAGTGGGATGGCGAGCATCTCACGGTGTGGAAGACGAGCCGGTCTGTGCATGCGAACGATCGCCAGACGTTGGCGCGTGTGCTCGGCTTGTCTCTCGATCAGGTGCGGGTGATCTGTCCAAATATGGGCGGCGGATTCGGCAATAAGGACGAGGGCCGTCTGGCCGTGTTGGTGGCGTTGCTGGCGCGTCAGGCTGGGCGTCCGGTGCGGCTGGAATACAGCCGGGTCGAGGAGTTTATCGCCGGGCGGAATCGCCAGTCGTCGATTAATCATATACGCATTGGAGTGCGCCACGACGGTACGCCCACGGCGATGGCGATGCGCAGCATCATGAATGCTGGCTCGTATGTGGCAACTGGCATGCGGGTGACACGCCGCACCGGGCAGGGGACCCTTTATCTCTATGCATGTCCGCATGCCCGCTTTGAAGGGGTTACCGCGTACACCAACCGGCCGGCTGGCGGCTCCTTTCGTGGGCTGGGAGCACCCCTGGGCCATTTTGCTCTGGAAGTCCTCATCGACCAGATTGCAAATGCCCTGAGCATGGATCCGCTCGCGTACCGCTTGCGTTTTCACGTCACGAACGCCGGACAGCCTGGGATACGCACGACACCTCCGCATGAGTTGTTACCGGATGAGCCGGTAGAAGGCGGCGTGCCGTTTTCCAGTAATGGCTTACGCGAGTGCCTCGTGGCTGGCGCGGAGCGCATCGGCTGGCGGCATCGGCGTCAGCCGAACGGGACGGCGACGGGCCCGACACGCCGGGGACTTGGCGTGGCGATGGGGATTTACAAAGGCGGCATCGGCCGCGACGCCGAGGCGGAGGTGCATCTGACGCCGGCTGGCCGCGTTGCTGTGCATATCGGCAATGTGGATGTGGGACAAGGCTCGACGACGGTGCTGGCGCAACTTGCAGCGGAAACGTTGCAGGTGCCGCTGGATCGGGTCGACATGGTGATGGCCGACACTGCCCAGACGCCTCCGGCGCATCTCACGGCGGGGTCGAGTACCACGATGACCAGCGGCACGGCTGTGACCCGTGCTGCCGAAGATGCCCGGCGTCACCTGTTGGACCACGCGGCAGCGGTGATGCAGGTGCCGTTCGTCCAGCTACAAGCCGGGTATCTCGTGAGTGAGACCACGTCGCAGCGCCAGGACGTAGCCTCCGTCTTGGCCGCGTTACCCACGGAAATTGTCGGAACCGCGCAGATCATCTCGGGCAGTAGCGACTACCTGATCAATACCTTTACCGCTCACTTTGCCGAGGTCGAAGTGGACATGCAGAGCGGCCGGATTCGCGTCCTGCGCTACGTGGCGGCGCATGATTCCGGCCGGATTATCCATCCCCGTATGGCGGAAAACCAGGTCTCCGGCGGCGTTTTGCAATTTCTCGGTATCGCGTTGCGCGAGGAGTTGTATCTGGATGGCCAGACGGGTGTGACCTTGAATGCCAATTTTCTCGAACATAAGTGCACGAGTATGGTCGACTTTCCGCCGATCGAGGTGCTATTTCCAGGACCGCCTGACCCGCTCGGTCCCTACGGCGCCAAAGGCCTGGGCGAACCTCCAGTGGTACCGGTCTTGGCGGTCGTGGCGAATGCGGTGGCAAATGCCACTGGCGTTTGGTTGTATGAAGCTCCGTTCACGCCCCAACGCGTTTTAGAAGCCATCCGGGAGCAGGGGAAAGGACACGTATGAGGCCCTTTGCATTTGTGCAACCGGCCACCCTGGCCGAGGTATTTCCCCTGTTGCACGAGGCGCCGGACGAGACCTGTCTGATTGCGGGTGGTAGCGATCTGCTGGGCGTCTTGAAGGAGGAGGTAGCCCACTACCCACGTCTGGTGAGCCTCGCCGGCATCGCAGAACTCCGGGACATACGGCAGGAGGGCGCTGGTCTCCGCCTTGGGGCGCTGGTGACGCTAGCCCAGCTCGAACACGAAGCGCGTTTACAAGGGCCGTATCACATCCTAGCGGAAGCGGCGCGGGGCGTGGCAACGCCGGAAATCCGCCACCAAGGCACGTTAGGCGGCAATCTCTGCCAACGGCCGCGCTGTTTATATTATCGCCATGCGTTGACGCCCTGCCTGAAAAAAGGCGGGACGGATTGTCCCGCCCTGGAAAGCCCGTACCAGCACTATCTGTCCATCATGGGGGGCCGCGGATGTTTTAGTGTGCACGCCTCGGATTTGGCCCCGCCACTCATGGCCCTGGAGGCAGAGGTTACCCTGGCGGGCCCGGCAGGTGTCCGGACACTCCCCATACAGCAATTTTTTGCCGGGCCGGATCAGGACATCCGCCGGGAAAATGTGCTTGCGGCGCATGACGTGGTCACCGCGGTGACCCTTCCGCCATGCGCTGCGGCCTGGCGCGGGACGTATTTGAAGGCACGTGAGCGTACTGCCGGCGATTTTCCGTTGGTCAGCGTGGCGGTTGGCTATGCGCTTAGCGATGGTGTGATCCAACAGGCGCGTGTGGTTTTGGGCGGTGTGGCCCCTATCCCATGGCACAGCCCGGAGGCTGAGGCCATCCTGGAAGGACAGGCGCCAACCCCGGAGCTCGCGGCCAGCGCCGCTTCGGCGGCGCTGGCCGCGTCACAGCCCTTAGCTCATAATGGCTTCAAGGTCGACATCGGTCGTGCCCTCGTGGCGCGGGCGATCATGGCCGTGGCCGCACAGTTCGATGGGACGTCGTGAGACTTAAGCAGGCTGAGTCTTATTGCAGGCAAAAGGAGACAGGTATGTCTCAGTCGATCGACGATGCCACTGTGGGTCTTGCCAAGATCCTTGATCCGATTGCAGAATGTTTCACCCCGGAGGTGGCAAAACAGATTGTGGCGCTACGCACTGATCCGGATGTGCAGGCTCGAATCGAGGAGCTGGCTGAAAAGTGTAACGAGGGAATGATCACACCCGAGGAAACAGCGGAGTACGACGCCTATATTCGAGCGATGGACATGGTTGCTGTGCTGCAGAAGAAGGCGCAGTCTCTGATCAGTCAGTCGTCTACGTCATAGATGGACGCCGAGACCAGGTCACGCGTGCGTGCACGAGCGGGAAACCGCTGCGAATATTGCTGCATCCATCAGCATCACTACATGATCACGTTCCACGTTGAGCACATTGTTGCCCGCCAACACTACGGCAGCGACGATGATACAAACCTTGCCCTGGCTTGTCATTTCTGCAACCGTTACAAGGGGCCTAACCTCGCGGGTCTCGACCCTGACACCCGCGAATTGACCCGACTTTTTGACCCTCGCACCGACACCTGGAGCCATCACTTCCGTATCCAAGCCGGGCGTATCATCGGTCGCACATCAATAGACAGAACAACCGTCTACGTGCTCAACATGAACCACCTTAATCGGGTGCGCGCACGGATAGCGCTTGAGCCCGAAACGTTTATGCCGTAATCATTTTTCGCTGCGGATCGGCCGTGAAGCGCCATAGGATGCCGTAAGGCTCAAGCATGCTCCGTCACATAGCGGGCGATTTGCTCGTGCGTGGCAAACCAGACGCCAGGACGCGAGCGGATGTATTGCACCAGCTCGTCCAAGATGCTCATACGGGAGCGATGGCCGATAATATGCGGGTGCATGGTGAGGAGAAACATGCCGCCTTCGACATAGGCGCCATCGAATTCGCGACGCCAGATTTCCCCCACGAGTGACGGCGCCGTATGGGGCCGAATGGGCGACAGCCGATCCATACCCAAATAGGGATAATCGTCCTTGATCCATTCCACCGGCAGTTCGACGATGCCCGTGGGGTCACCATCTTCGAGGAGTTCGTACGGTTCATCGTCTCCCATCAAGGATGAATCGTACAGCAGCCCCATCTCTCGTATGATTTTCAACGTGGCCTCGCTAAAATCCCACGATGGCGTCCGCAACCCTACCGGCGGCGTTCCGGCCAACTTCGTGAGCACGTCTGCGGAACGATAAGTGAGATCACGCTCATCAGCTTCATCGAGATTACTATTGCGCTCGTGAATCCAGCCATGTAACCCGACCTCGTGGCCCTCGGCGGCGATACGCCGCACATCGTCGGGATACAAGAGAGCGGATACGGCTGGGATGTAGAAACTTGCCGGAATCGCATAGCGTTGCAGAAACGTCAGAATACGCGGGACGCCGGCGCGGGAGCCATATTCGCCCTGGGCCAGGAGTGCCGGAGAGGTTTTGCCATCTCGCAGCGTCGTGGTTTCGTTATCGACGTCAAATGAGAGGGCGACTGCCACCTGGGCGCCGTTTGGCCAAGTGGCTGGTCGCAGGGCGCGGCCGGCGCGAACTTTCTGTACGACTTGGCGCCAACGCGCCTCTGGCCAGCGCCATGAGGCGTCAGCGCCGAGGCCAGCCGTAGCGCCTTCGACGAAACCTGCAGATGCTTGCGATGCTTGCGGTGCGTATGCCATAGGTCTGACCCTCCTTGAAAGACCCCGAAGAAAAAGCGTGTACAGAATCATGACGGCTTATTATCTGGCATTGCGCCAGGCAGCGCAATGCTAAGAAAAAATGGGACGCCCCCTCTTCTCTCCGTTTATCCGCTTCCCCACAGTAGCAAACTCAAAAAATTCACACCTGGCTGTTTGTCATAGTCTGCATGTGTAGAGGGGTCATGCATACGGCGAAGTCAGACAAAGCTGGAGCTATGAGAGAAAGAAGGAGATCTTCCCCTTTTCTCGCCTGATTCCGCCGGCATCATTGGTGCTATTTGGAGAGGAGTTCAATTGGACTACACGATATGGCGTACCGATTTGCTCGTCACCTTGCGAGCATCGGCGTGTTCCTGAGAGAGTCAGCATACTCAAGCGGGGGAAAAGCGATGATTGCTACCAATGTTCGGACCACACGTTCTATCGTTGTTTGGCGTATTCTATGCTCTGTCTGCATACTGGCAACAGGCGTCCTATTATCAGCTCCAGCTCTGGCGCAACAGACGGATGGCGTGAAACCGAAAGTCCACAGGCAAGTGACGCCCCAGGTTCTGGAGACGGATCTTGGCTCGGTGGCGGCAGGAGCCCGAATCGCTCCGTGGAGAGAGGGCGCAACCGTCCGTGTGATCGAGGACCTAAAAGAAGAACTCGGATCGACACCCTCGGTTGAGGGGCCGGAAGTTGCGCGGATGATGGAGCCAACGGCGGCCCCAGTGGTGGGCGTCAATTTCGAAGGCATTCCCGCCACTGGTTCTCTCCCACCGGACACGGTCGGCGATGTGGGACCGAAGCATTACATTCAAATGGTGAATACGGCCTTCGCCATTTATGATAAACAGGGCAATCTATTGGCCGGTCCCACCCCCATCAACGCCTTGTGGGCCGGTTTCGGAGGACCGTGCGAGACGGAGAACAATGGCGACCCGATCGTTCGATACGACCATCTGGCGGACCGCTGGTTACTCAGCCAGTTTGCCTTACCAAGCGGTACTGAGGGGCTGCATGAATGTATCGCGATATCCCGGACCTCGGACCCGTTGGGAGGCGGTTGGTTTCTTTACGACTTTCCCACGGTCGACAGCGCAACGGGTGACTTCGTCTTTCCCGATTATCCCAAAATCGGTGTCTGGCCGGACGCGTACTACATGGGCACACAAAGGGGATTTCCAAACGGCGGTCTGGATGCCTGGGCTTTTGAGCGGGAGAAGATGCTGGTCGGAGCGCCAGCCTCCATGGTGCAGTTTTCCGTGCCTCGGCCGTCTTTGTTCCTGATGCCTAGTGACCTTGACGGACCCCCACCGCCCGTTGGTACGCCTAACTTCTTCGTGCGCCACGTCGACGGCGAGCGCTTTGGCGGCAACGACCGCCTGGAGGTGTTCGCCTTCAGTGTTGATTGGGCCAATCCGATGGGGTCAACATTTGTGCAGGTGGGCGACCTCCCAACCATGCCGTTCGATTCGGTCCTGTATTCGGCCTCATTGCTAGGTGCCTGTGTGCCGCAACCGGGTACCGCGGTACAGCTTGAAACGCTGACGGTCTGGCTGATGTGGCGGCTTCAGTATCGGCATTTCGGTACCCACGAAGCCATGGTGGTGAACCACACGGTCGACGCTAATGGGCAGGATCTTGCTGGTATACGGTGGTACGAGCTACGCCGGTCTCCGGGTGGGGCTTGGTCCATCTTCCAGCAAGGAACCTACTCGCCTGACAGTACGCATCGTTGGATGGGTAGCGTCGCGATGGATCGCGATGGCAATATCGCCCTCGGCTATACCGAAGTTCCCCTGGCAGAATAGGCGGAG
>CBCXVS010000233.1:0-12168 GCA_965178525.1 uncultured bacterium | reverse complement strand
ATGGACTTTTGAATTGGGCTAACCTGTTGATCTACTTAACCCTCCGCCTATTCTGCCAGGGGAACTTCGGTCTAGCCGTCCCAGCCTGACGCCAGAGCAGGAGCACACAGCCCGTGCAGTCCCATGCAGAAAGTAAAGTGGCGCAAAGGGGGGTACTCCATTTGTAACATATACGACGATGAGAAACATGTGGATTACGTGTGGATTATGTGTAGATTTTTTGACATTTTGTCACAACCGCTACGGTAGCTACATGATACCGGACTTTCCGGGTCGGCGTATGCTCTGGCTGTATTCCACCGGCAAGCATGGTATACTGCGCCAGCACGCAGGATTATTATGGCATGTCATAAGTACCGAGGCAACATGAGCTGTATCAAAGGGGGAGGGAAGAATGCCACGAGCCACGTTTGATCTGCAGAATCCTGAAGATTTGCGTATTCTTCAAGGTCAATGGCGCTTTGCTCCGGGATTGGTTCCTGGGGAGCCGAACGAGGGACTTGTGTCCCAATTGGAGGCAGTGCCGTGTCGTCTACCCGAGTATGATGATTCCGGCTGGGCCGTGCGCGATGACATTGCAAAATGGCATTCGCATGGGCTCACCTTCGCCTGGTACCGCCTCAGCATCACGCTGCCGAACCAGGTGCAGGGCCACGACATTCGGGGCACACGCTGCTTGTTTGAAACCTGCATCGACGATTACGGCGAAATCTGGATCAACGGCGAGTGTGATCGGGAGCGGGGTGCGGTGCAGGGGTTCAATGTGCCGCAGCGCGTTCTGATGACCGCTGACGCGCAACCGGGGGACCGCTACACCTTCGCTCTGCTAGCCGTCAATGGCCCCTTAGGTGCCCCCGGCGGCGCCATTTTCGTCCGCTATGCCACCCTCGCCGTCGAGTGGCGTGAAGCCGGGTATTAACGCGGCCATAGCACCTTGTAGCGGAATGCGGAATTATCTTTTTCATTCCGCAATCCGCGATAAAAAGCTATCAGCTATCAGCTATCAGCTATGAATTTTTTTCAATCCGCATTCCGCATTCCGCATTCCGCATTCGTCTAGCGCGACTCAACGGCATCCTCTGTTACCGGTGTCGGTGCCGGCGCCGTTGCTTCCGCTCTTTCCGGCCGCTTTCGGCTTCGTAACAAGCCCGGGATGATATTGAAGAGCGAGATAAACGCAGAGAGCAGAAAAATATCTTGGTAGGCCAGGATGGTCGCCTCGCCCATCAGCATCGTATGAAAATGCGCCGACGCTTTGACGTGCGCCAACTGCGCATGGTCGCCCACGCCAGCGAATATCTGTTGCAGGCTGCGCATGGTCCACTGTGCCGGCATCTCCAAACCGCCTTGTTGTTGCGCCAGCCCCATGGCGTGCCGGGTTCGCGTCTGCTCCAAAAACGAGGCGGTCAGCGCCACACCCAGCGTGCCGGCGATGCCCCGAGCCACTGAGAAGAGTCCCGTTGCCATGCCGACCTTTTCGTCGGGGAGCGCTTGCAGCGCCATAAATGTATTAGGAGAATTGACGCAAGAAAAGCTGAAACTGCGCAGACACAGCATCGCCATGATGACCGTGGAAGTCGCCACGGCTGTAATCCCACCGAGCCAGAAATAAACGATGGCAAAGCAAATGAGCCCCAGCACGAGCGGAATGCGGGGATTCATGTAGTCCGAGAGCCGCCCGGCCCAGAACGAGCCGATACCGTAGACAAAGCCCTGCGGGAACATCAACACGCCGACCTGGGTGGGGGTGAAGTGGAGCACCCGCTGCAAGAAAATATTGATGAGAAAGGTGGAACTCATGAACAAAATCGACACCAGAAATTGCACCACCGATCCCATCGTGAAGTTGAAATTGCTGTACAGGCGCAGATCGACCAAGGGATGCCGGGAGCGCAATTCAATGATGATAAATGCCGCGGCTGAGACCGCCGCGGTGGCGAAGAGGCCGCGAATATAGGGCGAATCCCAGCCCTCGAAGCGGCCCTGGGTCAAGACCAGCATGAGCGGCACCAGGAAGCCGCCCATGGTGAGAATGCCCCAGACATCGACCGGCGCTTGCTGCGGTTGGCGCTCCTCGGCTGGCAGCATGATAAAGCCCAGAATGACGCTGGACACGCTAAACGGCAGGGTGAGGTAAAAGATCATGCGCCAATCGAAGGCATCGACCATAAAACCGCCGAAGCGGCCGATGATGAGCCCGAGGGCGATGGACGTGTTGAAGAGGCCCATGGCCGTGCCCCGCTGCTCGCGCGGGAAAGCGTTGAACAAAAGCGCCATGGACACCGGTTGCAGCACACCACCCCCGAGCCCGATGATGGCCCGGAAAAAGATGAGGGATCCGAGGCTCCAGGTGATGCTGCACAGCAGCGTCCCAACGATGACGATCCCGAGGCTCGTGATAAACAGCTTGCGGCGTCCCAGGAGTCCCGTGAGCCAGCCGGCCGTGGGCATCAGCAGCGTTTGCATGATCAGGGAAATGGTGATGACCCACTGAATTTGGTCCAGATCGGCCCGCAAGCTGGTCATCATGTTGGGAATGGCGATACTGACGCTCGTCCCATCGATGGCGCTAACTAGACCCGCCGGGACGACGGTCAGCGCGATCCACCATTTGTATGCGGGACTCTCCGGATTCATGCCCGTCCTGTGTCAGCCTGTGGCCTATGCTTCATACCCTCACCGACTCCGATATCGCCTCCGTGATCATGTCCCGGCTGGGGCCGATACCTTGCCCCGGTACACCGCCCCATCGGCCTCCAGGGCGTCGATTTTCTCCGAACTATAGTTGAGCACCTCGCTCAGGAGCGCTTCCGTATGTTGTCCGGGCACCGGCGCCGACCCCACCACGACCTCACTGCGGCTCAGCTTGATATTCTTTCCCGAAACGTGGATCTTGCCCGCAATCGGGTCCGGCACCTCGACGAGCAATTCCCGCTCGTGCAATTGCGGCTCATGCGCCGCCGTCGGGATATCATTGACCGCGTTCACCGGAATCCCATGGCTCGAAAACGTCTCCACCGCCTCCTTCACGGTGCGGCCGGCGCACCATGCCTGCATGCGCGCCTCCAGCGCCTGCCACTCCCGGTCCCGGTCCCCACGGGTGCGGAAGCGCGGGTCTTCCAACCACTCCGGCGCCTCAATGGCTTGGCACACCCGCGGCCAGATATTATCGCTTGCCGCCGCCATCAGCACCCAGCCATCTTGACATTCATAGGTGTTCATCAACCCCTGCCCGTTGCCGTGGCGCTCGGGCACGATCCCTTCACCCAAATATGCCGTGCACTGGATCTCGGTCATGCTGAATCCCGTGTCGGCCAGACAGACGTCCACGCACTGTCCCTCGCCCGACAGGTGCCGCTCCTGCAGCGCCGCCAGCGTCCCGATGGTGCCGTGCAGCGCCGTGATGCGGTCGATGACCGGATTATACGTCCGCGTTGGCGGCGTCCCCGGAAATCCCGTCAGCGACATCATGCCGCTGATCGCCTGCCCGATGGGGTCAAAGCCGATGCGGTCGCGGTAGGGGCTTTCTTGTCCATACGCCGAGACGTTGACCATCACGATTTTCTTGTTCAATTCCCGCAGCCGCTCGTACGGAAAGCCCATGGCCGCAATCGTCCCCGGCCGGAAATTCTGCACCAGCACATCCGAGACTTTGATGAGGTCGCACAGCACCTCTTTTCCCTTGTCGCTGCGGAGATTCAGCCCCAGGCTTTTCTTGCCGCTATTGTACTGCACCCAATAGGCACTCTGCCCCCGGACGCGCGGGCCATTGGCCCGGCTCTCGTCGCCGCCCGGCGCTTCGACTTTGATGACTTCGGCGCCCAGACGCGCTAGCACCAAACTAATGCGTGGTCCGGCCTGGTACCGCCCGAGATCGAGAACGCGAATGCCTTCCAGCGCTGTTTTCGGCATGGCCATGGCTGACTGCTCTTTCTAATGTGCTCACTTGTGCTCAAAAGAGGTAAGTCGCACACGTTGAATTCCTGCTTCATCCTGCTGAGTTGCACCCGCTTGAAACATCGCCCTTACTTCCCTCAAGGACGATAGCGGGCCAGCGCTCGGCAGTCCACAGGCGTTCCGGTTTCCCGCAAGCCACGGGTACCGTTGCAGATTACAGGCCGCATTCCAGTCGCGGTCTGCCGTATATCCACAGTGCGGGCAAACAAAAAGGCGGTCCGAAAGGGTGAGCAACTCGTGCAGGCCGCCACACTTGGGACACAGCCTGGAGGAAGGAAACCACCGATTCGCCACGACGACGTGCGAGCCATAAACCTCAGGCTTGTAGCCCATCTGAGTCCGAAATAGCCCAAGCCCCATATCGCTAATGGCGCAGGCCAACCTGTGATTCCGCATCATGCCTTTGACGTGTAAGTCTTCGATCACGACCACCTCGAAGTCTCGACAAAGTCCGGTGGTCAGCTTATGGATCGCATCACGCCGGATATGCGCCATCCGATGGTGTAGCCGTGCCAGCTTGGCTTTCGCCTTGTGCCAATTGGCTGACCGGTGCACCTTTCGACTCAGTTGACGACTCAAACGCTGGAGCTGGTTCAGCAGCTTTTGCATGGGCTTCGGACCTTCGATCACCTCACCGCTTGACAGGACGGCCAGACTTTTCACGCCGAGATCGACGCCGACAACACCTGCTTGGGTTTCGCGAGGCCGAGAAGGCGGATCGATTTCGACTTGTACCGCTAGGAACCACCTATCCGCCGTCCGGCTCACCGTGGCGGATATGATCTTGCCACTCAACCGGAGCGCCTCGCGCATCTTCACCCACCCCATCTTGGGGAGGCGAACCCGCTTGCCTGTTAATTCGAACTTGTCGTTCGAGACGTAGAAGGCGTCATGCGAGGCGCCTTTCTTTTTGAATTTGGGATACCCCGCCTGTTTCTTGAAGAAGGCTTGAAAAGCCTCGCCAAGCTGGGCAAACACCTGCTGATTGGCGTCTTTAGGGGATTCATAGTCCACGGAAATTGCTCACCCTTAATGGCGTTGAACTGCTTTTTCAGCTTGTGGGCAGTCGGTTTTTCCCCCGCCTGGTATTGCCGTTGCCACTGTGCTAATGCCCAATTCCAGGTAAACCGGGCACACCCCGCCGCCCGTGCAAACTGCTGCCGTTGATCGGGTTTTGGATCGAGAGCAATGTTATGGGCGAGTATCATGGGTTTACCTGCACATCTTGAGGTACAAATGAACACTGATTGGGAGTCTAGATACTACTCCTTCCAAAAAATGGGAGTCAGGCCGCTCATTATACATCTCAAAAGGACAAAGAGCGACCTGGCCAAAACCGTCGCGATCCGGACAAAGCCCATGCCAAACGACACCCGGCGGGCCTAATGAATGGCCGGCTCAGGCGTGTCCTCCCCATAGTGCAAAAAATCAAAGTCGCAACCCTCGTGCGCTTGCGTCACGTGTTGGGAAAACAGTTGCCCGTAGCCACGCGGATACCGGATGTCAGGTGGCGTCCAGTTCGCCCGCCGACGCGCCAGTTCTTCCGGGCTGACATGCAACTGCAGCCGCCGCGCCGGGACATCCAGTTCGATCCGATCGCCATCTTGCACAAAGGCCAGCGGCCCGCCCACATGCGCTTCCGGCGAGACGTGAAGCACACACATGCCATAGCTCGTCCCGCTCATGCGCGCATCGGAAATGCGCACCATGTCCCGCACCCCTTGCTGCAAGAGTTTGTTCGGAATGGGTAACATGCCCCATTCCGGAAAGCCCGGCCCGCCCAGCGGTCCGGCGTTTTTTAACACCAATACCGAATCGGGGGTGACTTCCAGGTCCTCGCGGTTCAAGCGGGCTTTGAGATCGGGATAGTTTTCAAAGACCACGGCGGGTCCCGTGTGCTGCATCAACCGCCCATCCGCCGCTGCCGGTTTGACCACACTGCCGTTTGGCGCCAAATTGCCTTTTAAAACAAAGGTACCGCCTTCCTCAGAGAGGGCTTTATCGAGGGGCAAAATCACATCGTCGTCGATGATTTCGGAACCCGCGATGTTGTCGCCGAGCGTCTTCCCGGTCACCGTCGCACAGTCCAAATGCAACCGATCGCGCAACTGCCACAGCAGTGCTTTGAGGCCGCCGGCGTTGTAAAAATCCTCCATCAAGTAATGCTTGCCGGAGGGCCGCACATTGGCAATCACCGGCGTGCGGCGAGAGAGTTCATCAAAACGTTCCAGGTCCAGTTTGATGCAGGCCCGGCCCGCCATGGCAATGACGTGAACGATCGCATTGGTTGAACCGCCAATGGCCATACTGGCGGTGATCGCATTGTCAAAGGAGTCTGCAGTCAGGATGTCCCTCGGCTTTAAATCCTGCCAAGCCATCTCGACCGCGCGCCGGCCCACGGCCGTGGCCATGCGAGAATGTTCGGAGAGCACGGCGGGAATGGATGAGGCGCCGGGCAGCGTCATGCCCAACGTTTCGGCAATAGCGCCCATGGTCGAGGCGGTACCCATGGTCATGCAGTGGCCGGGTGATCGGGCGATGCTATTTTCAATTTGCGTCCAAGATTCGTCATCCAAGTTGCCGGCGCAGCGCTCGGCCCAATATTTCCAGGCATCGCTACCACTGCCTAAGGTTTCTTTGCCCCAGCGCGCGATGAGCATCGGCCCACACGGCAAAAAGATGGCGGGAATATTGGCCGATAT
The DNA here is from genome assembly GCA_965178525.1 of uncultured bacterium. Classification (GTDB taxonomy): domain Bacteria; phylum Tectomicrobia; class Entotheonellia; order Entotheonellales; family Entotheonellaceae; genus CBCXVS01. The sequence goes on along the minus strand of CBCXVS010000233.1, from coordinate 5,509 downwards.
CGCCCCCATCAGCAGGGCCGGGGTGGTTTTGTCACAGCCGCCCATCAGCACCGCCCCATCCAATGGGTGGCAACGAATGGTCTCTTCCGTTTCCATGGACAACAGGTTGCGATACAGCATCGTAGTAGGCTTCATTAACATTTCGCCCAACGACATGACCGGGACTTCGACCGGAAATCCGCCTGCCTGCCAAACGCCGCGTTTCACCTCTTCGGCCCGCTCTCGCAGGTGCGAATGACAGGTATTAAGATCGCTCCAGGTGTTGAGGATACCGATCACTGGCTTGCCGAGATAATCTTCGTCGGCAAATCCCATGCCTTTCAACCGGGAGCGATGGCCAAAGGAACGCAAGTCGTCGGGGCCAAACCAACGATGGCTGCGTAGGTGTTCAGAATGTGCCACGATCTTCTCCATTGGCGTTTAAGTACTGAAGCAAAATGAAATTTATATCTTTCCCCTGGAGAAATATCTAAAGGTCATGATGCCCAGGCACTTAAAGCGCCGGGCTGCTGCGAATGGCTTCCGGGATCAAGCGCTTCAAATATTGGCCATCCGTCAGCGCCCCGTGGAACTCGCCATTCTCTACCACGACTTTGCCGCGCAAGATCGTAACCACCGGCCACGCGCTAATGGGATGCCCCTCCCAGGGACTGTAATCCGTCTCGTGCAGGTCCTCGACTCGGACGGTTTTTTGGATCGTCGGATCCAAAATGGCAATATCCGCGTCACTACCGGCGGCGATGGCGCCCTTGCGCGGATACAGACCCATGATCCGCGCCGCATTGGTTGAGACCAGATCGACAAACCGCTCTAGGGCGTAGCCCCGCTGCGTCACCATCTCGTGATACATCACGCCAATACGCGGCTCGACCCCGGCATTGCCACCAGTCGTGTCGTCGATGCGGTTGCCGACGGTTTTGGTGCGCAACGTGCAACAGATCTCATCCGTGGCCACCGAATTAATCGAGCCGTCCAGCGTACCAGCCCAAAGTTCAGCCCGATCGGCAGGCGACTTGAGCGACGGATAGGTGTGATAAATTTGACCATTCGGACGCTGGTAGTCCTCCGACGTGTACAGCATGTACTGATGCAAGGTTTCCCCGTAGATCGGCTGCCCCTTGGCCCGCGCCTCGCGAATCGCCTTCACGCCGGTTCCGGCGCTGACATGCATCATATAGAGCGGCGTCCGCTCGGCTTCCGCCAGGCGCAGGACGCGGCGGAAGGAGAGATCTTCCGACAGCGCGCTGTGCACTTCCGCCATATTGTGAAAGCTGACCCGGTTTTCACGGATCAGCTTTTTATACATGTGCATGACGAGGTCGTTGTCCTCAGCGTGGATGACGCCCAGGCCGCCGGTACGCGTCAGGATTTTGAACACTTCCCAGATATCGCCGAAATGGACCATGCGGCCCGCCCGGCTCGGCGTGATGTTGGTGGTGAAGATTTTGACGGTCGGATAGCCGTCGGTGAGCACTTCTTCGAGTTCCTCCAGGACATCCGGCTCGATATCGCCGAGCAACATGACATGATAAGCATAGTCGCAATAGCACTGCCCGGCCCAGTCCTGATTCCGCTCCGCAATGACCTGGCGCAGCGGTTTTTCCTCCGTGCGCGCGGCAAAATCGATCATGGTGGTCGTGCCACCGAACAGCGCGGCGCGGCTGACGACATCAGGACCTTGGGTAAAACCTGCCGTGCCGTCGGGCAGCGGCAAGTGCCACTTGCAATGCACGTGCGGATCGATCCCGCCCGGCATGACAATCTGGCCCGACGCATCGATCACGCGGCGCGCCTGATCATCGGCGATCGCACCCGGCCCCGTCACGGCCGCGATCGTTTCGCCGCTGATGGCCACGTCGTAGTTCCCAGCGCCTTGGGAAGCGACAACCGTTCCCCCGCGAATCATCATATCAAACATATCTATACTCTCCCCGTTATGGTCGAGTTGCACACTCGACTTCTTCCTCAATCGTCCGCAGCATCAAGTTGAGCCAAGCGACATCCAAACGGCGCCCGATCAACACAAACCGCGATGCTCGATCCGCCGACGGCCACTGCTCAAGCCATTCAATCGGGTGAAAGACATGTTGCACGCCGTGCACGACGGCCGGTGTCTCCGGGCTTTCCCGGATCGAGACGATGCCCTTCACCCGAAGCAAATCGGGGCCACAATTTTCGGCCAGCGCCTGGAGAAACAAAGTCAGGGCGACCGCATGCATGGGTGCGTTGAGACGCAGCGATACCGTGGCAACGGTCGCGTCATGCGCGCCAGGGTGGCCGGCCGGCTCGCTGAGCACCGATTGCCATGCGGTTCGGTGCTCGACCGGCGCGAATAACAGCTCCGGTGCGACGTCGCCGTTCACACTTTTACCGAGCGCCACATCCGGACGATAGATACGCACGGCATGCGCCGCGGCTTCACCGGCACCCGCATCGAGATCGGACTTGGTAATCAGCACCCGGTCGCCAAGCGCCACTTGACGCCGCGCTTCGTCGTAATGATGGAGCACCGCCGGCCCATTCAGCGCATCAACGGTGACGACCACATGGACGATCTCCACAGTCGCCGACAGAAAGGAATCCACGATTGCCGTCTGCAGAATGGGCGCCGGGTCCGCCATGCCGGATGTTTCAAGCAGGATTCGGTCAAAACCAGGCGCCCTCCCGCTTGCGGCCACCGCCAGCAGCCGCCGTACCGTATTCGCCAGATCCCCTTGCATGGCACAGCATAGGCAACCGGTACTCAGCGAGATCAGATCCTCACGGCTGGATTCGATCAGGTCGTGATCGATACCGATTTCACCGAACTCGTTGATGATCACAGCGGTGTTCTGCAATCCCGGCCGGCGTAAAAACTCGCGCACGATGGTGGTTTTGCCACTGCCCAGAAATCCGGTGACAACGGTCAAAGGAATACGCGCGTTCATCGGTTCTCGCTTTGCCCAAACAGCACCCGGCCCGTTTCGAGTTCCGGGCAGATATGGCCCCGCAGATATCGAAGCGCGGTCACGACGGACGGAAAAACGCGTTGGCGCCGGTTGCCAAGCTCAACAGACCAGACCTGCCCGATGGGCGATGCGTCTCGCCGCACCGATGCGATGATCCGGCCAGAACCGTCGTGAATGTCGACCGTGCCGGCCCGCTCACCCGCTTGTAGAAACATCGAGCTATCCAGGGCTCCCCAGGCGCTGAGGGCGCCCCGAATGACATCCTGCACCGTCGAGTCGATGGCGTTATGCATCATGCACCCCATGGTTTCCTCTCGCGCGGATTCGCCAAACCCAAATCGCCGCGACCAACCCCGTTAAGGGAGACGCCGCGTGATCGGCATCAAAGCACAAAACTAACGGCCAGACAACAACAAAAAACGCTTAGGAGAGATCGGGCTTATGGCGTGACGTAACGTATACAGTTTGATATTCGTCCCTTCTTTGATATCATACTTGATATGATCATTGTCCTGGATACCAATGTCGTAGTGGCTGGCGCTCTAAGTCCGTTTGGCGCTTCGTTTCAACTACTTGAGATGATGCCTCAGCGTCGCTTCGAGGCGCTCTTGTCTGTGCCTTTGATGTTGGAATATGAGGATGTTTTAAAGCGCGATGACATCCGCGCTCAGCATCACCTGAGTCTTCAGGAGATCGATACCCTGCTCAATACGATAGCTGCTTGCGGAACGCCCCAAGCGATCTTTTTTCTATGGCGTCCCCATTTGCAGGACCCTAAAGATGACATGGTTTTGGAAGTGGCGGTAAATGGGCGCCGAGGCGATCGTGACACTGAACGAGCGGGATTTTAGCCCTCAGGCCGCCAGGTTCGGCATCGATATCTTGCGGCCGGGCGCTTTCCTGCGGAGGTTACATCCGTTATGAGTCAATACGCTTTGCGACTGCCGGACTCCCTCTTTGCAGAGGCCAAGGAGCTGGCGAAGGCCGAGCACACCTCATTGAATCAATTGTTCGTCATGGCCATTGCTGAGAAAATCGCCGCCCTGCGCACGGAGACCTACTTTCGTGAGCGGGCATCGGAGGCAAATGCACGGGATTTTCTGGCCGTGCTCGACAAAATCAAGCAGCAAGCGGGTCCGGTATTACCAGGTGATGAACGCTAGATTAAGTGGGTTGTCAGGGAGAATCCGGGGCAGACCCTTTTCCAAATCCGTGAAAACGTGACCTGTCCCTGATTTTCCCTGCCTCTTCGGGCCGATTCGTCAGGCGCGATGTCGTCAGGCACCGACGCGGTCCCTGCGCGTTTGTTAACGTGTTCTGTTGCGCGCTTCCCAGGCGCGCACCTTCTCGTTGGCCGCGTCGAACAACCGTTCGTAGTTGGTCAGACGGACCTGCTTGGATACGGCCGGGTCAAGGATCTCCCATAGTGGATTGTACACGTAGTACGGTCCCAGGTATGCGGCCTGATCCTTGGGCGCGACCGAATCGGTGCCAAACAGAAACCGGTCCGGGTACTTGTTGAGGAACGCGGCCCACGCCTTCACCGTCTCGTCGTCTTTGACGATCCATCTCGCCACCTCGTCCCACGAAATATCGAAGTAGATATGCGAAAATGCTTGGTCACCAGTGAATTCCTCGAGCAACGCCAAGTGATTCGGCCTGGGACTGACGAAGCGGCCAAGCCCGGTGTGCGCCCAGATGATCCGGGTATTGGGATGGCGGCGGAACAGCTCCTTGAGCTGATCGAAATGCGCCGGCCGGTCGCCGGACAGAGGCCGAACCATACCGATGTCGTTGTGCAGGATTACCAGCAATCCGATCTCGCCCGCCAACGTCAGGATCGCGTCGAGCGCCTTGTTTTCAAGACTGGCGGTATGCCCCGTGATCTTCGGCGAGACGAACTCCTTGTGGACGCTGAACTCGCCGATCCCCGAGAACACCCCTGGATACATCTTCAAGAGAAGCTTGATATGATCGACCGCATGCATATCGGTCGGGTTAAAGCCAGTGATCATCGGGTCAAAGCGCTTTTTCTGTTCGTCCGACAGCCCGAGATACTCCGACGCGATGATCGCGTCGACCATCGAATAGTAGTATAATGATGCGTCCGAATGTAGATAATAGGTGGGCTCCCGGTCGCCGGAGACGAAGTAATCCCATTTCTGCTGCAGCGGGATGCCGAACAGCGCCACGCGCCCGGCCTTGTCGCCCATCCGCTCGAGGAGTTGTTTGGCGGTCAACCCTCTCTGGACGTAGTTGGCCAGATGAAAATGGACGTCGTTGAATAAAACGCCGTCGGTTGGGGCGTTGCCCTGGCCGGCGCTTGGTTGGGCCAGCCCGAGAACGCATCCCAACACCAATAGGACGGTCACGGCACGGCAATCAAACATGCTCCCTCTCCTCTGTGGTTCTGTTGATCAATACAATCGTAGGATATTCAGTAAACGGACAGAGGGGCATTGTAAAGCCCCGTTTGCGGCATGTCTAGTCCGAAGTTCCTCCCGTGATTCGGCGACAACTTGTTGAAATAAAAACTCAAAAGCCTGAAACGAATCGACCTT
>CBCXVS010000232.1:0-12179 GCA_965178525.1 uncultured bacterium | reverse complement strand
TGGCGATGATCTGATCGGCGCCGATGTTCAGCTCCATGCGGATGCGATCCCCACACAGCGGGTTGACGTCTTCATAGGTCACGTCAGGTGAGGGTAGAGCGCCATAATTACGGGGATAGCGAAAATGCTCGAAAATCGTCGCATTGTACGGCAGTGTCATCGCACGAAATCCTTAATCTGCCCTTTTCCTCTGCTGACTCAACGGAAGATGACTGCCACCGTAGCGGGCCGCCACCACTTCAGCGAGAATGGCCAGCGCAATCTCCGGGGCACTCCGTCCACCGAGGTCCAGGCCAATCGGGACACGGATACGCTGCAACGCTTCTTCAGCTATCCCTTCTTCGTGCGAAAATTTCAGCAGACCCTCACCCCGGCGACGGCTCCCGAGAACGCCGATGTAGCCCACGGGACGCGACAGGACATGACGTAAAATCGGAAGATCGTATTTGTAGTCATGCGCCACAAGAATCACCGCGGTGACGGAGGACATCGGCAGGGTCTCGATGATCTCAGAAGGAATCCCCAGCAGGAGTTGATCCGTATCGGGGAAGCGTTCGGGTGTGGCAAAACGAGGCCGGCTATCCACCACGATCGTTTGGAAACCGGCGGGCCGAGCCATCTGTGCCAGCACCATCGCGACATGGCTGGCGCCGACGATGATCAGCGTGGCAGGTGGGGTATGAACCTCCACGAATACGCGCACCGTCTGGTGAGGTAGATCAACGGAGACGGTACGTGAGAATCCCTGATCCATGTGGGACCGCGCCACCTGGCAGACGTCCTGGTCCAGCTTTGGGTCGCCAAGCGAACCCAGAGCATGGCCATTGTCAAGGAGCAAAAGCTTCGCTCCCATGGTTGCTCCGTCCAAGCAGGTCAGCAGTGCGCCGGACGCGCCCTTGGCGCGATGAGATTGCAGGGCAGCATAAAAATCAACGGTTTGGGATTGCTCAGCACGGAGTGGCTCAATGAAAACCTCGATCGTTCCCGCGCAAGAGAGGCCAAGCTCCCAGGCGTCCTCATCCCCGAGAGGCAGCTCGATGAGGCGAGGCGCTTGTGTGGCTAAAACGACCTCCGATTGCTCGATCACGTACGCATCCACACAACCGCCAATCGTCACCGAGCCGAGGATGTCTCCCCCCTCTCCAACCCACATCTTCGCGCCTTCCTTGCGCGGGGACGTTCCCAGGGTATTGACCAGTGTGGCGAGGGAGACACGCCGCTTGACACGACGAAGCTGTTCGAGCTGCTGAAAGAAGTCGTGCATCAGGTTCACACCCATCGCCTCGTGAGGCGCTTAGGATACAGGTGGCGTGGCCTCGCGCAGCAGGGACTCGTAATCCTGCATGGTATCCACATCTTCAGGGAAGGAACGATCCACGTCGAGGCGGCGCACCCACTCGGGATGCGCATCTAGGATCTTCCAAGCGGCCTTATCACCCTGGAGTTGGCGTAACGGGTCAAAGAGTTCTCGCGCAAAAATCATCGGATGGCCTTGACGACCCCGGTACGAGGTCAGGCCAATCGTTCCCTCTCTCTGCCGCCAATCCGCCGCCACCTGGTCGATCACCGCACGCTCGACCCCAGGCTGGTCACCCAGGAGCACCATCACCGCCTCGGCTCGTGGGTCGAGGGTGGCCATTCCGGTTTTGTAAGAGGTAGAACAGCCCTCTGTGAAGACGGGGTTGACCACGACCTTGGCGCGAGTGACCCGCAGTCGGGGCTGAATCTCATCCGTGGCGCGGCCCAAGACCACGATCACTTCGTCGAGAGCGCTTGCCGCCTGAGCTTGCGCCATCACCCAGTCAAACAGAATCGTGCCCTGAAAAGGAAGGAGCTGTTTCGGTTGACCCATGCGGCTGGATTGGCCGGCCGCGAGTATTAATCCGGAGATAAACGTTTCCATCACCCCATACTCCATATCCGAATACACGCATCGTTACGTAGACGGTTCCCCGATATCATACGTGTGAGCCAACATGATATCGCTCTGGCTCACGGTCGAAACGCTCCTTGCAGGCAGCACAGCAGAAGGCAAAGGTCTTACCCGCGTATTCAGAGGTATATCTTGCCCCAGAGACTGGCACGGTCATCCCACACACGGGGTCCACAACCTCCGGGTCCAACCCGACGTCAGCAGCCGGAACCGTTGGCGTTGCCGCAACCGCGTTGCCCGCATTGCTGCGCGTGAGTTGCAGAATCTCACCCATGATGCTGAAGGCGATCTCAGGGGGTATGACGGCCCCAAGCTGCAGTCCGGCGGGACACGTGACGCGTTGTTGCAGTTCTGGCTGCATCCCTTTGTGGCGCAAGGACTGAAAGATCGACGCGGCTCTTTTTTCGCTGGTGACCAATCCAATATAACCCGCACGCGTATTGATCAACGCCTCAAGCGCTTCCTCGTCGTAAGCGCCCTGCGTGGCCACCACCACGTAGCTGCGCGGGCTCACCCGGTCTCGGACGGCCTCTAATGGGTCATCGAGCATGGTCGCATCCGGAAACCGTTCCTTCGTTGCCGCCGGGTCGCTGACCCATACGGTGAAATCCAACAGAGCGCCAAACCGTGCGAGGGCCTGAGCCACAGGCGTCTCGCCAATAATGAGCAGTTCGGGGCGGGGAAGAAACGGCTCGACGAAGATTTCCAAGGCGCCCTGACTGGCACACGTCATGACGAAATCGTAGACGCCTTCTTGGGGGACGGCATCTTGTTGCAAGTCGGGACTGATTCTGAGCAGCCGTGATTTACCGTCCGCCAAGGCCTTGAGCGCTTCTCGAATGACGGTGGATTGCGCACAACTGCCACCGACCCAGCCACTGAGCGTGCCGTCGGCCACAATGATCGCCCTTGCCCCAGGATAGGCCGCAGTTGGCCGCTTGCACGCTACGACCGTGGCCAATGCAAATGGCTCAGCGTCCGCCCGTAGCCGGGCGGCTTGCTCGAAGAACGTATCCCACATGCCGGAAGCGTCCTCTGTCCTATGCCGTCACCCCATGGTCGCGCAAGCACTTCCAAACCTTTTCCGGGGTGATGGGAATGTCGATATGGCGCACGCCGAGATGCCAGAGGGCATCGACGACGGCGTTGACGATCGCAGCCGGCACCCCCACGGTGGCGGATTCCCCAATCCCTTTGGCTCCCAGAGGGTGATGCGGAGAGGGCGTGCACGTCTTGTCTGTCTCCCATTTCGGCGTCTCGACGGCGGTGGGCAGCAAATAGTCCATGAAACTCCCCTGCTGCATATTCCCCTGCTCGTCATAGGAGATCTCCTCGAACATCGCCGGCGCCAGATCCATGGTGAGCCCCCCGTGAACCTGCCCTTCCACAATCATGGGGTTAATGATGTTGCCGCAGTCATCCACCGCCACAAAGCGGCGAATCTTCACCTCGCCCGTCCCCTTGTCGATATCCACGACGCAGATATAGCTGCCAAATGGAAAGGTCAAATTGGGCGGATCGTAGTACGAAACCGCCTCAAGGCCAGCCTCCATGCCCTCGGGATGATTCGTATAGGCGGCAAACGCGATCTCCTGGATGGTCGCCGTCCGCTCTGGGCTTCCCTTCACATAAAATTTTCCGGGCTCCCATTCCAAGTCATCCTCGCGCCAGTCCAGCAGGTGCGCCGCAATCTTCCTGGCCTTATCCCGAATCTTCTGGGAGGCGATCGAGGCGGCGGCGCCAGCGGTCGGTGTACTGCGGCTGCCGTACGTCCCCAGGCCATACGGGGCCGTATCGGTGTCACCCTCCTCCACTTGGATATCGTCCACCGGGATCCCCAGCTCCTCGGCCAGGATCTGGGCGTAGGTCGTCTCGTGCCCCTGGCCTTGCGACCTCGTGCCGAAGCGCGCGATGACCTTGCCGGTGGGATGGATGCGGATCTCACAGCTATCGAACATTTTGAGACCCAGGATATCGAAGTGCTTGGACGGCCCGGCTCCGACGATCTCCGTAAAGCTCGATATGCCGATGCCCATTAGCTCGCCCCGCTGCCGCTTCTCGGCCTGCTCTTGCCGCAGGTCAGCATAGCCGATCCGCTGCATGGCCAGATCGAGGGCGCCCCCATAGTTGCCACTGTCGTATTCCCAACCGAGGGCTGAGGTATAGGGAAAGCGCTCAGGATGGATGAAATTCTGCTTCCTCAGGTCGGCCGGATCCCTCTGCAGCTCGTGGGCCAGGATATCCACGATGCGCTCGATCGTATGGACCGCCTCGGTCACCCGAAAGGAGCAACGGTAGGCGATACCGCCCGGCGGTTTGTTAGTGTATGCCCCGTCCACTTCCACGTGGGCCGCTTGGAAGTCGTAGGAACCGGTGCAGATGTGGAAGAGTCCGGCCGGGAACTTCGACGGATTGGCCGCCGCATCGGTGTAACCGTGGTCGGCGAGCGTTTTGATCCGCAGAGCGGTAAGCGTGCCGTCCTGCTTCGCCGCCAATTCGGCCGTGATGTGGTAGTCACGGGCGAACGAGTCGGCCTGAAGATTCTCCATCCGATCTTCAATCCACTTGACCGGTTTCCCCGTCAGCACCGAGGCCGCCACGGCAATGACGTAGCCGGGGTAAACCGGCACCTTGCCACCCGCCGCCGAGGTCAGGGGAAATGATGCGAATCTTGTGTTCGGCCAGCCCCACGTGACCGGCGACGAGCGCGAACACGGTGCGGATCGCGTGCGGTGCCTGAGAGGTCATCCACACCGTCAACTGGCCTGAGACCCGGTCGAACTGGGCGATGCAGCCGCAGGTCTCGATCGAGGCCACATGGATGCGAGGGATGTACAGATCCTGCCGTACCGTCACCTCGGCCTCTCGGAAGGCTTTGTCGGCGCCCGCCTTGTCACCCACCTCCCAGTGGAAGATGTGGTTGTCTTTTTTGTCAGGCTTATCCGTGCGCAGCACCGGCGCCTCGGGTTGCAGCGCCTTGAACGGATCCACGACGACGGGGAGCGGCTCGTAGTCAACCTCAACTGCATCGACCCCATCCGCTGCAGTGTAGCGGTCCGTGGCCAGGGCCGCCGCCACTTCTTGCCCTTGATACATCACTTTCTCGACCGGCAGGACCATCTGCATGTCGGACATCAGGGTCGGCATCCAGTGCAGATTATACTTGGCCAGCGTTTCACCCGTGATGACGTCCAGAACGCCGGGAATGGCCAGGGCCTTTGAGGCGTCAATATGCTTGATGTTGGCGTGGGCATACGGACTGCGGACGATGTCCAGATAGAGCATGCCCGGCCGTTCGATATCATCCACATACGTGCCCTGTCCCCGGATAAACCGCGGGTCTTCCTTGCGCCTCACGGCGCGTCCCATGCCGCCAACTTCGGGTGCTGTTCGCGGTGTCATGCTGTCTCTCCCTGCCGTGCCTTCGCCGCCGCATACTGTACCGATTTGACAATGTTGACATACCCCGTGCAGCGGCACAGATTGCCCGAGCATCCCGGGGGTGCAAAAGCCACACTGCAGACCGTGCTCTTGCCAAAACCCGTCCTGGATGGGATGCAGGCGTCCATCCTGCTCCAGGCCTTCAACCGTCAGGATGTCACGGCCATTGGCCTGAACGGCGAAGAGGGTACAGGATTTTACCGGTTTGCGGTCTAAAAGGATGGCGCATGCACCACAGTGGGTGGTCTCGCACCCGATGTGCGTCCCGGTCAACCGGAGGACATCACGAAGGAAATGGACTAAGAGTAGCCTGGGCTCAACTTCAGCCTCGTGTTCTGTGCCATTCACGGTGACACGAATCCGATGTGTGGCCATCACGATCTCCCTCCGGCCTCCGTCACCTACCCGCCCGCCCGCTGCAGCGCCTGGGTAAGTGCTCGGGTCGTCAGCACCCGTACCATGTCTCGCTTGTACGCGGCCGACCCCCGCAGGTCGGCTTCCGGCTGGGACGCAGCGGCAGCGAGTCCAGCCGCCTGCTCGATGCGGTCCTGGTCCAGACGCTGGCCCTGGAGCAAGGCCTCCGCAGCGTATACTTTCAGCGGTGTCGGCGCCACGTTGCTCAGACCAATCCCGGCGCGTTCGCATATTCCCGTTGCATTGAGGGTCACCTGGGCCGCCACGCCAACAATGGCAAAATCGCCCACCTTGCGTTCTAATTTGACGTAGGCCCCGCCGCTTCCAGCCGGTGGAACCGGGATACGGATTTCCGTCAGAATTTCATCCGGACGCAGGGCCGTGGTGAAGAAATCGGTGAAGAACTCAGCGGCGGGGATCGTCCGTTCACCGCCCGGGCCGGTGGCCACGATCTCCGCCTGCAGGGCAAGCATGGTGGCCGGATGGTCGTTGGCCGGGTCCGCATGTGCTAGGTTCCCGCCAATGGTCGCCAGGTTACGAACGAGCGGGTCGCCAATGACCTTCGCCGTATCGCACACAATGGGGCACGTCGACCACACCCATTCGGACCCTTCGAGGTCCGCCTCGCGAGTCAGCGCCCCGATGCTGAGAAAGCCGTTGCTTTCCTGCAGATGATCTAATCCCGGGATGCGGTTGATATCGATGAGGTAGGCAGGCGTGGTCAATCTGAGCTTCATCAGCGGTATGAGGCTTTGCCCCCCGGAGAGGAGTTTCGCCTCGGCGTCATATTGGCGCAGAAGGGAAAACGCTTCGTCCAACGTGGTCGGAGCAACATACTCGAATTTTGGGGGAATCATGCCGCCTCACCTCCCACGGGGACTTATGGGAACCCATCGCCTTGATATGGGTATAGACCTACAATCATATCATCCATAAACGTAGATATATTCTCCCAATTTCGCATTATGCCCTATCATTCATTAAGTTGTCGTTCGAATATGAGATTTATATTTTACTCATCGATAGTAAGGATGTAAAGGGCACCGCGACAGCGTTCCGAAAAACCTATACGTTTCCGTGTCGCATAAAAAAAGTGTGAGGTGAGGAGAGAGGAGAAATGTAATCCGTTATCGGCACGATCACCCGCAGTGGCAAAATGCCGATGGCATCGTCCTGCACGAGGACGGCCGGACGTGTTTTCCGAATTTCGCTGCCAACGGTCGGGTCCAGATTGATGAGCCAGATTTCACCTCGCTTCATAGAAGTCCTCGCCATCGAGGGCTGTGAAGTTAGTCCGTTCACGATCCGAGGTATCGTCTGGCAGGAGAGCGTTGGCAGCGGCAGTAAGCGGTTGGGCTTGGCGATCATGCTCGGCCGGTAGCTGTTCGTGCTGTTGTAGCTCTTCACGCATGAGCCGCAGCGCGAACTCTATCCGGGTCAACCGCTCGGTAAGAGACAGCGTGTTGAGTGCTTCTAGAATTTCCGTATACGTCATATCGTCTCCGTATACAATACTCTCAATTTCTGTAACTTCGCCCGTATCGCTTCTTGACCATACTTCAGGGGTTGCGCTGCTATTTCAGCCCTCGTTCTCGATTACGTTCTTCCCAATAGCGTCGGTTTTCCTCGGCTTGTATTAAAACCTGTGATTGTTTGAAGGCCACGTAGGCGCTCGTATCGAGAAGGACGTCCCTCATGGCCACAACGCTTGATTCACCTTCTCCAAGTCGGCGGTCGCCTGCAAGAAAGCCGTGGCTTCGTCCTCACGCCATGTACCCGCCAACGCGTCGAGGTCGTGATAGGTCGGCAGCTCTGCCTGGCGACGCTCCCACTCCAAGCCACGCCGCAGCAGACGCCCAGCGACTGTTTCTACGCTTACCCCCAGCCGTCCGGCTTCTTCAACGAGCCAGGTAGCGGTGTCGTCATCGACATCCTGAATCGTGATCGATCGCGGCATCGCTCTCCCTCGCATACGTTTCCGCTTCTTCCCGTCCATCCCTGTTTCCACCCCTCTCATGACGCCTCATATCGATGATCAGTATGGGCGATACCGAGGTGAGATTCAAGGTGAGAGGGGGCCTGGAGTAGGCGGGAATGGCGTCTTGTGCAAGTCAATTTCGCCAACCGCGCAAAATAGGTCTTGACAACGTCGGCACTTTGGACAAGGAATGTCACACGGACGTTGTCATCTATCGGTCACATCCGCCGAGGCAGGCGCTTCCGGGTTGTGCAAGCGTTTTATAAAGTCTCAATCCGGTTAGGAGGAACGGGATATGTCAATCTTGGTGCTAGGGGGTACGGGTTTTATCGGTACGCGTGTGATTCGGCGGCTTGCCGGCAGAGGGGAAGAGGTGGTCTGCATGGACATCAACCCCGGCGCTGCGTCATTTGACGACCTGGGCAACCAAGTCACAGTCGTGCGCGGCGACGTGACGCAATTCGAAGATGTCATGCGGATCACGGTGGAAACCCAACCCACCCGGGTCATCAACTTGTCCTACTTCTTGGGGAGCGAGCACGCCCCGCACATGGCGATGAAGTTGAACGTGCTGGGCATGGATAACTGCTTCGAGGCCGCCAGGTTGTGCGGTGTGCAGCGGGTGGTTTACGCCAGCTCCTTGGCCGTCAGCGGCCAGCAAAAGCATTTCGGTGAGCGGCTGGTCAACGAAGACGACATGAAGTACGGGAACAACCAATACGCCGTGCACAAGATTTTCAACGAGTGGCAAGCCCAGGATTACATTGACAAATATGGCATGTCGATTACTGGCGTACGCCCAGCGAATGTCACGGGTCCCGACAAGGTGCGGGGTTCGGTCGATCACGTCCAGTGTATCACGCAGCCGGCCCGAGGCCATGCCATCACCTTTGACTACAAGGATTATATGCGGACCCCGATTCACGTGGACGATATCTCGGAAGTCTTCGTACGGGTTCTCCTGGCCGACGCGCCGCGTTACCATATCTACAACTCCGGCGGGACGCCCATCAGCTTGGGTGAGTTGGCCGACCAGGTACGGGAATTCATTCCCGAGGCGCAAATCCGCTTCAAGAATGAACAGGGCGGCAAAGAGCAGTCCGGCAACTATCTCATCGATAACCGCCGCCTCCTAGACGAATTTGAGGTCGAATATCCTCCCTTCCGGCAGCGCGTGCTGCAGATTATCAACGAGGTGCGTCAGGACGAGGGCTTATCCGTCATTGCAGGTTAGCCGCCTCATCACGCTGCATCATAGGGGTTCGGGGTTCGGGGTTCGGGGTGGGTTAGGCATGTCGGGCCATCAACGAACCATGAATCCCTTGTTTCGAGCTTACTTCTCGGCCAGCCAGACGTCCTGCAAGCGACGATTATCCCAATGGTGCGGATTCGGCTCATAGCCGCGTATACGTGCGGAGCGCACCTCCAGGCGTCGCCACCAGAGGCCCTGTAGCCACCACACCTTGTCTAAGACGGCGCGCTGCATGTCTCGGACCTGTTGGATCCGCTTGGCCTCATCGATCTCGCGACTTTGCTGCCGGAACCGCGCATCGGCGTCGGGGTCACGGAACCGTCCGTAGTTGTTGGGCGAGTCGGATGTCCAGCGCACCAGGTGCTCATCGGGATCCCCGGAAATGCTACTGCCCGGGTCCACGGCCAGGTGAAAGTTCCGGGTGCGGAGGTCCTTGATCCAGGTGGCGCTCTCGACGAGCTGATGCTCGGCTTGCACCCCAATCTTTTTCCAGGCGGAAATCACGTACACCCCAAAATCGATGTAGGGCAGCTTCACCGCCCGGTTATGCAGCACGGTCTTGAAGCCGTTGGGATAGCCCGCCTCGGCCAACAACCGTTTCGCCTCGTTAAGATTGGCCTCGTGGTCTTTGCCGAAGCCCGGGAGCTGTTGCAGCTCTTCCGGGGGCAAGGCCCACTTGGTGTCAGGGTGCATCAACCCGCCCCCCGGTGACCCCAAGCCGGTCAGTGGTAAAATCGTGCGGGCCATCTCGTAGCGATTGATGGCCAATGACAGGGCCTTGCGCACGCGTTCGTCGTTGAACGGGTCCTGCTCCGCGTTGATGGCGATCCCCATGTAAATCTGCGGTTTGGGATCCGCTACGACCATCTTGTCGCCCAACTGTTTTTTGATGGCTTCCACTTCAGACGGGGGGAAGCTGCGAAATTCCACATCCGTTCGCCCCGAGCGCACCGACTTGGCCCGGGCCGAGAGATCTTTGATCATGAAGTATTTCACCCCATCCAGGTAAGGCCGCCCTTTGACCCAGTAGTCCGGATTGCACTCCAGTTCCAGGAAGGAGCCGCGCACGTAGCGCTTGAACTTAAAGGGGCCGGTGCCCATCACGTTCGTTTTGTAATAGTGGGGATCTCGGTCCGGATAGGTTTTCGCATAGATCGGCCTGGCGGGATGGGCCAACAGGGGGATGAACGACGCGGACGGCCGTTTGAGGTCAAACACCACGGTATCGCGGTCAGGGGCTTCGACCCGGTCCACAATGTCGACGTAGAATGCCTTGTGTGTACTAATCACATTCTTGCCGGGATAGGTTTTAGCTGGCCAGATGATTTTCTCCCAACTGGCCTTGACATCGGCCGAGGTCAATTCGCTGCCGTCGTGAAATCGGACGCCCCGGCGCAGCGTGAAGGTGTAGGTCAGGTGATCGTCAGAGACTGTCCACTCGGTGCATAAATCGCAGGAGATCTCGGGGTATTTGCCTGGGGTGAAATGCAACAGCGTATTGTAGCAGGCCATCATGGGGATCTGCACTTTGAACGTGCGCTCCTGGTGGATGTCGAGGCTGGGGGCATCGCCTGCAATCGCCACCTTGAGGATGCCGCCGTAGCGCGGTTCCTCCTGGGCAAGGGCAGAGCCGATGACCACCAGTCCGATCAACACGGCGATACCAAACACATGTAGACCTCTTCGACTACGTCGCATAGCTGTCCCTCCTGCTCATGACACATACACCTATGCGGGTGGCGCCCGGAAGCGGGCGTCACATGCCCAACGTGTACAAACGGTCTTGCAAGTCGTCTACGCGCGCGTAGGATACACCCTTGCACGCGACGAAGCTACCGAATAAGGAGAGACACATGGGACGGCTCGATGGCAAGGTTGCCCTGATCAGTGGCGGCGCCCGAGGCCAGGGCGCGACGGAAGCGAAATTGTTTGCCAGCGAAGGCGCGAAAGTCGTATTCGGCGACGTCCGGGATGATGAGGGCAAACAGGTCGAGGCCGACATCCGCGCCGCCGGCGGGGACGCGACGTATATTCATCTGGACGTGACCCGCGATACCGACTGGATCGAGGCGGTTGGCACGGCGGTGAATCGCTATGACAAGTTGGATATTCTGGTAAACAACGCCGGGATTGTGATCTGGAAGCGCCTTGAGGAGACCAGCGAAGCGGAGTGGGACCGCATCATGGATGTCAACGCCAAGGGGGTGTTTCTGGGGACGAAACAT
Source organism: uncultured bacterium (assembly GCA_965178525.1). Lineage (GTDB taxonomy): Bacteria > Tectomicrobia > Entotheonellia > Entotheonellales > Entotheonellaceae > CBCXVS01. Next base: position 936 of record CBCXVS010000232.1, on the reverse strand, counting down.
GCCATCCCGGCCATGCGGCAGGCCGGAGGCGGGTCGATTGTGAATATCTCGTCGACGGCGGGTCTGCGGGGCAGTCCCGGCCTGGCGGCATACATTGCGACGAAAGGAGCGGTACGTCTCTTGACCAAAGCGACGGCGATGGAGCATGTCAAGGACAACATCCGGTGCAACTCCGTGCATCCGGGTGGTGTGAACACGCCCATGGTGCAGGATGCGCCGGACGACCCAGAACGGCGGGGACGCACGCCCATGGACAGGCGGGCGGCGCCAGAGGAGATTGCCTATGGCGTCCTGTATCTGGCCTCGGATGAGTCGTCATTCATGACGGGGTCGGAACTGGTGATCGATGGCGGGAGATCGGCGCAGTAGGCGTCTCTTGACCACCATGACCGTCACGTCATCCGCTGCCGGCGCGCCCTCGGTGAACGTCTTCCAGTCGTCGAAGATCGCGTCGTGGATCTCGCGCGCCGATTGATCACGGTGCTGCACGACCAGACGTTCCAGACGCTCGATCGAATAGAAGAGCTGCGGCGAGTTGCGCGCCTCGGTGACGCCGTCCGAGTACAGCACGAGCACATCTTGTGGCCCAATCTGCTCCTGTGCCGATTTGTATCGCACGTCTTCAAGCATACCCAAAATCGTCCCGCCGGGGGTGAGGCGCCGCACCTCACCCCTATCCGTCACCAGAAGCGGCGGATTATGCCCGGCGTTCACATAGGTGAGCGCCCCATCCTCTGCCAGGACGGCAAACACGAGCGTGACAAACTTGCCAAGACGCGACCGCGACACCAGGTGCCGATTGAGCCGCTGGGCGATATCGCCGAGGTCGCATCGGGTAGGGGCATCATGTCGCCATGACCCCCCCCCCCTCAGAACCGTGCGGGCGACTTTCATCGCACACGGCTCAAGCAAACCGGTATCCTTCATGACTTCCTC
>CBCXVS010000231.1:0-12207 GCA_965178525.1 uncultured bacterium | reverse complement strand
CAAGGTGAATCGAAAGTAGAGCCAGACGTCATGACGAACGATCTCAGGCGAACAGTGGTGCTGGCTCATGCCGGGTTCATCACGGGGCCATGATGCCAGCGGCTGGGAAAGATGGTCAACAAATCGACAAGGCCCGTGTTGCATTTGACGCCATTGTGTGTATCCTTTTGCCTATGTGTTGTACAACCGGCCGCTGGGATGGGTGTCCGGAACCTAGGCCGTTGCTGAACGACCGGACGCAGTTCCCCTTCCATAGCGAAGGTCATGACATGGCTTATAGTCAATTCTCTTTATCTGAAGTCCAAGAAAAATTTCAAGTGGAACTCCATCAGCATGCCTCCCTGTTTACCTCTATTGAGCCCATTCCATTGAGTGAAACGTTGACTGCAATCTTAGACGAAAATGTGTCGTTAGCGTTGGCGATCTCTACGGAAAAAGCACACTCCGAGCTGATTATTGCCCCGATGCTGGTTGAGCTTCGGAAGATGTTGGACCGGAAGATCAGTTTTTTCTCCGGGCGCGAATTCAATGTCGATTCAGCGCAAGGCCTCGTTGGGGTATGCGACTTCATCATTAGCCAGTCTGCCGAATTGTTATGGATTACGGCACCGGTGGTGGCCACGGTGGAAGCCAAGAATGAAAATATTCGCGGCGGTTTCCACCATGTATCGCTGAAATGCTGGCGGTCCAAGTCTTCAACCAACAAGCTAAAAACGATATACAGACCGTTTATGGTGTGGTGACGACAGGGAACTTGTGGAAATTTTTAACCCTGGAAAATCGCACAGTGTTTGTAGATTTGGATGAGTATCATATCAGTCAAGCTGGGAAACTCATGGCGATTCTGCGCCATATGGTGCAATGACAGTGCGGTATCGGAAAGGGCCAGCCGATGGACGGACGGAAACATGTGCTTTAAAACGTCTATTCGTCATCGACTGGCCAAATGGGCATGAGGACCATCACGATGGTTGAACCTAGTGTACCTGCGAGGGATTGGGAACTACTGGCCCTGACCTCACACTACCACACAGCGGTTGCGATCCGCGACGCCTTACAGGAGGGGAACGTGGATGATGCCAGCCAGGGTCTGGAGGAGTTGATTGACGCCTTGAGCCGCTCCGAAGAACGTGCGCTCAGAAGCCATCTCGTCCGCTTGATGCAGCATATTATCAAGTGGCAGGTGCAACCCGAGCGCCGCAGTCCGAGCTGGGTCGCCACGATCCGCGTGCAACGCCAGGAAGTGGCAGATGTGCGTGAGGAAAATTCTCGCTTTACCGACGCCTATGTGCAAGAGCGCTTATGGGACCGTTGTCTCCGATTGGCCATCGGAGAAGCGGAAAAAGACATGAATCAAGCGATCTCACACCCACCCCCTCTCACCTGGAAGGAGGTATTTGAAGATGTGTACCGCCTGCAGGAATGTTGAGCGGGATGCTCTCAGCCCCTCCTAGCTGGCTGCAGCAGGCGGCGAAGTCTGTGCTTCGACATAAGTATCGCCGATGTGACCGGCCTGAGTGAGCGCGTCGATCTCCTCCGCACGATAGCCCAGTAATTCCCCGTACACATAGGCGTTGTGTTCCCCCAGGCAGCAGGCTGGCGTGCGAATATGCGCCGGGGTGTGGGACATGCGCCATAGGATGCCGGGATACGCATGCGTTCCGGCTTCGGGGTGGGTGACGATTTCGAAAAAGCCGCGGGCTTGCAGGTGGGGATCGGCATACGCATCCGCGACCGATAAGACCGGACCTGCGGTGACGCCGTTCGCTTGTAAAAGCTGTGCGACGTCGGCCGGGGTCTGTTGCCGGGTCCAGGCTGTGAGGTGCGCGTCGAGTTCGTCCTGATGCTGGAGGCGGCCCGGCGTAGTGCGAAAGCGCGCTTCCATGGCCCAGGCCGGCCACGCCAGCGCCTTGCAGAGCCCTTGCCACTCGGCATCATCCGCCACGGCGATGGCGACCCAGGTTGCGTGGCCAGCGCACGGATAGACATTGTGAGGGGCCATACGCGGGTGATGATTGCCCATGGGACCGTGCACTCGCTGGTTCATCTGCGCATCGAGAAAATAGGCGCCCAGATGCTGCAGCATATTTTCGGCCTGGGCAAATTCGATGAATTGCCCCTGCCCGGTGCGGTCGCGATAATGCAACGCCGTCAAAAGCGCAAAGGCGCAGCCCGGTCCACTGGCGGCATCCATATGCACGACAGAAGGAACGAGCTTGTACGCCGGGTCATCGCTGTAGCCGCGAGATGCCGTAAAGCCACACGGGCCTTCGACCCCAATGCCAAAGGCTTGCGTCTGCATGTAGGGACCGGAAAGGCCGAATGCCGGCATCTGCATCACAATGATATCGGCTTTCCAACGGCGCAAGACCTCATACGAGAGACCCAGACGATCCATGACCCCGGCTGAATAATTGTCCACGACGGCATCACTGCGCTGCACCAAACGCTTGACGATGTCGAGGCCCTCAGGCGTGCGGAGATTCACCGTCATGCTCAACTTATTGCGGGCATGGCAGTTGAACATGGCATGGCGGTTCCAGGGTTTGTCGCCGGGGTTGCCGTCGGCGTAGGCCACCACGAGGCGTGAGCCGGTGCCCATCAGGGCCTGGGAGGGGCGGGGCACGCTGCCCCGCGTGGTGCTGGGGAAGTATTGTAACGATTCCACGCGAATCACTTCGGCCCCAAAATCCGCCAACATCATCATGCCATAACGGATGCCTTCAAGCGGTAGTGGCGGTGTCAACGGCGGCTTCCTTGTCTTTAAATGACACGATCATGTCGCAACTCGTGGATATCCGCATCCGACAGGTGCGCCAGCTCCCGCAGGACGTCCTCCGTGTGTTGTCCGAGCAGCGGAGCGGGGCGACGGAGCTGCCACGGCGTTTCCTGCGGACGGAACGGCGCGCCGGGAAGTTGCCAGGTACCGGCAACCGGATGCGCCACCGGCACAAAAAAACCTCGCTCCATGAAGTGGGGATCGGTCAGCACATCGGCCGGTGTATTGATGGCGGTGCCTGGCAAGCGGGCGCGCTGGGCTTTGCGCATGATGTCCTGGCGCGTATGACGCAAGAGCCAAGCCTCAAAAATTTCGAGAAACGGCTCGCGATGCGCCGGATTCAACAATGCTTCCTCTGTGCTGAACCGCGGATCGTTGTGGAGTTCGGGCATCTCCATCATGGCGACGAGGCGATCCCACCAGCGGATGTTGGTGCGGATGTCGACGAAGCCGTCTTGGCATCGAAAGACACCGGAAGGCATGACGCCAACCGGCTTGGGATCTTCCGGACCGGGGTTGGCGCCGTTGTATTGATAGGCGACCAAAGAGGTGAGACGGCGGTCCACGGAGCCGGCCTGAGCTTCGAAAAGCGCCATATCGATATGTTGCCCGAGGTTGTGACGCCGGGCGCTGAAGACGCCCACCATGGTGGCCGCCGCCGCCATGGTGCCGCCCTGATAGAGGGTCAATTCGGGCGCTTGCCGCAGGGGGTCGCGGCCCGTAGCGCCACTGCTATACATCTCGCCCCCCATGGCGTAAAGCGTCAGATCCTGAGCTTTCCATGCGCGGTACGGGCCGGTCTGACCGAAATTCGAGATCGAGGTCATCACCAAGTTGGGCTGTATCTGCCGCAGGAACTCGTAATCGAGCTGTAGGGTTTCCATGACCCGGGGATGAAAATTCTCGACCACGATGTCCGCCTAGGTCACCAATTTGCAGAAAAGCTGGCGCCCGCGAAACGTTTTGAAGTTGAGCGTCAGACTTTCCTTATTCGTATTCAAATGCAAGAACAAGCCGCTCTTTTCCGGATGGGGCGTATCATTGGGAAACGGTCCGAACCGCCGACACGGGTCACCGCCGTCGGGGCGTTCGATCTTAATGACGCGCGCGCCGAAATCGGCCAGCCGCTTGGTGCAATAAGGACCGGCAAGGTAGTGGGTGAGGTCGAGGACGAGCAAGTCATCCAGAGCTTGTGGGGGCATCGTGTGCTACACCGTCGTTTTATCATCCCGTATGATGCACGATATCATAGCACAGAATGGCCAAGCTGTGAACCGAGACGGCGACCCTATGATGAGCGCCTGATCGAGGCAGAAGAGGCGGTGAGGCATCCCAGATTCGAGCGGGGCAGCTCGGCGTTGGTTTTGCCGAGCCGCCTCAATCGGCTGGAAGCGCATGCGCTTCCCACTACACCATCTTGATCAACATATTCTCATCCAGCCAATTGTAGTCCGTCTCCAGCGTAAAAGCCGATTGGATCAGCGCCAGATGTGAATAGGCTTGAGGAAAATTCCCGGTCAAGCGCCCGGTATACACTTCGACATCTTCGGATAACAAGCCCAGATGATTGCGATACTTCAGCGCATTGTCGAACATCTTCTGGGCCTTCTCGCGTTCGCCAATGATATACAAGGCATTAATCATCCAAAAGGTACAGACGATAAACGCATTTTCCGGCACGCCAAAATCATCCTCGATGTCATACCGAAACATGAACCCGTTTTTGACCAAACGTTTATAGTACTCGTGCACGGTACTGACAATTCTCGGATCATCCGGGGGCAGGAAATTGTAGTGCAGCATCAATAAATTCGAGGCGTCAAACGCATCCGATCCGTAGGACATCGTAAATGCCTGGAGATCGTCATTCCAGGCGTTGTGCAGGATATCCTGCTTGATCTGCTCCGCCATCTGCTGCCAGCCCGGAATGTACTTGGGTTTGCCGAGAGGCCGCGATTTTCGCGGCGCGATCCATGCCCGTCCAACTCATCAGCTTGGAATGGGTAAAATGGCGCTCCGTGCCACGAAATTCCCAGATGCCGCTATCGGGCTGCTGCCACACCCGCACGATATGATTCACGAGCGAGCGCACGAGGGTCCAGATTTCCTCATTGATTTGGATTTTGCTGCGATGTTTGGCCAGGCTATTGAAAAGAAAGAAGGTATAAATCGCTTCAATCAATTGTCCATACAGATCATTCTGTTGTTGTTTATAGGCCCCATTTCCCGTGCGGACGGGATAGGATGCCTCATATCCTTCAAGATGATCCTGGATCTTCTCTTCTAAAATTTTCTCGCCCTCAATGCTATACATGATTTGAATCGGGTCATTTTTGAAGGGCAAGCGCTGCAAAATAAATTTCATAAAGCGTTCGGACGTTTCCGTATCTCCAATGCGCGAATAGAGATCGATCGTCATACCGCCATCGCGAATCCAGCAATAGCGATAGTCCCAATTGCGCCCGTAGCCGATAATTTCCGGCAACGACGTCGTCGGCGCAGCCACCAGGGCTCCGGTGCGCTCATACGACATCATCTTTAAGGTAATGGCGGAGCGCACGACATCATCGCGGTAGCGCGGTGGCGGATACCGTATCTGATCGACGTAATCGAGCCAATACGCTTTGGTCTTTTCGAATTGATGGTAGATTTGCTCCATCGTAAAATTGTCGAGCTTTTCGTGATACGACAACACCAGATAAGCATACGGCGGCAAGGAAATATCGTCACCGGTGACGACTTTCTGCATGTCCAAATTGCTATAGAGATAAAAACTCATATAGCTGCCCTGGGTGGAAATCATCTTGACGTAGTCCTCATGCATCTCATAGGTCACCCCACCCAGGGCGTAATTGGCATGGGATACAGCTGCACCTGAATTTTCGGATTGCCCGATAAGACGCGCATGGAGCGATGCACCTCCGACGGACAGTAATACTCGCCCTGTCCAATAGCAAATCGTGGCATGTAGTCGTTGATCTCAAAACTCCCGTGTTCTGTTTCAAACACGGTTTTCAGAACCCCCGTGTCATCGACATAGCGCTGATGCGTCTCAATCGTCTCGACGCCGCATATCTGAAAATAGCCGCCCCGATGACGATCCAAAATTCGGGCAAACACGGAGGGGGAATCAAAAAACGGTAGACACAGCCAGTCCATACCCCCCTCTTTGGAAATTAATGCTGCACTGGTACAGTTGCCAATCAAGCCATAGTGATAATTATCTTTCAGCATCGGTCAAACTTTCACCCACACAGGGTTATATTTTGGTGCTGTCGTATGCCGCATCAATCGGCAGGAAAGCGCCGGACATGAGGCACGGCGCGCCCCACGCCTATTTCCCACGTGCCGAGCCGAGTGCGCAAGATACACCGCTGGCCTTTGTGATGTAGCATCAAGGTGCGAGAATTGCTGAAGAGCTTCAGCCTCTATCCCGGTCTGGCACAGAATGCCTACACGTTCTCGCCGACCTGGGATGGTGCAGGGCAGGAATGAACGCAATCGACTCCGGAGTGCCATTCCATGTGTACGCCGTGCTGCTGCACGTGCCCAACATGGGTGCTCAGTACACATTATAAATGTAACACAACGCCAGTCACAATGATAGCGAGGCCCGATGATCGCATGGCGGATCGGGATGCGAGCCGTGCTTGACTGCGATCACCGCTTGGCCTATGCTGCCTGGGCCGTTCTCGCCCTGCCTGAGATGAAAACCGGATCCACGACGGAGGCGAAGCGAACACGCATGCAGAGGCGGCGCACGGCGGCATGACCGCTCATTTTGTCCAGACCTTTCAAGGAGGCATGAAATGCTCTACGAATCGCGGATCTACTACACCGTACCCGGCAGGCTTCCGGCGCTGAATGACCGTTTTGCCAACCACACCATGGGCTTTTTCAAGCAGCATGGTATCGGCATGCTGGGATTTTGGACCGACGAGATCGGAACCAGTAACCGGCTCACTTACATCTTGACGTTTGACAGCATGGCGGATCGGGAGGCGAAGTGGAGCACGTTCCAGGCCGATACCGGATGGCAGGAGGTGCGGGCGAAAACCGAAGCGGATGGCCCCATTGTGGCACAGGTGCAGAATTCCTTCATGCGGCTGACGCCCTATTCACCGGCCCCCCGTATCAATACCGCGGTGCAGGAATTGCGCATTTACGATGCCATGCCCGGCAAGCTCCCGAACCTGCACAATCGGTTTTCGAACCATACCATGGGCTTATTCGAAAAGCATGGCATCAGCAACATTGCCTACTGGGTCGATGATGTCGGCGTCAGCAATCGGCTGATCTACCTCTTAGGCTATCCCGATCTAGGCGCACGGGAAAAGAGCTGGGCGGCGTTTGGCGCGGATCCGGACTGGCAAAAGGCGCGGGCGGAATCGGAGGTCGACGGTTTCTTGGTACGGGTCAGCCAGCATTGTATTTTGCGGCCAACGGTCTATTCTCCCAGGTGAGTAGAAGGACTGAGGCCTGAGGACTGAGGGTTAGGGGGATTTCGGACGTCGTTCAGCAGGGAAAGCCCCCTTTGCCACCGGATGGCAAAGGGGGACAGGATTAGGCCAGGTCGCCCGCGGCCCTATCCGTCGATGCCGTAGTAGGCGGCGCAATTATCCCACAGGATTTTCCGCTTGTCCTCGTCGCTGATGTCAATCTGCAAGAAGCGATCTACCGACTCGGGGAACTTCGAGTCGCCGTGCGGGAAATCCGTCGAAAAGACAAGGCCGCCATTGCCGAGATAGTCGATGGTGTATTTCATCGGGTCTTCATCGGCTTCCGCCGAAGCAAAGCACTGGCGCTTCCAATACGCACTGGGCGCCTCTTTGAGTTCGGGCGCATGCACATCCCCAATGCGCTCCCAGTGCTCATCCAGCCGCCACAGGAAAAACGGTAACCAGGAGCAATTCCCTTCCAAAAAAGCGGCCTTCAGGTTGGGATGGCGCGCCAGAATGCCCCCGCCGCAGAAACTAGCCGCCGCCAGCATCTGCTCGATGGGGTGAGAAAACGTGTGGCTCAGCATGGTATTGCCGCCGAACTGCTCGCCCACATGCGGCAGGGCCGACGTATCGCCTTCATGGAAGCCGATTGGCGCATCGAGTTCTTCCAAGACCGACCACAGCGGCTCGTAGTAGGGATCATGCCAATTGCGCTCGTGGACAATGTTGGGCCGCAGGAACACGCCCCGAAAGCCCAGCTCGTTGACACAGCGCTTCGACTCTTCCACGGCGTCATTGACGTCAAAAGGCGAAATCATCCCGGCCCCGATGAGCCGATTGCGGTCCGGGGCGCAGAAATCGTAGAGCCAATCGTTGTAGGCGCGGGCAATGGCAGCCGCAAAGCGCGGCTCCAAATCGGGCACGGTCAGGGCGAACAACCCTCGAGAGGGGTAAATGACCGCCACGTCGATGCCCTCGGCATCCATCCCTTTCAGTTGCGTGTCGCCGGTCCAGCCCATCTCCTCATAGGGCTTGAAGCGTTCCTGATTCTGCTGGAAGCTCGCGCCCTGGCGTCGCGTTTTGCCCCAATTCTGCACGTTTTTGGGATTGCGTCCCCACAGCTTCCCATCCGGCCTGACCAAATCGAGGTCGGCCACCCGGTCGGCCGACCCGCGTGGCGCCTGGTCCTTAAACTCCGGGTCGATGTACCGCTGCCACAGGTCAGGTGGCTCGATGATGTGCATGTCGCTGTCCATGACTTTGAACCCGTTTTTCATCTCGCTCCTCCTTCTGAATGCAGCCATGTGGTTGATGCGCAGCAGTATAGCACACTCTGTCCTTGGTTTTGCAGCAAGAACGCGGTATAGTGGCGTATGCATGAGTTGAAACTGCCCAGGGCAAAGGCGGAGCACTGGAGCCAAAGGGATGTACGCCGATCCAGCCATCATCAAACTGATTCTGTCTCTGCTTGCCAAGAGAGGTTGGAAGGCCGGTCTCGAAAGTGTGGAAAGCGAGATCCGGAGGACTTCTGATCCGGCAGAACGTGGGGCCAAGCAGTTCTTTCTTGGCTGGGTAGCAGGCGAATGGGGGCAGCATGAAGAGGCGCGACGCCGCTTCCAGGAGGTCGCGGGTGTTCCCGACTACGTCGGTTGGTCCCTTGCGGGTCAGGCATTCATCGCGCTACGCGAATATGACCATGCCCGCGCCCGCCAGTGGTTACAGGAGGCCGAGCACAACAACTCACAGAACAGCCCCATCCTGAAGGCCGCCATCGCCCATTGTCTGGGTGTCATCTGCTATCATGAAGACAAAATTGACGAAGCGCTCGTCGCGTTGCGTGAAGCTTTCGATACGCTCGCTCCCGACCACTTCGGTACCGCAAGGGTACTCGACACCTTGGGAATGCTTTATGCCTCGAAGGACGATTTTGGAGCCGCACACGCATTCTATCAGAAATCACTCGCACTGAAGTCCCAATTCTTGGACGAAGCCGGCCTGGCGCTCACACACGGGAATCTTGGACGCCTTTATCTGAACTGGGGTCTCCTGGATGATGCGGCAGAGCACTTCCGTATCGATTACAAGATTGTGAGTGAAATGGGTGATGAACGCGGCATGGCCATCATGGCGAACTGGCTGGGCTAGGTCGCCATCGAAAAAAAGCAATGGCCCCAAGCCGCCACGTTCTTGCAGCAGAGCATTGCCCATAGCAACGAACTCGCTTCGCGCATACCGGAAGGCTTTGCCCGGAAAGACTATGCGCTGACGTTGTGGATGCTCGGCCAGCAGGCCGAAGCCGCGGCGCAAGCCGAGCAGGCGGAGGCGATCTTTCAGGACACCGACTTCGCCGAGGGCATGGCGCACCTGAACCGTGTCTGGGGTATGATGATGCGGCATCAGGGAACACCGGCAGCCGATCATGAGGCCGTCTCCAAACTCCGAGATTCGGTGCGGTATTTTAGGAGTACCCAAACATGGGCGGAAGCCGCCGCCTCACAGCTCGAAGTCGCCCGTACGCTCCGGCAACAGGGACTGGCCCCGGCTCTGCTCGTCCCCGAAGTTCAAACCGCGCTTGAACTGGCGGAGAAGACGCGTCATGCGCGGCTGATCGAAGAGATTGACATGGAGCTGCAAACCGTAGATGAAGCGGCCTACTGGCGCCATGTATACGGCTGCGTGCGCGGGCGTTTTGCGACTGCGGCCACGACCTCGCTCCTCAGTGGCATACGCGAGACCGCGACCATCATGTTTCTTGATCTCAAAGGCTCGACGGCTTATGGCCGTGACACCGATCCGCAGGTGGTCATGACGAGCTTTAACCAAATGATGGCGCATTTTGCCGAGGTTTTGCAGGGCCATAACGCGGCCATCAGTGGGTATCGTGGCGATGGCTTCATGGCCATTTTTCACGGCCGTGATCATGCCCGGCGCGGAGTGCAGGCCGGGCTTGATTTGTTTGCAACTCTCAAAGATTTTAACCTGCCACGAGAGATGTTGGAACTTGAGCCGTACCAGGTCCGCATTGGCATCAGCACGGGAGAAGTGTCTATCGGAAATACGGGGACTTATGACAAAATGGACTATACGGCCATCGGGACGGCGGCCAATCTTGCCGCGCGGGTGGAAGCGCAGGCTATACCCGGACAGCTTTGCGTCTCTGAGGAAACTTACAGACTGGTGCAAAGGCATTTTGTTGTCAAAGATGGCGAAGGACGATTGATGGAAGCCAAAGGCTTTGGGCCGAGTGGGGTGCAGGTCTGGGATGTCGTGGCATAAAGAGGTCGCTACCATGCCCCCTGCTTGCGGGGAAATCATGCCGATTCTGCGTCATCGCAGCAAAATCCGAAGGCATTACCGCGAAACAAAGGTGCGATTGCCTGTGACTGGGTGCACCCGTATCACGGCGCCGATTACGGTATCCACTACCACGAGGTGGCCAGTGGCTTCCACGGCAATGGCTTCAGGCCTGATAAGGGGGGGGGCCATTGCCGACAGGGGGCCCGATGCACTCAAGGTCCGAATTAACATCAGGACAACCCGATACAACAGTCCGGTCGCCTGTGAACGGGTCTACCCGCACCACCGCCTCAAGGAACAGGCCATCGACCACGACGAGCTGCCCATCCCTTTCCACCGCAATGCCTGTAGGGAAGCTCAGGCGTGGCCCGCTGCCACGGCTGCGACCCGAGACAATGGTCCGATCACCTGTGACCGGATTTATTCGCAACACGGCATCGAGAGTCCTATCAACCACGACAAGCTGGTCATTTCCCTCCACCGCAATGCCCGTAGGGGAGCCAAGAGTCGGCCCAGTACCGTGGTTGTCATCTGAGACAATAGTCCGGTCTCCTGTCACCGGGTCTACACGTACTACTGCTTCGCCCACCACAACGAGTTGACCATCCCCCTCCACCGCAATATCCTTTGAGGAGCTAAGACGTGGCCCACTGCCGATGGGATCGTCGCAGCGTGAATCGGGACAGCCCGAGACCACGGCCCGATCGCCTGTGACCGGATCCACCCGCACGACCGCATCAAGGGAGTTATCGACCACGACAAACTGGCCATCCTCCTCCACCGCAATGTCTTCATGGAAGTTAAGGCGCGGCTCGCTATCGTGACGCTCCCCCGAGACCACGGTCCGGTTGCCCGTGTCCGGGTCCACGCGCACCACTGCCTGAAGGAACCTGTCGAACACGATGAGCTGCCCATCCCTTTCTATCGCAATGGCCATAGGTAAGAGTAGGTTCGGCCCACTCCCGAGACTGGGATCTGAAACCATGGTCCGATCGCCCGTGTCCGGGTTCACGCGCACCACCGCGTCAAGAGCGCTATCGACCACAATGAGCTGGCCATCCTCCTCCACGGCGATGCTCTCAGGAGTGATCAGCTGTGAGCCACTACCGATGGTCTGGGCACAACCCGCAACGGGACAACCTGAGACAATGGTCCGGACGCCCGTAACCGGTTCTACGCGCACCACTGCTCCCAGGGACTCATCTACTATGACTACCTGACCATCTGCTTCCACTGCTATGTCTTGGGGAGATTCAAGGGGTTGCTCACTACCTTGGCGTCCCCCCGAAACGACAGCTCGATTGCCCGTGTCCGAGTCCACCCGCACCACGGCGTCGAGAAAATTATCCACCACGGCGAGCTGGCCATCTGCCTCTATTGCGATACCTTGAGGGGACTCAAGACGCGGGCCACTACCGATACGCGGGGATTGCGAGATCAGGGTCCGATCGCCCGTCCTCGGATCCACTCGTACTACCCCATCAAGACTGCTATCGACCACGACGAACTGCCTATCTCTCTCTACCGCGGTACCCTCCGGAGAGCTGAAGCGTGGGCCAGTGCCAGGACTACGATTTGAGACCACGGTCCGATCGCCCGTAGTCGGGTCCACCCGGAATGGCCTTAAGTCAAGCCAACTCCTTTCTTGATGAAGCAGTTACGCCGATTGCCTGAGACCGACTCTCCTCT
>CBCXVS010000230.1:0-12239 GCA_965178525.1 uncultured bacterium | reverse complement strand
GAACAAAGGTCGATTCGTTTCAGGCTTTTGAGTTTTTATTTCAACAAGTTGCCGCCGAATCACGGGAGGAACTTCGGCCTAGACGCAACACCCAATCATTCCCGATAAGGCCTCGCGTGCTCTCATCCCTGAACGCATAGCGATCGTGTTCGCACCCGCAGAGGACGGTGGTGAGTATCGTGCTATGACAACTTGCTGTACGAGGGATTCTGCGCATGCAGTCAATCAGCCGTTTTCTTGCACAAACATTTGTAACGCCGGTAGCGGCGCTCGCGATGATCATCACTCTGCTCCCCAATACGGCCCAGAGTGATCCAAAGCGCGCCGAAGCCGCCATGTCATCGTTTCCACCCTCATCATGGACACACCATGCCGCTTTGGGCCAATCGATGTCGCTGCATCAACGGGCTGGCTATATGGCTCAGGAGACACGCTTTCTGGGCACGATTTATCATGCGATGGGCGAACCGTTTTTTTTGAGTGCTGATGATATGGCTATGATTGATGCTGGCGCCGACGCCGATTTGCACGTTGGGGATCGTCTCACCGTCTTTCGCTTCATGTCCGCCGTACACAACCCCCGGACGAACGCCTTCGCGGGAAGACCGGTGCGCATCCTCGGAGACGCAGTCGTCGTACGGGTCAATGACACCACAGCCGCCATCCGCATCACGCTAGAGTTCGGCGAAATCGAAGTCGGCGACCGGGTTGAGCGCTTCGGTGTCCTCCCTCCATCCATACGGCCTGCCGATGTGCCGGCGCAGACTGCGATGACCGAGACCGCACGGCCGTCCTTCGGCTCGATTCTGACCTCGAGAGACGAAAAGGTGGCGCTTGCCGAGGGCGATATCGTTTTTATTGATCAGGGCGCCAGACAGGGTGTGCAACGGGGCGATCATTTCGTGATTCTCGAAGATGCCCAGAACGTCCATCATCCCGATACCGACGCCCGCATGCCGGTGCCGCGCCAGGTGATCGGAAAGCTCACCATCGTTGACGTGCAGGCCCACACCGCAACGGCATTTGTGATGGAGAGCCTACGCGAGTTTGCCGTCGGCGCCTTGGTCCGGCCAGCCTCTTGGGCGTCAACCCCAGCCGGGCGGCTAGCAAAACTCGCCCATGCAGATGCCCTGGTCGCCTTACTCACGCCCTGCCTGGAGGAAGCGCGCCAGGCCATACGGGCCGCCCAAGCCGCTGACGTCTCTTCCCAAGACTTGGCGGCCGCTCAGAGTACCCGAGCGGTAGCGGCTGTCACCTTTGAGCAAGCCCAAGACCTCTTGGAACAGGGCAAACGCAAACCCGCCTTGCAATTATTAGAGGGGGTCCACTCCGATTGCCTCAAAGCCCAACAACTGGCGCATCGCCTCATGGCCAATCGCTATATCGTGAAACAAGGTGATACGCTGCGTGGAATTGCAGCCCTGCCGGCCATATACCGCAACCCGTTGCTGTGGCCTCTGCTCTATCAGGCCAATCGTGATCACATCGACGATCCGGATCTGATCTACCCACGACAAGTGTTTACCGTGCCCCGAACGTATTCCCACACTGAAGCCGCCACCGCCGTCCATCGGGCTCGGACACGCGGACCATGGCGCCTGGGCGATGGCCCCGACACCTACATCCTCAAGGGTGTACGGCCATAGTGTAGCCCATGGATGCGGGACCTCGACGACAGCCCACGCACGCGTGGGCGACCTCTCTTGTCTTGACGAATAGCGAGAAGCGCGTATTAATTATGATCGAGAACCGGACCGTTGGCATCGTGTAGCTGAGCACGTATCCTACATCTCATCTCGTACCGCTTTCGTATCCATTATGAGTATGAGCGCAGCTGGCCGGTGTGGCCGACACCATCGTGAGACCGGCTGCGTCACGAGGTGCGCAAGTGATCCTGGGGTCAGTTGTAACGAGTAGGACATGCATGACACCGCCTTGACCGAAACCCAGACATGGGTTGTTTTAAATATGGTGCAGCATACGTGGCCGGCATTGGGGAAAGCACTCATGCGGCATCTGGCCCTCCCGGAATTCCGGCACGATCTATCGCAGGCGGGTATGCAGGCGGTGGAAACGGCCGTGCCGGGAACCCGCGAAAAAATGGCTGCGGTACAACGGAGTCAGGCCTTCATGGACGAATGGGATCGTATCCAGGCGACTCAGGTGACCATTGTGACGATTGTTGGCACCGACTATCCACCCTCATTGCTCTGGATTGCCGAACCGCCACTGGTACTCTACGTGCGGGGAACCTTGCATCCGGACCACGGGCTGGCCCTCGCGGTGATTGGCTCACGCAAACCCAGTCAATACGGCAAAACGGTGGTCCAACGGCTCAGTACCGAACTCGTCCAACACGGCTACACGGTGATCAGTGGTTTGGCACGAGGGATTGACAGTCTGGCACACCAAAGTGCGTTGCAAGCCGACGGCCAAACTCTGGCCGTGTTGGGAAGCGGCATCAATGTGGTCTATCCCCCGGAAAATCAGCGCTTATTCGAGCGGATATGTACGCACGGGGCCGTGGTATCGGAATTTCCGTTCGATACGAAACCCGACCGCTGGAACTTTCCGCGCCGCAACCGTATCATCAGCGGTCTCGCGTTAGGCGCGCTGGTGATTGAGGCCACGGCGCATAGCGGTTCCCTGCACACCGCCCGCCATGCGCTCGATCAAGGGCGCGAAGTCTTCGCCATACCGGGGCGCATCGATGCGCCGAATAGCCGCGGCACCAACGGCTTGATTAAAAGCGGCGCCAAACTGGTCGAATCGATCGAGGATATCCTGGAAGAATTTCCTAGGTGGTTCGTGCCCCGGCACCACCGCACCTGGCGCCAGCAGATGACACGGCAACACCGCCGCCCAGCGACGATCTCACGGCCCAAGAGGCCCAGATCATGGCGCTGTTGCAACCGGAGGAAATGCACATTGATGCCGTCATCCAGGCAAGTGAATTGCCAGCTCATGTCGTTGCGAGTATATTAGTCATCCTAGAGCTACGTGGGTTGGCCCGGCAATTCCCGGGAAAGTATTTTGCACGCAACACGGGAATTGCAGCCGAGACCTTTGACGAAAGGAAGTGACAGAGCCATGGCCAAATCTTTGATTATTGTCGAGTCACCAGCCAAGGCAAGGACCCTGAAAAAATATTTGGGATCGGACTTCTCGGTGAAAGCGTCCGTCGGCCATGTCAAGGATTTACCTGCACGGCGTCTCGGCATCGACATCGAGCAAGATTTTGCCCCAGAGTACGTCACCATCAAGGGCAAAGGCAAAATCCTGCAAGAACTGCGCGCCGAGGCCAAGAAGGCTGAACGCATCTTTCTCGCCCCTGATCCGGACCGGGAAGGGGAAGCCATTGCCTGGCATATCGCCAACGAATTGCATCATACATCTCAGGATCAAATTTACCGGGTGATGCTGCACGAAATCACCCAAAAGGGCGTGACGGACGCCCTACAACAACCGGGCCGTATCGATGAAGATAAGGTGTCGGCGCAACAGGCGCGCCGGCTCTTGGATCGCCTGGTGGGATATAAAATTAGCCCGTTGCTGTGGAAAAAAGTGCAACGGGGTCTGAGTGCCGGACGGGTGCAGTCCGTGGCGTTGCGCATTATCTGCGAGCGTGAGCAGGCGATTGCCGCGTTTACGTCCGAAGAATACTGGACGCTCGATGCGGATATGACGGCCGCCAAGCCGCCGCCGTTTCGCGCCCGCTTGCATGCCATCAACGGGAGCAAAGCCAACGTTGCGACGGAAGCGCAAGCGCAAGGTATCGTCGCGGACTTGCAGGATGCCGCTTACACCGTGGCGGAAGTGAAAAAAAGCAAGCGGCGGTGCAATCCGGTGCCGCCCTTTATCACCAGTACGTTGCAGCAAGAAGCGGCGCGCAAGCTACACTTTTCGGCACGGCGCACCATGCGCGTGGCGCAACAGTTGTATGCAGGTCTGGCCCTGGGCGATGAGGGCGAAGTCGGGCTGATTACCTACATGCGGACCGATTCCACGCGTCTTGCAGAGGAAGCGGTGCAGGAGGCGCAACAGTTCATCGAACAGGCGTATGGCAAAGATTATGTCGTCTCTAAAGCCCGCAAGTACAAAAAACAAAAAGCCGCCCAAGAGGCCCATGAAGCCATACGCCCGACATCGGTCTTACGGACGCCGGAGGGCATCACGCCCTATCTGAGCGCCGAACAGCTCTTGCTCTATACGCTGATCTGGAAGCGCTTTGTCGCCAGTCAGATGAGTTCCGCGGTATTCGACCACACCACGGCGGATATGGATGCCAAGCAGTATCGTTTCCGGGCCACGGGCAGCGTCATGCGTTTTCCGGGCTTTACGGCGCTGTACGAAGAATCGGCGCCGGAAGCGCCAACCCAAGATACGGACACGGAGGGGAAAAACCCCACCCTGCCGCCTCTCGCACAGGGGCAAGAGGTGCAGCTCCAGGCGCTGATTCCCAATCAGCATTTCACGCAGCCTCCGCCTCGGTTTACGGAAGCCTCGCTGGTGAATGAACTGGAAAAGCTCGGTATCGGGCGTCCCAGCACGTATGCCTCGATTCTGAGTATGCTCCGTGACCGGAAATACGTCGAGGATCAAGAGCGGAAGTTTGCGCCAACCGAGTTGGGAAGCATGGTCAATGATCTCTTGGTGCAATGTTTTCCGGACATCTTGGATGTGCAATTTACCGCGCAACTCGAAGACAAGCTCGATAAAATCGAGGAGGGCCACCACAATTGGGTCGAAACGCTGCAGAATTTCTACGACCCCTTTGTGGTGGATCTCGAAAATGCGGCCAGCACGATGCGGGATGTGAAAAAGGAGGTGGAAGAGACCGACGAAGTCTGTGACAAATGTCAACGGCCCATGGTGATCCGGTGGGGCCGGTTCGGCCGCTTCATGGCCTGCTCGGGCTTTCCGGAGTGTAAAAACACGCGGGAACTGGCGACCGAGAATGACACCTCGCCGTCGCCAACCCAACCGGTTGATGTCACCTGCGATGCGTGTGGACGGCCGATGGCCCTGAAACGCGGACGCTATGGTGAATTTCTCGCCTGTACGGGTTTTCCGGAGTGCAAAACGACCAAGCCAGCAGCAGTCGAAATGGATTGCCCCGAAGCCGAGTGTCAAGGGCAAATTGTGCAGCGCCGCTCGAAGCGGGGCCGCACGTTTTACGGCTGCACCAACTACCCAGACTGTAAATTTTCCGTCTGGCAGCGGCCTGTGGCGAAAACGTGTCCGGAGTGTCAGGCCGGATATTTATTGGAAAAACGTGGCAAGAACGGGCAGGATGTGACCCTGCAATGTCCCACAAAAACTTGTGATTATTCGGAAACGGCGGATGCCGCTTCCGTCGCGTAATCCCTATGAATACCCACACGACAACGCCCCATACGCCGATTGATGTCATCGGTGGCGGTCTCGCCGGCACCGAGGCCGCCTATCAGCTGGCCCGCCGCGGTTTGCCGGTACGGCTGTACGAGATGCGTCCGCAGAAATGCACGCCAGCCCATCAGACCGGCCTGCTGGGCGAACTCGTGTGTAGCAACTCCCTGAAAGCCGATACCTTGACCTCGGCCCATGGCCTGCTGAAAGCGGAGATGCGGCGGCTGGATTCGGTCGTCCTCCGCGCCGCAGACGCCAGCCGGGTACCCGCCGGCGCCGCGCTGGCGGTGGACCGCGAGGCGTTTGCACGCTATCTCACGCAGGCCATTCAGCATGAGCCCAACATTACGTTGGTGCGCGAGGAAATGACGGAGCTGTCGCCCGCCGCCATCACCATTGTGGCCACGGGCCCGTTGACGTCGGAGGCGCTCGCCGCCCACATACAAGTCCATCTCGGCGGTGAACACCTCTATTTTTACGACGCGCTATCGCCGATCATTGCCGCCGATTCGATTGACTACAGCCACACCTTTTTCGCCTCGCGCTACGGCGTCGGCGTGGGCGATGATTATCTCAATTGCCCGTTGGACCGGCAGGGTTACGAACAGCTGCACACCGAGTTGGTGGCAGCTGAATGCATCACCCCGCATGCATTTGAGAAAGAAATTTTCTTCGAGGGGTGCTTGCCGATTGAAGAAATGGCTCGCCGCGGGCCGCAGACCCTGGCCTTCGGGCCGCTCAAACCGGTCGGGTTGCAGCGTGCGGATGCGCCGCCGCCTTATGCCGTGGTACAGCTTCGTCTCGAAGACCGCATGCGCAGCGCCTACAATATGGTCGGGTTTCAAACGCGACTGAAGTACGGGGAACAGCGCCGTATTTTTCGCATGATTCCCGGCTTGGAGACATGCGAATTTCTGCGTTTCGGGTCGGTGCACCGCAACACCTTTCTCAACGCGCCACGCCTGCTGCGTCCAACCCTGCAAACGCGGCCGCAGCCCACTTGGCTTTTTGCTGGACAGATTACAGGCGTTGAGGGGTATGCCGAATCCGCGGCGACTGGATTGCTCGCCGGAATCAATGCGGCGGCGGTATGCCGTGGCCTGCCGCTCCAGGTGCCGCCGGCGACCACCGCGCATGGCGCTCTCGTGCGGTATATTGCCGCCGCCAATCCCGACACGTTTCAGCCCATGAATGTCAATTTCGGCTTACTGCCTCCGCTGGACAAGCCGATTCGCCCCAAAAAAGCACGCCGCGAAGCCATGATCACACGGGCATTAGCCGATCTTGACGCGTGGCGGCAGCACACGGGATAGCCATGCAAACCGCCCTGCACACCTTTCGGACATACCTCGAAGGCGAATGTGCCGCTTCACCGCATACCGTCCGGAATTATCTGAGCGATCTGGAGCAATTCGTCCGTTTTGCTCACGCATATCGTCCTGCGGACGCCCCTCTGACCCCAGATCGGATCGATCCGGATCTCATCCGTGCCTTTCTGAGTATGGTACACCGTCAAGGCGTCACGCACCGGACGCTTTCTCGCAAGCTGTCCAGCCTACGAAGCTTTCTGGGGTTTCTGCAACGTCAGGGCAAGCTGGAGGACAACGCCGCCCAACGTGTCGCCACGCCTAAAACCCAGCGGCCTCTGCCCAACGTCTTGCCGATCGACCAAGTCTACACGCTGCTCGATACGCCGGTGCCGGCTGCCGACTTGCTCCAGCTCCGTGATCAAGCCATACTGGAATTGTTCTACGCCTCTGGCATTCGCGTCAGCGAACTGGTTGCACTGGACATACTCGATCTGGATTTCCATGCCGAGACGCTTCGGGTCCAGGGCAAAGGGAAACGCGAACGCCAGGTCTTTTTCGGCCAGACCGCCCGGCAGGCGCTCATGGCCTATCTGGCGGTGCGGCAGCCACATGACGCGCAGGAAACCGCCCTCTTCCTGAACCACCGAGGGCAACGGCTGAGTACGCGAGGGGTGCAGTTGCTGGTGAAAAAACACAGCCGCCGCACCGGCATCCCGTCCCGTACCAGCCCCCATACCCTGCGGCATGCTTTTGCCACGCATTTGTTGGACAATGGCGCGGATTTGCGCAGTATTCAGGAACTGCTCGGGCACCAGCGTCTATCGACCACGCAACACTATACCTATGTCAGTACCGATCGCTTGTTGGACGTGTATGATAAAGCCCACCCGCGGGCGCGGCGGCCGCAAGGAGACGTATGATACGGAGCACAACCATCCTCTGCGTCCGTCAAGGCACGCAGGTGGCCATGGCCGGTGACGGTCAAGTGAGCATGAATCACACTGTGATGAAACACCAAGCGCGCAAAGTCCGTAAGGTGTATCACGAGCATGTCCTGGCTGGCTTTGCCGGAAGCGCCGCGGACGCGTTCACCCTCTTTGCCCGGTTCGAAGCGAAGCTGGAGGAATATCAAGGAAGCCTGACCCGCGCCGCGGTGGAAATGGCCAAGGATTGGCGCAGCGACCGGGTGTTACGGCGTCTGGAAGCCCTTTTAGCCGTGGCCGATCACGAAACCTCATTGCTTCTTTCCGGCACAGGCGATATCATTGAGCCTGATGATGGTCTCATCGGTATCGGTTCCGGCGGCGCGTATGCGCTGGCGGCGGCGCGTGCTTTGCAGCAACATACGTCACTTAGCGCCCGCGATATTGCCGAAGCCGCCATGCATATTGCAGCCGATATCTGTATCTATACCAACGATCATCTGACGGTTGAAGAACTGTAAGTGCCTGGACAGAATGACCTTTATACATTTCTCCAGGGGAAAACTATAAATTTATTTTGTTTCGGTACTTCGATCACCCTTTGCGGCACGTAACCCACATAGTCAGGACATCGTATGGATGCGCTGACCCCTCGCGAAATCGTTGAAGAACTCGATAAATATATTGTAGGGCAACACGACGCCAAACGGGCCGTCGCGATCGCTCTGCGCAACCGCTGGCGCCGGCAACAATTACCGCCGGAACTGCGGGATGAAGTGGCTCCGAAAAATATTGTTATGATCGGCCCCACGGGTGTGGGCAAAACCGAGATCGCCCGCCGGCTGGCGGCACTGGCGCATTCGCCTTTTCTGAAAGTAGAAGCCTCTAAATTTACCGAAGTGGGCTACGTGGGACGCGACGTGGAATCGATGGTCCGCGATCTGATGGAGCTGGCCAAAAATATGGTGCAGCAGGAAGCGATCGAGGACGTCAAAGCGCGGGCCGCCGAACAGGCTGAAGAGCGCTTATTGGATCTCTTGCTCCCGCCTTCTCCGACCAGCCAGCAGAGCGAAGGCTATGCCGCACTCGATGAGCTGGGACAGCAGCACTATCAGAAAACGCGTGAGAAATTCCGGCAATACCTGCATGAGGGGAAACTGGACGAACGCTTTGTCGAACTTGAGGTGTCGGAGCGAAACTTTCCGATGATCGAGGTGATTTCCGGCTCTGGCATGGAAGACATGGATATTCATATCAAAGACATGCTGGGGAATCTCTTTCCGCAACGCAAAAAGAGCCGCAAAGCCAAAGTGCCCGACGCGCTTACCATCTTGGTGCAAGAAGAGTCGCAGAAATTAATCGACATGGATAACGTGGCCCAAGAGGCGAAGCAACGCGTCGAGCAATCGGGCATTATTTTCCTCGACGAGATCGATAAAATCGCCGGGCGCGAAAGTGCGGTGGGGCCTGACGTGTCTCGGGAAGGCGTGCAGCGGGACCTGCTGCCGATCGTGGAGGGCAGTACGGTCAATACCAAACACGGCATGGTGAAAACCGATCATATTCTCTTCATCGCGGCGGGCGCCTTTCACATGTCGAAACCGTCGGATCTGATTCCGGAATTACAGGGGCGTTTTCCCATCCGGGTGGAACTCCAAGCGTTGGAAAAAAAGGATTTCATCCGCATCCTCAAGGAACCGCAAAACGCACTCCTGAAGCAGTACAAAGCCTTACTGGCCACTGAAGGATTGGACTTGACGTTCGTCGATGAGGCCATTGACGAACTCGCCAACATCGCCGAGCGCGTCAATCGGCAAACGGAAAATATTGGCGCCCGCCGGCTCTATACCATTCTGGAACGATTGGTCGATGACATTTCGTTTACCGCACCGGATGCGACCGAAAAACATGTGACCATCGATCGGCAGTATGTCCGTGAACGGTTGGACAATATCGTGCAAAGCGAGGATCTCAGTCATTATATTCTGTAGCCACCTTGCACGCCTGACCCCATCGATGGCGCATAGAGCGCAAAGAGAGTTCCACGTCCTATGGAAATGACCGAACGGATTCGACAGGCCGATATTCTCATTGAAGCCTTACCGTATATTCAGCAGTTTTCCGGCAAGATCATCGTGGTCAAATACGGCGGTCATGCGATGATCGACGAGACGTTACGCAATTCGTTCGCCCGCGACATCGTACTCCTCAAATATGTCGGTATGCATCCGATCGTCGTCCATGGGGGGGGACCGCAAATCGGAGACACGATGCAACGGATGGGTATCGAACCCACCTTTGTGCAGGGTCTGCGCGTCACGGATGCTACGACCATGGACATTGTCGATATGGTCCTGGGGGGCAAATTGAACCAGGATATTGTCGCCACCCTTAACCTTCACGGCGGCCAGGCCGTGGGTCTGAGCGGCAAGGACGCCAATCTCATCCGGGCCAGCAAAAAGTATCTCTATCGCCAGACCGCCCCGGATACGCCCCCGGAACCGGTGGATATTGGCCAGGTGGGGGATGTGCAAGCGATCAATACCGCGATTATTCATACGCTCGATGCTGAAGGCTTTATTCCCGTGATCGCCCCGACAGGGGTGGGCGAGCAGGGCGAAAGCTACAATATCAACGCCGATACCGTCGCGGGCGATATTGCTGCGGCATTACAGGCGGAGAAGGTCCTCTTTCTCACGGATGTGGATGGCATCCTCGACCGCGATGGCAAGCTCCTGTCAACGTTGCATACGGACACCATTCGGACGCTGAAAGATGATCGCGTTATCGATGGCGGCATGCTTCCCAAAGTCGACGCGTGTTTGCACGCCGTGATGCATGGTGTCGGTAAAGCCCATATCATCGACGGACGTGTACCGCATGCGGTGTTGCTGGAATTGTTCACCAATCGCGGTGTGGGCACGGAAATCCTGTGCTAATGTCACGCCGGCAGCGCTGAGTCCCGCAGGACGGCACGCTTCTGAGATGCCTCGCATTTTTTCTCTTTCCTACGCGCACATATGAGCAGAAGTTTCTCACCCGTTTTCGACATGGGTGCATTCAATGCACCCTACAACTCGCGAGTCATTTGTGCCGCGCTTTACGAGCTCACGTTGTAAGCCAAAAGTGGATGCTGCAAAAAGCGTTGCTTGTACCCTTCTGGATATGTTATAGTATTAATTCTTTACGTGTTAGCAGGGACACCCTGTCAGTCGTACTCTGCCTCGCTGCGTTCCTTGGCCGTGACCCAGAGAAAGACGGACAGATTCAACAACAGGTCCAGTTCTCGGTTTGGGGGAGGATGTAAGGGTGAAACGGGACTTTTTATCGCTCGCGGATATCACATCTGCTGAGCTTGACGATATCCTGACCTTGGCGAACGAACTGAAACAACGCCATAAACATGGGATCGTCCCCCGGTTTCTGGAGGGGAAAACGCTGGCTCTACTGTTTTACAAACCTTCCCTGCGCACTCGGATTTCCTTTGAAGTCGGTATGCACCACCTGGGCGGCTTTACCACCTACATGCACGATCAGGAAATCGGCATGGGCGTGCGTGAACCCGTGAAGGACCTCGGCCGCGTCTTGTCGCGATATTACGATGGCATTGTGCTGCGCACCTTCAGTCATGCCATGGTCACGGAGTTAGCCCAAGCGGCGACCATACCCGTTATTAACGGCCTCACGGACCTCCTACATCCATGCCAAATTCTCTCCGCTCTGCAAGCGTTACGCGAGCATTTCGGCCACCTCAAGGGTTTGCATGTCGCCTATGTTGGCGATGGCAACAATGTGGCCAACTCTTGGCTTCTCGGAGCGGCGCGGGTGGGCCTGACCCTGACGATCGCCTGTCCAAGGATGTATCAGCCCGACCGCACGATCGTTACCCAAGCACAACGCTTCGCCGAAACGACCGGGGCCGTGCTCGACATCGTCGAGGATCCGAAACAAGCGGTGAAAGGAGCGGACGTCGTCTATACCGATGTCTGGACCAGCATGGGCCAGGAGGATGAAGCGGAGACACGCCGGCAGATCTTTCGTCCGTATCAGATTAATGAGGCGTTGTTGGCCGAAACACCCAGCCACGCCATCGTGATGCATTGTCTTCCGGCACATCGCGGGGAGGAAATCACCGAGGAGGTCTTCGAAGGACCCCGCTCGCTGGTGTTCGAGGAAGCGGAGAATCGCCTGCATGCGCAAAAGGCGCTGCTCGTTTTTTTACTTGCGCCTGAAACGAGTTTCGCGTGAACATGACGCCCCCAAACATTCTCTTGGCCTACTCCAACCGTTGCCGGTTTGCCCCGGAACGCACGAGGTGGCAAGTGGTGATCGGCGAAGCGCAACGTGACGGGAGGGGCACAGCGCCGCTCAAGCTCTAGAAAGGAAATGGCATCGTCGTCGGCTGCGTCCCTTTCACAATACGTCGACGGAGTAGCCAGTTAGATGTTCCTCTGCCCACTTCATCACCCGTATTCCGCAGCAGGTTCGTCAGTTTGCTGTCCGCTTGCGTTGCCCCAGCTGCCTATGAGACGCCACCAACCGTATCTAGCCCGAAGTTCCCCTGGCAGAATAGGCGGAGGGTTAAGTAGATCAACAGGTTGGCCCAATTCAAAAGTCC
>CBCXVS010000229.1:0-12310 GCA_965178525.1 uncultured bacterium | reverse complement strand
AGGTCAATTCGTTTCAGGCTTTTGAGTTTTTATTTCAACAAGTTGTCGCCGAATCACGGGAGGAACTTCGGGCTAGAATCCGGCGATTTTAATGAGGATGGCGACCTCGATTTAGTCGTCAGCAACCGTAGTTCCAGAGACCTTCATGTCTTGCTGGGCGATGGCGCGGGCGCTTTTACCTCCCGTGCGCCGATGCCGGCTGGGCAGGATATCATCGCGCTCGCCGCCGGTGATTTTAATGAGGATGACCACGCCGACTTGGCGCTGGTGTCCGCCACGTCGCATGCGGTCATCCTCTGGCGAGGAGATGGGGCGGGACATTTTGCGCCCTTTGCTGGGCAGCAGGTTGGAGAGCAGCCATGACACGCGTCCATAACACGACGATACGGCAAGCGGATCATCACGATTGGCTCGAACCGGGATGGATGCGCCGGTGTCTTGGCCCGTTCTTGATCGCCGTCGCTGTGGTGAGCGCTGTCGCCATCCTCATCGTCTTGACATCGCGCCCTGCTTGGCAGCTCTTGGGGATCGGCAGAGGACTGGTCACACCGCAATACTACCCTTACACGGGGCTGCTGATCGTGCTGGGTACGACTTTGGGCCAATTTATGGGTTGGGCCGCAGGGAGCGCGCTGCTGGTCTACGTTTGGTATCGATTCACCCGGACGTCGGTGAGGTTTCACGTCGCACAGATCGCGATGACGCTCGTTTATGCCGGGCTTGCGGTGTTGCCTATGTGGTTCTATCATCTGCTATTCGGTCGTCCTCTGGCTGGCCTGCCCCAGCCGGGCTTACCCGCCTGGCTACGGCAAAACGCGCCGGATGCCTACGGCTTGCTGATCGTTGGCCATCCGATTGTCGACTGGTTCACCCTGCCGCTGGCCATTGCGGTGCTGGCGATGCTGTGGGGATATGGCCAGCGCCTCATGCGTCAAAAGGGCTTGCAGACCTTGTGGCTGTTCCTCATTTTGGCCACGTCGCTCGTCGTGACGCTCTCCATGGCGATTCATTCGACTCTGGTGCATGTCCGTATCGGCGCATAGTTTCCGGACCTACTCCGATTCCAGTACATCCAGCACGGCTTTGGGCAAGACCCGGTCTTTGAACCACACCACGCGTGCCGGTAAATTTTGCAACTTAACGCCAGCCCGTTCCAAGTTCAAGCGCTCGGAGATCGCCAGAATCAGATCATCTCGGGCGGCACGGCGCACCTGGGCGAATTTTTTTCTGAGGTACTCGGGGCGCCAATACCCCACGATTTCGAGCAGGAAGGTGCGGCCATCGGGGTGCACGAGGCGAAAGTCCGGCACCATGACGCTGCCGGGCATCGGGATGAGATCGACCTCCCGCTCCAGACGCCAGTCGGTCTTCGTGCGTTGCCAGCGCTCGACAAATGCCTGCTCGATCATACTGTCATGTACTTTGCCAGGCGGGTAATGGGTGACCAGGTTGCAGTTGGCATCGAGACTGAAGCGGGCTTCGGGCGGCGTGTACGGTGAAACGGCGCGGGGAACGAGGGTGGCCGAGAGGCTCCAGCGGCTGACGTGCAGCAGCGCTGGCAACATTTTGGCCAGGGCCAAGCCATAGCGTGTGCTGGGCTTGAACAGACTCGTAGGGCCATCGATCGTCAGGGTAAAGCCGTGATCGGCATCGCCCTCGATGTAGGCCATGAGGCCAAACAGCTTGACATAGCGAAACAGCAGCTTGTACTCGCCCGGATCATTGCGGTGCGCCGTGATCGTCACGTGGCTGGCCCGATACAAGACCCCCTGGGTTTGCGACAAGTTGTAGCGGTGCAGCAGGGCTGCAGGCGTGGGCGCTTCAAAGCTGGTGAGCACGTGCTGTTCGGGTAAGTCGGCGTAGAGACCGGCGCGAATTTGCTCGGGGGAGACGTCGCGCTCCAGCTCACGGCTGAGGGCGTCGGCCAGGGTGTTGAGGGTGGTGGCGCTCGTCTGCGGGCTGGGCACGGTTTGCGCCGAGAGCGCGAAGGTGCGTTGGCGTAGCATAGCGGGATCGAGCGGACTGCGGATATCGAATGTGCTAAAGGCGGTGCTGAGCAGGTGAGCCAGTCCGCGCTTGACGCGGTAATCGGTATCTTCTCCTTCCAAGACCTGGAGTTGTGTCATGAGTTCACCGCGTGTGCTGCCAGCCGCGGATGTGAACAGGTCGATGAGTTCGGCCGCCATGGCCAAGTTCTCCTGGCGCAGCGGCAAGTGTTTGGGGATGATCTCCTCACCGCGAAAGCGCTGCATCAACAGGTCGGACGGTAGCACGATTCTCCCTCCCCCTCAGCCGCGAGTAAATCGGATGTCGGCAGTTCCAACTGGCCATACGGTTTGTCCGGTTGCATCTCGCCACGGCGACGCCGCGCCGTATGTTCCTCACTTGTCGCCTCGGCAATTACCTCGTAGAGCAGCGCCAGTTTGCCTTCGCCACGGCGTAGAATGCGTCCCAACCGTTGAATATACTCCCGTGTCGATCCTGTGCCGGAGAGCACGATGGCAATGCTAGCTTCCGGTACATCGACCCCCTCATTCAAAACGCGCGACGTGACCACCGCCGGATACTCACCTGTGCGGAAGCTACTGAGGATCGCATGGCGCTCCTTCACGGCCGTTTTGTGCGTGATCGCCGGCAGCAAAAATGCTTGGGAAATACGGTATACGGTGGCGTTGTCGTCAGTAAAAATGAGGGTGCGGGCCGGATGGTGTTGGGCCAGCAAATCGGCCAAGACCCGGAGCTTTCCGTCCGTGCCAAAAGCAATGGCGCGGGCTTCGCGGTGCGCCAGCATGGCGCTGCGGCCGGCCTTTGAGCGGGCACTCGCTTTGACGAAATCCTGCCATCCGCTGAGGCTGCCCAGACGGATCCCTTGTTGCCGCAGAAAGGTGTTGCGGGTTTCGATCAAGGCATCGTAGCGTTGCCTTTCGCTCTGTGACAGGCGCACGTTGAGGCGTACGATTTGATGGGTCGAGAGCACCGTGCCGGATAAGTCTTCGGGCGAGGCGCGATAGACTTCCGGTCCGATTAACGTCTGCAGGTCGGCGTGGCGGCCGTCGGTCCGTTCCGGGGTGGCGGTGAGGCCTAGGCGATAAGGGGCCAGGGCGTATTCGGCAATCACCCGGAGAAAATCCCCCGGCAGGTGGTGGCACTCGTCAAACACCAGCAGGGCGTACTGATTGCCCAACGTCTCGGCGTAGATCGCGGCGCTGTCATAGGTCGCGATGAGCAACGGTGTGCGGTCGTGCGAGCCGCCGCCCAACAGCCCGATCGGGGCGTCTGGAAATGCCGCCACGAGATGTGCATACCATTGGTGCAGCAGATCCAGCGTGGGCACGACGATGAGGGTGCTGCGCTGCGTCGCTTGCATGGCCATCTGGGCCAGATAGGTCTTGCCGGCCCCGGTAGGCAACACCACCACACCGGCGCGTCTGGCTTTAAACCAGGCTTCCAGAGCTTCACGCTGGTGTGGGTATGGCGTCATCTCCACTGCCGGTTCGAGCCCGAGTTCCCGAAACGCCCGGGCCTCATCCACGATGGTGGTGTCTTCCTGCCGCAGGGCTTGCAGCAGGTGGCGATAGTACAGCGCCGGAATGCGAAACCGCTCCACCCGGTCATCCCATACAGCATAGTCGATCCAGCTCTTGCCGCGTGGCGGAGGATGCAGAATCAGGGTGCCACGATCAAACGATAGGGTGGGTGTTCGGGCCATAAAGTATCACACGATGAGGGGAGAGGATGAGACCGGCACGCTCCGTCGCTTGTGCTGGCGTCCTACAAGGCTATATACCGGCTGGAAGGTGATCGTCAAGCAAAAAGTGTCGGCCTTGCACGTGGCCCATACCCGCATAAAATAAGAATTTGACTTGACGATTGCACATATGGGCACTATAGCGTGCGACCTGAAGACGCCTAACTTGAGTGGTTTGAACCAGTTGAAGGAAATGCAGGTCCGTGTGCGGACCTATCGCCACCCTCACGTGCGTCGCGGCTGCCGGCGGGGTGTGAAGCTGAGGGGAAAAGCCTAAAGGGAAAGGAAGCTACCCCCCGAACCCGGGCGAGGCGAAGACTGATACGGCGAACGAGAGCGAACCTTTGTGAGAAGCATCGCAACCCACAACCACGGCAATGTAGATCAGACGGTGGCAATAGACCAATGTGCAAGGGGGATGCTGAGGACCCCGTGGACCCACCACAGGTCTCGGTGCACAGAAGGCGTCGAAGTCAGTCGCACCTCAGTTGTGCGGAACAGGGAACCCCCGTCAGGGTCTGGAAATCCAGCAACCCCACCGCAAGGAAGGGCCAACTCCCAAGCGGCACAAGATGCTGCGAGAAGCGAAAGCCAGCAGCCGAAAGGCAACGGGAAATCACAACCGGCTGGATAGGGCAATCCCCAACCTGCAAGGGTGCTGACGCGCAGCAGGTGAAGCGACCATCGAACGATGTAATCGTTACTTATGGAGGTGGAGGGTCGATGTTTCAGGAAACTGAGATGACCAGAGCCAAAACGCCAATCGACGGATGGCAATCCATTAACTGGAGGCGCAACCGGAAATGGGTGCGTAACCTGAGACAACGGCTCTATCGGGCATCACGACAGGGAGATCACAAGAAATTGCGCTCTCTACAACGACTCATGTGGCGAAGCAGAGCCAACCGAGAACTCAGGGTTTGGAAGGTGACGCAGATCAACAAGGGTCGGGAAACTCATGGTGTAGCCCAAGTGGTTGCCAAAACACCGAAAGCCAGAACGGAACTGGTGCGGGCGTGAGCGACCTAGCAGCCCTGGCAGGCGCAGCCGCTGCGACGGGTCACCCTTCCCAAGGCGCATGGCAAGACGCGACCTCTAGGCCTTCCCAGCATGCTGGAGCGGAGGATACCGGCCGTGGTGAAAAAGGCGTTAGAACCCGAATGGGAGGCCCGCTTTGCGCCCGGCTCATCTGGGTTCAGACCCGGACGGGGATGCCAGGACGCCAGGCAGCGCATCTATAACATCACCAGTCCAAAGAAGAAGAGGAAGTGGGGTTTGGATGCGGACATCAAAGGCGCATGTGATCACATCCGACACGAAACCATCCTAGCCGCCGCCGTGGGGTTCCCGGCGCAAAACCTCATCAAGGCATGGCTGGAGGCAGGAGTGGTCAATCAAGGGCTATTTGAAGCGGTGGAAGAAGGCGCGGCACAAGGCGGGGTCATCAGCCCACTGCTGGCGAATATCGCCCTCCACGGCATGGAAGGGGCGGTAGGCGTCAGATAGCAAAAGTAGCACAAAGGCAATGACGCCGAGAGGGTATGAGGTGGACGAGCCCTGGTCCGATACGCGGACGACTTCTGCATCTTCACAGAAACACAGGCAGACGCGGAAGCGGCCCGAGCGCAGGTGGCGCAGTGGCGGGCGGAAAGAGGGTTGGCACGCTCAACAGAGAAGACACCCATGCGACACCTCACGGAGGGCTTGGACTTCCTGGGGTTCAACGTTGGCCCCTACCCCGTATCGCAGACGAGAACGGGAGACAAACTGCTGCTTCAGCCCAGTAAGGAATCGGTAAAGAGCCGCAAGCCCCGACTAAAGCGAGAATGGACGACGCGAGTCGGACACAAGGCCGAGGCGGTGATCGAGCAGCTCAGGCCGATCCTGAATGGGTGGGGGAACTATTTTAAGACCAATGCCGCAAGCGAGGCATTTAAGGAGATCGACCACTGGAGGTAGCACCGAGACGTGAGGTGGTGCAAACGGACCCCTCCCAGCAAACCGTGGAAATGGATGAGAAAGCAATACTGCGGTACGTTCCGAAAGGGAAGAAACGACCAGTGGGTATTTGGCGACCCAGAAACGGCAAACCCTCTCCCCCAACTCTCGTGGCCACCCATCCGAGGGCACATCATGGTCGTGCACGACGCATCGCCGGATGATCCGGACCGAGGCGCCTAGTGGCAACAGCGCGCGGAAAGAAAAGCGGACCTGCTCCCCACCCCGCGCCAACGGGAACTGGCGCGGCGGCAGAGCGGGCCATGCCCGCACGGCCAGGACAGCCTCCACAACGGGGAGGAACTCCATGTCCACCACGTCATCCCAAAATCAAAGGGCGGAGAGGACGCCGTATCGAACTTGGCGCTGGTGCATCGGTACTGCCATCAACACCTACACCGGAGGAAGTCATGAAGGATACCGGTTTGCTTGAGCCGTGTGCGATGAAAGTCGCCCGCACGATTCTGAGGGGGGGGGTCATGGCGACATGATGCCCCTACCCGATGATGCAAGTGCTCAAGGAGCTGGTGCAGGGAAAGCCCGTGCAAGATCCGATCTACACGGGTCCGGATGTCTGCACGAAAACGAATCAGGATGCCTGTCTCTCAGGGCGAGCGACCCGCTTTCTTCATAGCCCGACTCGGCCCCCCGGCGTCCCGGTGCCGGTGAGCAAACGCTGGATGTCCCGGGCAAACTTGACCTCGGAGTCATCTTCCGGCTCGTAGCCCAGCACCTCGCGGGCGTTGGTCAGGGACCAAAAGGCCCGGGTGTTGTTGCTAATGCCATAGACGACCTGCCAGGGGATGCCATACGCGTTCTCGATGTGGGGCGCCTCGATCGCCTTGGTGAAAAGCTGCGTCAGGTCACGCGGACTGATGTAGGCCCCCAAGTCACGTTTATAATTGGCGGGATCACCCTGGTACAGGCTCACATCAAGCTCGCGCGGCGCGCCAATCCGCACCATGACCACGCCCATCTGCCGGCCCGTGGCCAAGTTCGCCGTGTGCCTCTGTTGGCCCGAGGCCTCGCCGAAACCGCCGAGCCCGTTGGCGAAAAGGAACCCCAGGTGCTCGTAGGTGGCCTTTGCCCAGCCGTAAAAATTGTCCGAGAGCGGCAACTTGTAGGGGTTGAGCACGTCCATCTTACGAGCGTGCATGAGGTTGTGCTCGTACCAGTCCGCCGCGTGGTTGGAACTCGCCATCACCACCCGCGAGGCGCCGGCCTCGTAGGCGCATCGCAGCACGTTGTAGGCCATGGTGACATTCTGGTGCTCATCGAAAAAGTGGTCCAGCGGCTCGCCCGACCGGCGTTTGTAGCCCAGGTGTAGCACTGCACCCGCACCGGCAAAATGATGCGCATAACGGCTGCGATCGGTGTCGATGAGGTCCGCCACAACCACATCCTCAACGCGCTCACCCCGCCGGTTTTCCTCCTTCACGTCAAGCAGCACAAGCTGATACTGCTCACGGAACGTGGGGAATATCTGATCCGCTATGTAGCCCGTTGCGCCCGTGATCAGAACCGTGCTATCCATGGTGTCCTCCTATGCATTCTCCATTCCCCTTCGCGTTCCTTCGCGTCCTTAGCGGCTCCGGTTTTCATCCTGTCCGAACGCCGTACGCCTCAGCGATTGTGCACGCATTCTAGCACTAAATGCCCTTTTCCGTTGACCTCGCGGCATAATACCTGTATAGAAACAGGCGTCGCCCAACTGACTCGCTGTTCATCTGGGTATCTCATCAGCTTGCATCCCACGCTATGGAGGATAGGGTATGGCTTTCGATCTCTTGGTCCAGAATGCGCGGATCATTGACGGGTCCGGCGGGCCGAGCTTTTACGGCGACGTGGCCGTGAAAGACGGCAAAATCATTGAAATTGGCAAGATTGGCGGGACCGCCGCGCGCACCATTAACGCCGAGGGCTTGGTCGTGTCGCCCGGCTTTATCGACA
Organism: uncultured bacterium; assembly: GCA_965178525.1. GTDB lineage: Bacteria > Tectomicrobia > Entotheonellia > Entotheonellales > Entotheonellaceae > CBCXVS01. The sequence goes on along the minus strand of CBCXVS010000229.1, from coordinate 4,614 downwards.
ATCACTGCCACTACGATGCCCAGGTGCTGTGGGATCCGCTGTGTTCCTTCTCGTGTTACCACGGCTCCACGACGGTGGTCTTCGGCAATTGCTCCCTCGGACTGGCTCCCGTCAAACCCGGAGATCAGGAGCGCATTGCCGGGATGTTGTCGTACGTCGAAGCGATTCCCATGGAGGTGCTGAACGCCGGGGTCAATTGGCAATGGACATCGTTCCCCGAGTACATGCAGGCGGTAGCGTCCAATCTGGGCATCAACGCCGGCACACTCATCCCGCATTCGGCCGTGCGTTACTATGCCATGGGCGAGGCGAGCCAGGAAGAGGGCCGGGCGGCAACGCCGGAGCAATTGGCCGTCATGCAAGCGGCCATCCGCGAGGGCATGGAAGCGGGCGCCCTGGGCATGTCGATCACCCGCAACCGCGGGCATTATGACTTGGAAGGCCGACGTATTTCCGGAGCCTGCGCACCGGAAGACGAACTCTTTGCAGTGACCGATGTGCTGCGGCAAGTGGGCACGGGCGTGATCCAGTGCGGCGGCGGCGCGAATCCGGAAATCGAGGATCGACTCGTCAGCCGGCTCTCAGCGGCGTGCGTGCGGCGGATTATGTACAACACCATCTTGCAGAGTGCGCGGGATCCGGAGCGCTGGAAGACGCACTTAGCGGTGGTGGAAGAGACGGCCAAGGCGGGCAACCGGGCCTTTCCGATGTGCTCTCCCAATTCGATCAAACAGCGGTTTGACGGACACAATTGCCAGATTTTCCGCGGCATGGAGCATTGGCATCCGATTTTGATCAGCGCCGATGACGAGAAGCTGCGGGCCTATCGTGATCCGGCTGTCCGCCAGCAGTTGCAGGCGGATCTCGATGCGCCAAGCGCGAAATCAATGTTCTCACAGCGCTGGGATCTGATGGTTATTGAAGAGCCGCAGATGGCCCGGAATCAGGGGTTGAAGGGCAAGAGCGTCGCGAAGTTGGCGGCCGAATTGGGCAAAAGCCCGCTCGATACCTTCCTCGATCTGTGGGTCGAAGAGGAACTGAGCACGGTTTTTGTGCTGTCCGAGATCAACGTCGATCCGGATGCCGTGTCCGCGCTGCTGTCGAGTCCTTACACCGTGGTGGGTCTCTCCGATGGTGGGGCGCACGTGCAGTTTGATAGCGGCGTCAGCTTCAGCACCCGCTTGTTGGGCTACTGGGTGCGGGAGCAGAATATTATGCCGCTCGAAGAGGCGGTGCACCAGATCACCTTTAATTCGGCCTCGGCCTTTGGCATCTACGATCGCGAGCTGCTGCGTCCGGGGATGGCGGCGGACTTGGCCATTTGGGATGCGGACACGATCGCGCCGGTGCCGGAGGACATCGTGCACGATGTCCCGAACAATGGCTGGCGCATCCGCGAGCAGGCCGAGGGGATTGAATACACGATCGTGAACGGTGACGTCCTGATCGAAAAGGGCCAACACACCGGTGAGCTGCCTGGCCGCGTGCTGCGCAACGCGCTGTACGCCAACGGGAAATAATCGCCCGAGGCGATCGACGTGCAGTAATCATGCAAAAGGGGTCCGCGAAGGACGCGAAGGGACACGAAGGGGACGGATGCGTCTCGGTGCTTCGTGGCCTTCGTGGCCTTCGCGGATTTTTCGTAGGAGGTTGACGGATGCGGCATTCTTAAGGTACGGTTTGCTCAGGTAAACGGAAGACCAGAAGGCGGAATACAGCATGCGGATTGCAATATGAAGGGGACCTGTGAAGATCCGCCATCTTTTCTCTCTCGCCTTGAGCTGCCTGCTTGGGCTGACGGCGTGCTCGTCGTCAACTGATCCATCACGGCCTATCTTGCGCATTGGCTTAGAAACAGCGCCCCAGCATCTCGACCCACGCTACGCGTTGGATGCAGCATCTTCTCGAGTCATGCAGCTTTTGTATAACAGTGTGGTGCGTCTAGATGCCCAAGCGCGTATCATACCCGATCTCGCCGTCTCTTGGGAGACGCCGGACCCGACGATCTATATCTTTCGCTTGCGCCGTGATGTGCGTTGGCACGATGGCCGCCCGTTTACCGCCGCCGATGTGCATTATACGTTCACGTCGCTGCTCGATCCCGACCCCGACAACGCGTCGCCGAAGCGGGGCAGCTTTGACAAAATCCGGACCGTCGAGGTGTTGGCTGACGATACCATTCGGTTCGTCCTCACGGAGCCGTTTGCGCCCTTTTTGACCAATAATATGACGCTCGGAATTGTGCCGCGGCCACGCAGTACTGAGGACACGCGGGACCTGAATGCGCACCCGATCGGGACCGGACCCTTTATGTTTGTCAAGCAGGAGCCGAACGTGGCACTGCATGTGCAGGCCAATGCGGCGTACTTTGAGGGCAAGCCAGCCCTCGATGGCGTGATTTTCCGCATTCTGCCCGATGCCATGGTGCGGCTGTTCGAATTGCAGAAGGGCAATGTTGATTTGTTGCAGAATGCGCTGCCCCCGGACCTGCTGTCCCAGCTCGGCACGGATAGCCAATTTACCCTGGTCAAAGCGCCCGGTACGAACTTTATGTACGTCGGACTCAATTGTCAGGATCCGATTTTGCGGCATGTCCAAGTGCGGCAAGCCCTGGCGCATGCAATCGACCGGCAGGCCTTGATCACGCATGTTTTACGGGACTTGGCCAAGCCAGCGGATGGGATTCTGCCGGCGGGCCACTGGGCCTATGAATCCCACGTCCCCCGTTATGCCTACGATCCGGTGCGTGCCGCCCAACTGCTCGATGCGGCCGGCTTTTCCGACCCGGATGGCAACGGGCCACAGCCCCGCTTCCGGCTGCAGTACAAGACCTCGCAGGATGAAGTCGGACGGCGTGTTGCGGAGGTGATACAGGAGGCGTGGCGCAAAGTCGGGAGCGATATCGACATTCGGAGCTATGAGTGGCCCACGTTTTTCGGGGACATCCGTGCCGGGAATTTTCAGCTGTATGCGTTGACTTGGGTCGGCGTGACCGATCCGGACATTTTTCACTATGTGCTCCATTCCGACTCGATGCCGCCAGCCGGGGCGAATCGCGGGCGCTATGTCAATGCCCGCCTGGATGGCTTGCTGGAGCAGGGCCGCCGCGCCACGACCCTAGCGCAACGGCGAGCCGCCTACAGCGCGGCGCAAGCTATCATTGCCACCGAACTCCCCTACATCCCGCTGTGGCATCACACCAACGTTGCCATCCTGCGCAACACGTTTACCGGCTATCGCCTGACGCCTTCAGGGGATTTCCGGGCCGTGCGGGCCGTGCGTCGGCAGGCCGCGCCCCCAGCGTCGTAACGCCCATGCATACGGTTGTCCTACGCCGCTTTCTCTTCATGGTGCCCGTGATTTGGGCCGTCTCGACGTTTGTGTTTCTCATCATCCATCTCATTCCCGGTGACCCGATCGATGTGATGCTGGGCGAGACGGCCAGCGCCGTGGACCGCCAAGACCTGCGGCATCAACTCGGTCTGGATCGGCCACTCTGGCAGCAATATGTCACATTTTTGCAACGCCTGCTGCGCGGCGACCTCGGCCATTCCTTGCACAATCGCCGTCCCGTGAGCACGTTGATTGCCGAACGCCTACCCGCAACCGCCGGGCTGGCTGGCGCGGCGCTGCTGCTGGCGGTGGTGTTGGCCATTCCGTTGGGGATCGTGGCCGCCTTGCGTCCTTACTCGCTCCTAGACATGGCCTCGATGCTCCTGGCCTTGCTCGGGGTCTCGATGCCCAATTTCTGGTTGGGACCGCTGTTGATTTTGCTCTTTGCTGTGCAACTCGGTTGGCTCCCGGTGTCCGGACGCGGCGATGGCAGCCTGCCCTATCTCATCCTACCCGCCGTGACCTTGGGCACAGCAATGATGGCCGTGTTGACCCGCATGACCCGAGCCGGCATGTTGGACACGTTGCGTGAGGATTATCTGCGCACGGCTCGGGCCAAGGGTCTGGGCGAGTGGGTGGTGATCGGCAAGCACGCCCTGGGCAATGCGCTCATTCCGCTGGTAACGTTGATCGGCTTGCAGGGTGGGGCCTTACTGTCGGGGGCAGTGATCACCGAGACGATTTTTGCCTGGCCGGGGTTGGGAGAACTGACGATTCGCGCCATTCAGCAGCGGGATTATCCGGTGGTGCAGGGATGTGTGTTGGTGATTGCGGTGACGTATGTGGTGATGAACATGGTCACCGATATGCTTTATGCCGTGCTGGATCCGCGTATTCGGTTCGAGTCTGGTTGAAGGAAAGGCACGCAAGCGCTCTGCGATGCCGTGCTGTGTGAAGCGTAGATGACAGCGCTGGAGCACGGCAATGCGACGACGTGCATTACCCGCGTGTGAGTCGCTATGAGGTTTCTACCTCACTTTTTTCATGAGCTTCTTTGTATGCTCTCAATATTGCATTGATACGAGTTTGGTAACCAGGTCCTTGCGCTTTGAACCAAGTCAGAACATCGTGATCCAGACGCAATTCAATCTGAGTTTTCTTAAGTGGTACCGGTAGACCTTTGTGTACGACTGCGGTTGCCCAGTCTTCAATGTTGGTTCGCGGGCTATCTACATCAAACTGAATGTCTTCATCCTGCATATCATCCACACGCGTCCAATC
>CBCXVS010000228.1:0-12386 GCA_965178525.1 uncultured bacterium | reverse complement strand
TGCTTGAGCCGTGTGCGATGAAAGTCGCCCGCACGGTTCTGAGGGGGGGGCATGGCGACATGATGCCCCTACCCGATAGCTTCAGGGCCAGGTCCACGCTGGGACGCTTCTTGGTGACGTCGTTCTGCACGTAGGCGTAGAGCGTCTCGTATCGGAGGTCCAGTTCGGGTGCCAGGCAGATGAGGAGTACCTCGACCTCGAAGAGGGTGAGCGCAAACCGGTTGGCTAAGCGCAGCAGGGGTAAATCGATCCCTGCATACAGACTGGCCTCAACACGCGACGCGTTTTCCCGTCGCGACTGTTTGATGTGGGCCGTCAGCGCCTGCGTTCCCGCCAGGTCAGCATGATACGGGGGATGGGTGGCCCATTGTGGATGGTGTTGACGCAACAAGGCGTCGACCTGCTCGTCTGCGATGTACAGGCCGCGGAATGGGTCCTCAGTGAGCAGATTGGCGGCGCGCAGCCGGAGCACTTGCCGCTGCAGCATGAGATCGAGCCGTTGCAATTCGGCCAGTATGTGCGCCATGCCGTTGGCAAACCCGTCCATGGGTCATCCTTTCCGTTCGTCTCCTAGCAGGGAAAGCGTGACCTGCGCATCGTGCAGCCATGGGACGTGATAGGTCTGACCGTCCACGCCAGCCATGCGCAGGATGACGTGCAGGGGACTGCGCGGCAGCTGCACGTCAATCTGATCGCCTTCGATCCGTACGATGCTCATGCCGGCGAGAAAATTCTGATACAGGTATTCCGCACTGCTGGCATCAAAGCCCATGAGGCGCCGGGCAAAGGCTTTGAGAACGGCATGCGCCATCAGGGAACCGGTGAGATCGAAATGTGCATTGGCCATGAGGGGCGGCGTGAGGTTGAGCAACGAGACATACGCCAGTTCTTGGGCAGCCGGTTTGGCGCGTGTGAGATACGGGGTCAACTGTGCGGGCGCTACCTCGCGTATTGCTTCAGGCTCCAAAGAGAGGATGTGCCCTTCCCAGTCCGCAGGCATAGCGTCATCGAGGCATGGCCTGAGGCCTGCACCGAGCAGCAGGTATTCGCATGGCGTTTCAACCATCTCCTGTACGAACGTGAGGCCCTGATGGAGGGCGGCCTGTACGGCTGCGTCGTCGCAAATTGTCGTTGCGTACACCCAGGTATCGTGGGTGATGTCACGCAGCAACAGGACATCCTGGCCAAAATCTGCTGTGGCAACCCGCTCTGCGCTGAGATAACGGCCCTCGATCCGGCCCTGGCGGGCTAGCCGCTGTATCAGCCCGCATAGGCAGGCGTGGTCCGTTGCCATAGTCGTGGAGGCGCTGAAGCGTTCTAAGGCGTCCCGGGATGGCGGTTCGTCGAGACCGGCGATCAGATGCAGGGCGGAATCGTGCGCGATTTCCATCATCCGGGGGCGGCCCAGACATCGCAGCATGAGGAGATAGCGTAAGGCTGCGGCATGGGGCAGGTCGTCCAGGTCGGGATCGGGCGCGGACGCCATCAGGTCGGATAGATGTAGGTCGAGGAGCGATGGCAACAGCAGGAACATCCCGCCACATGGTGTGGCCCATATTTGGGCTGTGCGGTGCGTCTTGCGCGAGGTGTCCTCACGGGCTGCCGTCGTTGGGCTCACGGTCTGAACCACTCGAGGGAGCCAGTCGCGATCCCCGGCGGCGATGTGGGCGAAGAAGGGCAGGCTCTCCAGGTGGGCGATCACGCCATAGCGCTGCGCCAGTTCGATGGCGCGGCGGATATCGCCTGCTACGATATGGGTCACGAGGACATCTGGCGTTGCAACCTGCCGCAAGAGGTCGGCAAAGCCAAGTAAGTGGTTGATGGCCGTGAACATAGCCGTCCGGTGCACGTCGGCCGCCGAGCTTGATGCCGGGTTCCGGAACGCGATGTAGAGCCGTAGGGCGTTATGGGCCGTTGCCATGCCTGCGGGAAAGGATTGCAGGCAGGCGTTCTGCCAGGCCGAGAGCAGGGCGTCGATCAACCGCCGCTGTCTGTTTCCTGCCGGCGTGACCCGATGCGGAGCCGCGCTGAAAACGGGCGCCGTATGAGGGTCTGCAGTGCCTGAGATCGCGCCACAGGCGGCATAGACTTGCTGCGCATCGCGTGGGCTTAACACATTGAGAATTGGCTCCAAACACCCCTGCTCGGCCAGGCGCAGGAGGAGGGGCTCGGTCTGCTCGGGCTCGCGGATGAGGGCTTCGCGGATTGCCGCGCCTGTTGGCAGACTGCAGAGGGCGTCGAAGGTGTAGTATTGCCATTTTCCCCAGGCCCGGCCTGCCGCGGCATCCGCGATAAATTGCGCCACATAGGCCGTGCGGTCCGGAAAGTGCAGCACCTAGTCGCCTTCTGCCCCTCGGGCCATGGCCCGTAGAATGGCCATGGCCATACAAGAACCCCAGCGGTGGGCCAGTTGCTTGGCATCGAGAGCACCGGCATCCACCGTCAGTTCGATGTGCAGGCGCCGGAAGAGCCAGACCGACGAGTCGTCCGGGTCGAGCGCTTGTGACAACAGCCGGCTGCATGCTGTGGGGAGATGTTTCTCTGCGATGGCGTCGAGTTGCCCGTGTAGCGCTGCGGGCGTGGCGTATGGTCGGGGCACGCGATAGGTGTTGTGCAGACGCGCGATGGTGAGACGGCCGCTTTGAGAATGCGGAATGCGGAATGCGGAATGCGGAATGTGAGAAGCGTGGTTCATGGTGGTTGTCTCTGGCTAGGGTCTGCCGGGTTATCGTGGTCCCATGATGATGAAGGTGAAATCTCGGTTGCTTCTGGCGCCACGGCTGTTGCCTGTGATGACGTTGACATGGGTGGGGTCGATGCGGCTGATGATCGCCTGCTCGGTCAACGGGAGTGGCGCGGCGGGTGGGCCGCATAACCACCTCATGATTTTGGCGCATAGGTTGGGCTGGGTTGCCGGGGCGGTTTCGGCGGCTGCGGCATCGTCAGGATCGGGAATGATTTGCGTCACGGAGCCTGAGGGTTGGGACGGAAAGGCGGCGTCGAACGTGATGACATACGTTCCGGTTTCGACCAGCGTGGCGGTAAAACCACTGCCAGCAGCGATCGTGCCATTTGCCTGGATCGTGCCTCGGATGATGCGCAGATTTTCGACGCCGCCAGGGGCGGAGAGATTCCCATCGTGCAGCCGGATGGCGCCTCGCACATCGAGGGTTTGCGTGGGGGATGGGGTGCCGATGCCGATGTTGCCACGATCAATGGTCAGGACGGTCGCACCTTGATGGGTGATGTAGGTTTTCTGCTCCGATTTGGACCACGCTATGGTCGATTGCACGGCATCGTCTACCGTGAAGCGCAATTCGGCTCGGTCATTGGGGCTTTGTGACCGAATGTCGAGCGCCAGAGCCGGATCGTCTCCGGCAATGTGCAAGGCGTGTGTCGGCGTGGTCGTGCCCATTCCAACATGGCCGCCAGCTTTGATGAACAGACGGCCATCCGCGACGTTCGTCTCTGCAACATGGAGCCCGGGATTGTTGCCACCGAGGTTCTGCTTGAGATGCCATGTCGGTGCGCCGTTGGCATCGGTAAAATGGATGAGTTCTTCGTCGGCAGTGCTGCCGTGGATGGTCAACGGGGTTCCCGATGCCGATGGGCCAATGCGGAGGCCGCCCTGCACGTGCGCATCTTGCCTGGCCGTGAGCTCGCGGTTAACCTGCAGAGCGCCTTCCAGGGTGACCGCGACGCCACTGGCCTCAGATGGGCTGGCGTTTGGGCGTTGCCGGGTCCGCACCAGCAGTTTGCCTGCTGGGGCCACGATCTCCTCCGCAATCACGCCGATGTAACGGCGCTGCTCCAGGAGCCGCCCGGGTGCTGAGGCCAGTAGTTTCTGATTCTGCCCGTCCCAATGCACACTGCCCAGGCGTACGGCGACACCGGATGCGGCCGCGTCAGCAGGCGGCAATGATTTGGCCACTAGAATTCGGAATGTTTCCCGCACCCGTTTGTACGGATTGGGCACCCCGTAAGATTTGTAGCCGGTTCGGGGACAGTTGGCGCCTTCTTCTTGATACGTGGCCCAGACCCCGTAATGTTGTAGCGGGGCGTTGGCAAAGGCGTCGAAGAGGAACGACTCCAGCTTGTAGGGGTGTAAGATCACGATCTCTCGGCCGGCGCTGTCAACGGCCATGCCGGGCTGCACAAATACGTCGGCCCCGGCGTCATCGCCGGCTAGCTCAAGTTCCACGAGTTCCAGGCCGGTGGCGATCCCCTGCGTGCGGTATCCCGTGTTGTGCCGGCGCCGCATGTCGCAATGGTAGGTTTGCTCGACCTTGAAATCTTCGGCGCTTAAGAATTGGCGCGGGAAATAATGTAGCCGTTCGATACCCTCTGTCGCCATCGCCGTGTCTCCTTACTGGGAATGCTCCTGGGCATTGTCCTCTGGTGGTGTGTTTTCCTGTTGCTCGGCTTCGGGTGGCGCTATCGTTTGGCGCAGACTCTGGAGTTCGTCTCGAAGGGTGGCCATCTCGGTTCGCATGGCCGCGAGCTCGACTTGCGTCTCGGCCAGCGCGGCCAGCGCGTCGACCCGTGCAAAGCCCACGACTTTGCCGTCCGCCCGGTGGAGAACGATGGCGTCTCCCGCTGACACGAATGGGAAGGTTAGCAGGTTTGGCAAGGCGGGCGCGTCGTCCGCCGACGCCACATCGCGCCAGATGACGGTTACGTTTTCCTGGACCAAGGCTTTTTCGGTCTCCTCAGCAGATTGTCCGACATAGGTCGCCAGGTTGACATCGCCTGGGGCAAAGAATTTGCCCACCCCTCCCAGGGAGGAAAATGGCTCAAGAAGTTGCTTGAATTTACCAGCATAGACATTTGGCATGGCGAAGTTTCCGGCAAAGATGGCCTCGCGCCAGCCATGGGCAGGGTCGAAAGCGCTGATGGTTTTACTACCTTCATCCACGGAAAAGCAGCAGAGATTTTGGATGAGCCATCTGATGGTAGGGATGATCGGCGCCAACGAGAGCCAGTAGTAGAGGGACGGAAAGGCGCCCGCATGGCGGCGGCCAGACCAGTTGCAAATCCGGATAATTTTGTTGTCCCGAATGGTCAGGCATGCCAGGATGAGCCGGTCTTCACACGGGTCCGGGGCACAGGGGGGCAGGAGGGTCAAGCAGATGCAATCCAGAATGTACTGGCCCATGAGCATCGCCACACGCCGTAGCGGATCCTGAACCACCTCCGTATAGGCCGCAAGTGTGGGGCCCTGTCCCGTCTCAGGGTTCTTTTCAGGTGGTTGGGCAACGAGCTGGTGGAAGGTATCGGGCACCGCGCAGTGGACGTTTAACGGGTTGTGCACATACAGATCAAAGATCGCTCGCCGCGTCTTCAGGAAAGCCTGATACAGGTCTTCCGGCGCCAGCTTCCCGTTTGCGCCGCCCGATGCCTGGGGGTCATCACCGATCGTTTTCGTGGTAAAAAAAGCTTGCGCGAGTATGTTCAAGTCTTTGGTGGCGACCCGCTTGCCGATAAAATCGGTCACGGTTTTGACGCATTCCTTGATTTTACTCAACAGTGTATCGTCGAGTATGCTCTCCATACTTGGTTGGATGACATCAAGAGGTGCTTCAATCATCTCCAATCGATAGCCTTCGACCACGCGCGTGGGTTCACACGGCGCAATCGTTTTGCCAATCCCACTTCGCAGTTGCGCTGTGTCGTATGCATACGCCGTCTGCGTTTTCGGCTCGGCATGACAGCGGCACCGGCAGCGATAGCTCTCGCCGCTGCAGCAGCCGCACGATTGCTTGCGCTCCGGGCGAAGGGCGGTGGTCGGTCGCGCTTCTTTTTCTTCGTAGGCAATGGTGAGACACCAGTTCTCCTCAACTTCCGGCGCCTGTTGCGTCTGCTCGCCCCGCCAGGGCTCATAGGCTGTATGACGCCGGTAGGTTGCACGGCATTGCTGGATGGCCTTGATCACATCGAAGTCGTGGTCTTCGCAGACGATGATGTCGTTGCCGCACGGATCGATGGCGTAGCCCTGTTTGACCGTGACCCAGCCGTCGTACGGGTGACAGACGACCGGCAGGCCGCAGACGACGCCTGGGCCGTGTAAATAGCGGTTGTGCAAGCGGTTCTTGGCCAGGGCGTAGGCCTGCTCGCTGTTCAGCTCGGCTTCGGTGAGGAGTTGTCCCGCAAAATAGCGTGGCCGTTCGAGGCACTCGAGGCCCATGCAGGCCGGACAAGAGCAGGTAGGGGTGTCTTTATAGGTCTTCACATGTTTGGTATGCCATGCCATGATTGTCCTCCAGGCTCTCCCTTATCCCTTTAAGGTCTTTCCAACCTTGCACCTATCCACCCCTACACCTCGTCACTTTCCAATAAACACGTCATAACTTCGGTCAGCAGTGATGTGCTGGGCAGAATTTTGCGGCCTTCCAGGTTACTTATCTTGTCATCCGTCACGCGCCGAGCCGCTGGGTCTTCTCCACCGAGTGCGACGTCGTGTATGGTTGCTAACACGACACACTCCTCGTCCTCCATGCACGTTGGAGAGGGATCAAGTATCGCCTCAAGCAGCTTGGTGGCAGAGAGCTGGTTCACATCCAGAATAGCTACAGCGCCACTCTCCGGTAGGAGTGGCTCGGAGCCGAGGTAGGGGACATACAGCTTCTTTCCGTTCTGTGCCATCACTAACCTCTGACCGTTTGCGCCTAGGACAACCGGCGGGGTGGGCGAGGTGGGTAACCCATGCTGGACGCGCATGCTATTAACGGCCTGGACAGTTGCTCTACCATTAGTCCGGCCTCGAATGATCGACCACTGACCGTTGGGTGAGAAGATAACCCACTCTGGCGTCCCGGCCAGATCAATGGGCTCGCCAAAGTTCACCCAGGGTTCAAGTGATGCGGGTCGGAAACCTAGCAGGCGTAGTTGTCCTGCATCATCGATAACTGCCAGATCGTCTCCAGATGATGTATGTACAGCAGCCACGCGGTTTGCCCCCCAACCGCTCCGCGGGACCGGTTGCGTGACGCTTGGGTCGTCGACACGAACCTGCCAAAGATCACTATTGATATTGTTGGTAACGTACAGGTAATCGCTACCAGGAGGCGCTGCCAGTGAAAGCGAAAAGAAAAAACCCCCATCAATAGAGAAAGTGCCAATGAGGTTTGGAAGTCCGTTGTCCCTGTTGACTGACTCATCCCATATTCGAACTTCTCTATCACCTGGGCTCAGTACAGCCAACCCATTGTTCTTGACCGGCGCTACTGCGACATACTCCTCAGCGTTGCTGAACCCGCTATGGGTGAGTTCTAGGGGCGACCTTGCGTCGTCCAGGGTCGCTATCGAGGTTTACGATAAACACTCGCGTGCCTGCGTCTGGCGGATCACCGACGACAGCTGATACGTAGGCCCGCGTTCCATCGGCGGAGATCGCAACGTCCTGTGGCTGGCCGCCGAGGTTACGTATGCGGACGATACTATGGTTTTCAGTATCGACGAGATAGAGCGTCCCCTCTGCATTTTGGCTGATGATGGCCAGTTGGCGGCTGTCCGAGTGGATTGCCGCTGCCACGGGTCGGCCAATATGCAGGGTATTGTTCCACGCCAGTTTCAACTCGCGCGGGTCTGTGTCTGGCGTTGCTTCACCGAGGCGGAGCTCCAGTTCATATGACTCGAGAATGCGGTTTGGCAGGCAGGCGGTGTCATCACAACCGCATTCGTCGAAGAGGGCAGGGACCTCTTCAGTGGGACATTCCTTATAGCGTAGACAAATGCGCAAGCTCTGGGGACTGCCATCTGGCTCTATATCAGGATTCTCAGCTCGCCAAGCTGCCTCAAGCGCTACTCGGAAATCAAAATACGCTTCGCGGCTCACGAGGATTTCACGGTCACAACAATCGATCGCCATACCCGGCTCGACAATAATGTATTGATCGCGGCAGTCCTCGGTAGGGTGCTGCTTCACCTTGAGACCACACACCGTGCCCCAGCCGTGCAACAACTGGTTGTGCCGCCGCTGTTTGCCCATGAAATAGCGTTGCTCGTCCGTAAAATCCCGCTCCACCATGAGCTTACCGGTGAAGTAGTGATTTCTCGCCAGCTGCGGGATGTCGCATTCGGCGCAGGTGCAATGGGGAGCGTGCTTGTAGGAACGTGTCATGATGCCGATTCTCCTCCTCAATCGATGAGCGTGCTCGAACCGATACGGGCGCGTACGCCGACCCGCATGGTCGGTGGGGCCGCCTCATCGGCCGAGGGCCCTAGCATGGTGTCATAACCCAGTTGGCCTTCGCCGGTGACGACCGGGTCCGGATACTGCCCAATGACGGTATCGAGGCCGATGCACGACTGGATACCCACGCGGAAACGCGGCTCCACAATGCGAACCGTCCCCTGCGTGTGGGCCGGCTTGGCCATCTCGACAATGCGTGCCAGAGTTTGCTGTTGCGTCTCACTTCCGCCCTGACGCAACGGGACGAATACGGTGAACTGGTGGGCGTGGACGTGAAACGGGTCGCGTAGCGGATCGTCGTGATTGATCAACTGAAACTTGCCGATTTCCGCCTGTTCATCGAGTTGCAGGCGGCGCACAATAGCCTGCCCCCATAGAGCGGATTGATCGCCCAGGCGCGCATGGTCGAGGAAGAGCCAGCGCCGCAACTTGAAATGTTCCAGAATCTGCGGCGCCCTACCGGTGTAGATCTGAATGTGGCGCCGGAGCCCTTCCGGTGTCCCGCGCAGCCTGTACAGACGATGCGCCTCCTGCAACAATTGCCGGCGTTTGGCTTCGGGCCAATGCTGGTCGAGAGTCAGGTCCAGCCACGAGGCCAACCAGGGGAGAAAATCGGAAGGCGTCGCGGCGGGATCGAAGAGACGGGCGATGTTGCCGATCTGGTTGGCGATTCGGTTTTGCATGGTGTCGAAGATGGACAGAAAACGCCCGAGAAAATCCCGGCTTTCGGCATCTTCGCTGTAGACCGCGGGGAGGTATTGCAGCGAGGACGCCCTGGGATATTCGACTCTGATCCACTGCACGGCCGGGGTGGCGCGGCCATCGCCTACCAACGTGAGACGCAATGAGAGGTAGCGTCCCGGCGGGCTCAGAACTAGGCAATCCCACTCGCCCTCACCCACCTGGGCATTGATGTGGCCTCGATCCCAACGGGCATCGGGCAAATTCCGAATTTCGGCGGCGGTCTTGCGAGCGGGAGACGTGAGGGTGTCGATTCGGATGTAAGTACCTGGCGGGATCAACGCCCGCATCACGATGCGGTGCCACTGCACGTTATAGATGCGGCTGTCCAGGGGATCGGAATAGTATCGTCCTTCGGGCTCTAGTGCGGCTTCGGCTTCGAGACGCATCACCACGCGCTGCAGGGCGTCGCCGATCAGTGGATTCCCGGAGGCATCAAAAGCCAGAGCCGTCCCCATGCCCTGAAACGAGCGGCACATACCGGCGTAATCGTGTCCGCCATCGGGTGTTTGGCCATAGACGTAGACGCGCCAGGTCGTTTGCTCACTGATATAGAGGTTGCCCTCGACATCGACGGCGATGGCGAGAGACGCAAAGAGTCCGGGCGCCTCCTCAGGATGTTCGATGCGAGTCAGAAACGTGCCATCGGCGTTCAGGACCGTCACGAAATCTTGTCCCTCTTGCACTACATACACGCGGCCCGCTTGGTCCAGGGCGATGTGCGTCGGCTTTTGCAGAGGCGGCGTTGCAGCACCTTCACCTGCGTAGGCGGCGCGCCAGTGTCCCCAGGGGTCGAAGACGTGAATCCGTCCATTCGCATAGTCCGAAACGTAGACCCAGTTTTGGGAAGAAACGGCTACGTCCCAGGGTGTCCACGTCTCGGCGGGTGCAACTGGGTCAAGCGTGCCGCGCAAGGACAGCCCTTTCAGGGCAAATATTTGTACCCGGTGATTGCCGGTATCGGCGACGTACAGGTCGCCCCGGGGTGAGATTGCTATGCCTCTGGGCTCGCACAATTGACGCGGTGCATGGCCCTTGCCGCCCGTGCAGGGCAAGATGTCGAAGGTTTCCGTGCAGGGGTCAAACCGTTTGATGACATGCGCCAGCCGGTCGAGGATATAGATGCAGCCGTCCCGATCCACCGACAGGCCCGTAGGCAGGGCCAGGGCGCCAAAACTGCCCTGGGCATCGGTCAGGGGACGGGCGGCACCGGGCAGCGGGCGCAAACGGAGGGTGCTGACGCCGTCTGCCAGCACGGCGCGATCCAGGATCGCGGCGCGCCAGCCGTCCTGGGCATGGAGTAGGAAATGGGTTTGTCCTGCTTCAGCCATGCTCATGTTCTCATTCTATAGGCCACCCGAATGTCGTGGCCGTCAGCGTACAGCAGTTCACTTGGCGCAATGGGGACGTCGAGACAGAATGGCTGGCGTTCCCCGTCCAGCCAGATGAACACCCTGCCATTGTCGATGCGGTCCACGCCGGGCGTTTGCAGCACCACGCGATACACGTCGGAGAAGAAAATATCGCGGCCAAATTCCCAGCCGGCGCCTGCTTCGCCGCCCTCTAGCGGATCGAAATAGCGCGTCAAACGCGTTTCGACGTCACGCCGGACCTCGGCCAGATCGGCCTCCGGACGCGCCACGATGTCGGTCTCAATACAGACACAGCGGTAGGTCGGTGGCACGACATAGACTTCGGATGTCAAGAGGCGATGCTGGTTCAAGTGGGCACAGACAATGCTGAGCGTCGCTTGCGTGGGCATCGGGTTTGGCGCGTCGCCCTGCGGCACCACGATGACAGTCACCACACCGGGCATCGAAGTTCCCGGAAATTTCGGATGGTGCAACGGCAGGGCCTTGGCCCGCCGCACACGCCCGCCCGGCGTTTCCAGGGTGAGGAATTCAAAATCCTCCGCCGTGACGGCGCGCTCTTTGCTTTTCAGGGCGCGTGGGGCGCGCCGCTTGGCTTCGTCCAGGGTTTCTTCGTCCGTACCGCCAAACGCGGGTTGCGGATTGCTGACGCTTTTGACAAATTCCAGAAACGTTTGGATCTCCGTGATGGTCTCCGCCCCCACGTTGCCGACTTTGCCACCTCCATGACGGTACTCACGCGCCACGATGTTGACACCCGGGTTGTCCGGATTGAGCAGTGGAATGCGGCCTTGCTGACCATCGCCAAAACGGATGTCGCCCGTCGTGCGATTCAAGACGTAGTTCGGATCGTCCGGGCCGGAGGCGAAAAAGTCATCGACCTCCTGCCAGACCTCAAAGCCATTGCCGGTATCGACCTCCAGCCTCAGACTCGTGATGCGGACGGTGAGGCCGTCCGCGCCGGTCACGACCTCCGGCTCATTCCGGACCACCACCGGGGCGTTGGCCAGGGAAAAGGTTTGATTGGGCCGGCCGTCACTGCCGCCGAGGACTTCGTCACGCACGGTCAACGCCTGCGTGGCCAAAATGGTGTTGGTGGCGACCGTGCCCAGGCGGGGAGCGACCTCGTAGGCGCCCTGACCGAGGCGACAGCGGATCCAATAGAGTTCTTCGTCTACCTCTCCCATGCGGGCCTTGCGCACCTTGTCGCCCGGGCCACGGAAGAACATATGACCGCTACGGGTAAACGCCCGCGTCTCGTCCTTATCGAGCCGCAGCGGCTGCCAGTATTTACCATCCCAGAATTCCCAGACGAGCATGACAGGGACGGGCAATTCCGCGAGATCCACATCGCAGTGCCGCCCTTCGGATGAGAGCCCGGCGGTGTGAACCTGGACGGCCAGATTGACCTGCTCACCGGTGAAGGGAATGGGCGCATCGAAGCCCAGCATGAGCGCGCTCGATGGCCGCGCCTTGGGACCAAAGGGGTGATACGATTGCCCTGACATCTCGTTGGCGTTGGTCTCTACCCGATGAGTCTGACCGTCGTAACTCTGGACGGCTTTCAGTTCAGCGCCGAGCGCGATGAGCGCCGCTTCCGTCTCGAACACTAGGGGACCATCTTCGCCGTCCTCGGTGGCGGCGACCTGTGTCCCTTTTGGAATGATGACCGTTTCCACACCGTTTCGCGCCAGCGTAAACGTCAGCTCCGCCTTGGCCGGCTGCGCCGGCTTCAGCTCAATACCCAACAGTTGCAGAAACTCGATGAAGTTGCGCTCTGGCACCTGATTCAGCCGGTACAGGAGCATCTCACTCATCCAGGCAAACAGCTGGATCAGCGTTATGCCCGGGTCGCTCTCGTTGTAGTCGGTCCACTCCGGCGTATAGCGTGGAATGAGCGTCCTGGCTTCCGCAACGATATCGTCAAAGCGACGATCGTCCAGATTGGGTGCTTGCAGTGGCATGCTCAGGCTCCTACGCCTTCCTGGATATAGAAGGGACAAACCAGAATGGCATTAAGTTAAGCCAACTCCTTTCTTGATGAAGCAGTTACGCCGATTGCCTGAGACCGACTCTCCTCTCAT
>CBCXVS010000227.1:0-12717 GCA_965178525.1 uncultured bacterium | reverse complement strand
GTCAATTCGTTTCAGGCTTTTGAGTTTTTATTTCAACAAGTTGTCGCCGAATCACGGGAGGAACTTCGGGTTAGCCATCCCAGCCCGATCTGTCTCGACGAGATGGACCCGGACTACCGGGCGCTGAAACGCTGGGTGGACAATGATGAGACCGTTGAAAACCAGCCGCCGGTGGTCGGTGCTGACATCCCGGCCATCACCTTTGCCGAGTATGCCGACCCGGCTTTTGTGAGACCGATCTCCTGGCATGATCCGGACCACGAACTGTCGCAGTTTTTCCTGCAAGAATCCAATTCGAGCGAACACATCTTCAATGACACCATGCTCGCATTGGACTACCAGAGTTTTACCTCCGCCATGGTCGAAACTTTTGCCATCCTCGGGGACCGCGGTCAGCGAGAATTCGAGTTCCTGGTAAGCAATGGCCTCACCAGTAGCGAGGTGCAAAAAGTTGCGGTCACCGTCACCTCGACCTATATCGTGCCCAAGCCGCTCGCGGCTCTCCCGGAATTCCGGGCGTTTTACACCGTGCGGGAGAGTGGCGAGTTACGCCATATCGATCACACCGGGACGGATGAAGCGGTGGGTGTCATCCCAGGCTATACGACGGATTTCAGTACCGTCTACCGGCGCTCGGACCGGGGCTGGCTCTATTTTGTCAACCAGCAGGCGCAGCGCATGATTGTGGTCGATGAGACAACGGCGCAGGTCGTGTTCACCATTGCGCTGAACCATGAGCCCAACCGGGAAACCGACTCGCACAAACAGACCGTGTATCTCATCTGGTGGCGGCCGGCTGAGTTCGATAGCAGTGGCGCGCAGACGCGGGCAGGCCGGCTCGAGGGTCTCTTGGAATCCAAACAGAGTCAGTCCCTGGACGGGGATTGGTATGTCGATCTCGGCGATGGCGAGCCGCCTGCGGCTGGCGTCGAGGTCGAGATGGCGCCCGAATACCTGACGCGCTTACCGGAAGCCAATAACGCCGTCTCCGTGTATGTCTGGTGCCGCGCCACGTTCATGACGCAGCTCGTGGCCAATGGCATCGACCGCTTCAACACCCTCAACTTGGTCACGGGCAAGGCCAAGAATCTGGGCAACTTCAGTTTTGAGGCCAAGACGTATCAGGAGATGGACTACGAGGCCAAGGATTACTTCAATGTGCGCGCCGTCCTACTCTCCGAAGATGGCGCCTTCTACGCGTTCAACTAGGATCTCAATACCCCCCCATCGCTCTTCAACTTTGATCCGCTCGAACGCGTGCAGGTCGCCGTACCGCTTCCCACCTGGTTACAGGAGTTTCTGAATGATGCGCAGACGTTCGCCACGCCTTTTGTGGTGGTCCCACCACGTGTTGCCGGCAACACGTGTCCGACCCCATAAAGCGGCGTCATGGAGATACGCGGTGAGCGACCGCCCCGGGCTGGCGCTAACGGCCAATGAGCGCGTTTTACGGAGGCATGGGCTCACCCTGCTGCTGAGTTGGAGCCTTGCCGCGAGCCTGGCCTTCGTCGTTTTGCTAGGTCTCTTTCGCTACCTGGTCTTCAGTGATCTCTTCCACCAACTCGCCCACCGCCGCCTGGGCACGGCGCAGCGATTTACACGTGCGGCTCCGATGACGGTGGTACAGGAGTTGCAGGACTATTTCCGCCGTGATGGTCTACACCTCATGGCCCATCCCCTGTTTTCCTACCGGGAACGGCGCCATTATCAGGACATCAAAGCCCTGTTGCAGAACACGGAAACCGCGTTGAGGTGGGGGCTGATCAGCATCTTGAGTCTGGCTATGGGCCTCGGATGCAGCGCCCGGCGTTTTCCGCAAGGCATCCCGCGCTGCGCGGCCATGGTGATGCGGCGCACCGCGCTGCTTCTCATCGGCTTGGTGGCGCTTTGCGGGCTATGCACACTGGACTTTGAGGCGTATTTCGTTCGCATGCATCATCTCGTTTTCGATTCGCGCTATTGGCTCCTACCGCCCTATGCCGCATCCGTTCAGCTCTTTCCGGTCGAATACTTCCTTGATTTTTTTCGGGCCTATACCGCCTCAGTATGTGGCGCCGCGGTCTTGCTCTGGGCCGCCGCATGGGGAACTGGCAAAGCGACTTTTCACCGCGCGTTATGATGACGCATAAGGGGAGAGGTATGATCCGCTTGAGACCGATTTTGCTCATGCTGCTGTAGTTGGTCTGCTCGGCAGATCCATCCCGGGCCGAATGGTTCATCGATGTGTATGGCGCCATCGGTTTCGTCAACAATGATGATATTTCCACCACGCGAGCGACCGCGACCGAGGACATTAGCGTCACCGCGATCGATGCGACACTCAAAAATGTCGAGATTGATGACCTATTGACCGGTGGACTACGCTTTGGCTATTGGTTCGATACCACCGCAGTGCTCGGTCTAGATATCGGTCTCGGGCTCGACGCCTTTTACTTTCCGCTCGCGGCGCCCTCGCAAACGGTACGTACCGCGTCGAATGTGGACATTGAAATCAGTGTCGCTGGCGAGCGTTTCGTGATTCCAGCCGGTGAGGATCAAGACGTACGACTGCCATCGATTGACGCCGATGACACCGCCGTCGTCGCGCCCGAACTCCTGCTGCTGCGGCCCTTCCTCACGACCTCGGCCTTTCCCCATGGGCGGCTACAGCCCTATCTCACGATTGCCCCAGCGTTACTCATCAGTGACACCGACCCGGAAATCACCGTTGGGATCAAAATTGGGGCCGGTCTGCAGTGGTGGTTTCACAAACACCTGGCCCTGCTGGCGGAATATCGCTTCACGCATTTTGCCCTGACGATCAATGACTCCAATCTGCTCGTTGAAAATGTGATCATCCGTCGCCCCGACATCGAGGTCGACCTTCTCACTCGCTTCATCGTCGCCGGACTCTCACTCCGTTTTTAAGGTCGCTGCCGCCTGCTGCGGGTCTGCTCCCAGGGACGACTGCGCCGGATCACTCCCCGGCGCCGCGCCAAACTCGTATGCGCCACCAGCGCTTGCGTGTGCGGGATGCCGTACTTCGCGCGGTAGGCGCGACCGTCGAGCCCATGCCGACGCAAGTGACGCGAGGAGAGCTGTCGGAACGTTGCGCCACATTCCAGGCAGATCACCGTATGTTTCGTGATGCTCCGCCGCCACGGTAGGAGCGCGCTTGGCGCCGAGGTCGACCGCGTCGGGGCCGTGAGGCGGGCGCCTCTTTCCTCCATCGCCTGCAACTGTCGCAGCGTGTCATACGTGACCTGCAACGCGACACTCAGAGTGTCGGGGGATACGTGGCTCGCCTGGATTTGGACCATCACCAGGTCCTTGGTCATCTCAAGTAGGGACTGCGGCATGCCATATGCCTTCTCCTAGTACTCAGGCCGTGGGCGGGTCATCAGGGCAAAGGACCCAGCGCCGCAGCGCCTCACGGGACGTCGTGAGCGCCACGGGCTTTTCCAAAGTCCTCAGTCCTGCTTCGCCTGGGGTATTCATGGCAAACGTAAGTGGGGCTCAGGGCTCGACCCACCTGCAGGTCATCTCGATCCAGGGCAACTCCGGGAGGTCGTGCAGCGCATCCACATAAGCCACCGCTGCTTCTCGCGCCACGCGAGTGGCCCGTGCAAACGTCTCGGCATTAGTCGTATGGGACACGGTCCAGATGCGTGTATAGTCGTCGCATTCCACCCCCGGGCGCATGCCGCCTTGGACCTCAATCCAGTACGCCAGGAAAGCTAGAGGCGCCTGGCGGGTGCCGCCGTCGCGCCGCCTTAGTTCCTGGTCCACAAGCGGCCCCAGAGCAGGACTCCAGCCAGCGCCAGCTCCGCGTCAGAGATGGTCGAATCCCACCGTCCATCGCAATACAGCGCCACGCCCGTCTCGGTTTCCGTCCAGGTCAGCTGCCGCCCCTCCTGGGCGTAGGCCTGTTGCATCGCTTCCAGCACCTGTACGAGTAGGGCCCGGCGCTGTTGGGGTGTCTGCGGTGTGTCAGCCATGGAGGCGCCCTCCATAGCGGTGTAAGGCATGCGGTAAGATGGGGCGAATGTCGGGAACCTCACACGACATGGAAACTCCAGAGGCACCCATCTTGTCGAAGGGGGCTAGACGTGATATGCTCACCGGACCCACGGCGGGCTCTTTTCGCTGTGAGGGTTGAAGTGTATCGAGGGACGTGAGGTTCGGGTGCCAGCCGTCAACGCTCACGTCCCTCGGGCGTTATCCCACCACACCTTTGGGGAACCGCGTCGGGAGACAACGCGGGATAGATTATGCGGGTCAGACTGCCGTCCTGCGATGCTGCTCCTTAGCTAGTCCAAGCTGAGAGTCACTGTAATTCATTGGCCTGACTCTCTGCGCATTCTTGCCCCCTCTGCGTTACCATACGCCACCGTCCGGTACCGCAACTCGCTCCTCGGCTATCGCGCCGTGACCGGGGATACTTGGCTGGATCTGAACTGCTACTATTCCATGTACACCCACAATTACCGCAGCGGTGCATATAGCGGCTGTCTGGAAGCAACCTTGTTTGTCCGAGCCCGATCTCGATAACCTCCGCAACTGTTTCGGCCGGCACGGCTCGAATCCTTCTCGTATCCCGCCTTTGCATCTGGTTTTCATCCCTGCTAACCTGGATTTCATCTGAAGTCAAGAAAGAGTGACAGATTTCGGCAATCTTTTTTGGGACATAATCAGCAACCAATTGCTCTAACTCTGCGACGGAGATAAGTCGGAACCACTTTCGGACCACTTCCTCAGACAGCAGATGGCGGTAATCCGGGAGAGGACGCAGTTCATCTGCAGAGATCTGGACTGAGGTTGTCACCCAGTAACTATGGTTCCCGTATTCCATCTGCGTGGCCTGTTTTCGCAGATAGCGGATGGACTCATCAGGTAGGATGATCCGTACATCATACTCGTGAGGGACCGGGGCCAAGCCGTGGATTCTAGCGATGGTAAACATCTTAATAGCCAAGTAATCGTCAGGGTGGTCTAATTGCGACGTGAAGAGCCCTTCCAGTTCCGAGGGACGTTCAAAGCCATACAGGTGTGCAGCCTCCGGAGTAGCAGCAATAATCTGTGCATCGCCTACCAGATGTTCCAAATAAAAGGCTTGTGCCACGATGACGGCGCCCTGGAGTGTCTCTAACAATGCCTGTAAAGGCGGAGGAATGTTACGTATCATGAGGATTCCTTCTAAGGGACGGCATGGCAGAAGGCTATGGATTGCTAGGCTGACCATGTTTGTCCTGAGGGTGTATCCCAACGCTAATCCGTGTGATTAGGGTGCATCCTTTAGTTAACGTTCCGAGTCGACACTGCGATTGCCATGCTCCTTGGCGAATGCTTCGAGGTGCGGAATGATCAAGTCTCCTCATGTCATACGATGCTCCGTCAACAGGACTCTCAGCGTTTGCCTGAGGTCCGGATCAATAGAGTTGTTCCTCAATAGCATAAGATCAGGTTCCCTAGCCCAGCCCAGATGCCCACCGAATCATCCTCAAAGTGATCTTTGCGGTTGCGGAAACGCTGCACCAAAATGTTGAAACGCTTCATACCGCCGATGGCATGTTCGATCAAGATGCGAACTTGACTCACGGCATAATTCGCCGCCTGCTGCTCCGCCGTCAATTCTGGAGTCGGATTCGTCTTGCTCTTCCGGGGTTTCTTGTGTGGAATCTCAAGCATTTCGCCTTTGTAGTCCGACTGAATCCCCTGATAACCCAGGTGCACCCAAACTTCTACGTCACTAAACCGGTCTAAGTCCGGTGGGAACTCTTGTTTTAACATGCTGTAATCATGGTTGTGACCACTAAACGTACGGCCCAGAAAGACGATCCATTTATCCGGCATCGACATCACTGTATTTTTCAGCGTATGGCTTTTTTTTACCACTATAGTGTTCACGTTGGGTCGTCTCATCTTGTGACCGGCGATAGCTTCTTTCAGTCGCATCAATAATCAGTTGATCCACACCTGACAACGCCTCCCTCAACGACTCTGGGGTCTTCAACTCTCGATAAGGCATGAGGTCTAACTGCACTAACGTGTCATACAGGATGGGAGAGAGCTTATGGAGATTTTCATTCGCTTTCGAACGTACCATACCAAATTGTGCACCAAGAACATCAAACGTCGGATACGTCTTGTAATAATATAGAACGAACAGGAGTTTGTCTGACAGAGTGGGTAATTTGCCTTTGATACCTGCACCCGGCTTTCGGCTGCGTTTGCCAGCTTGGACACCCTCCTCATAGCGTTTTTGCTGAGCCTGTTGATAGACGTGGCTGAAGGCGGGCAGCAAGAAGTCAAATTGCGTCTGAGACACACCGGTTAAGGCTTTCATCTGCCGATCATCTCGGATAACCAATGACCTGGCTGGGCTCCCTCCATCGTTTGGGGGAGGATAGCCTACCTCATTAACTATTGGGGAACAACCCTAATCAGTATCTGCACCGGCACGCTCTCGTCGTTTTTTCGCACTGCGGACTCCTCTCTAGCTAGCATGTTATCGGTGAGGTGGTGGTCGCTGTGTGACCACCACCATATTTACACGATCTTCGCTAGGCATGCATGCCGGTAACCCTGGAAACATGTAGGCAGGTCGAGAAAAACTTCCTTTAGGCAGGTGACAACGCCCGTGATCGCCGCGCTACCAAGTTGTTGGCGCACATCCACGCGAGCATTTTGTCTTGTAGATGTCGTGTATAAATGACGAAGTCGGCCGGTTCGCCGCCAAACGCCGTCCAGTTCGCGTAGTCACACACCTTCGTAAAGCCTAACATCTTCTTACTATGCACGAATATCTGCGATTGGCGGTTCAACACGTGCACCGCCGTGTGGATATGATGCACGCCGAGATCTCCAAAGTACTTGAGCATCATGAGCGTTGCACGGATACTATTACGCCCGCGGCGGTTCGGAAAGGCGTACCCACCGAGCCAACCCATGCGTACGATCCCCTCATGATCTTGCTCCAAGTCATGAAGCCATGCCGCCGTCATCGGTTCGCCAGTTTCATCCTCGGTAAGCACACAGAGGATATCCCTACTTTCCATCCCGGTAAGAAACTCGTCAAATGTAGGTGATACGTCAGCAAAGGCGTACCGCATCTCCTCAGGGATGCTGAGCCGGAACTGCCACAAGAGCGCGACCTGCTCATAAGTCGGCTCAGTCACGAGTTGTAAGGTACGGACAGTCGATTCTTGTACCATGACGGGCATCATGCTCCTTTCTCTCACAGAGACCAAGGAAACTCGGGTGCCTAACAACTGGCATAACCATCGATCGAAATTAGAGTTTATAAGGCTGTAGCGTTTACGTCTTTAAAACTATTTTTGACCAAGCGATTTTGGCTTCCGATGATGTGAGTCCTGACTGAGCTATACACACCCTGCCAGCAGGGTAAGGAGGAGAAGAGGAAGTAAAAAGGCGTAGGCCGATACACGCCGCGCCCTGCCCTACTCGCGCAGCATCCTCACCAAAACATGCGTGCAAACCTCTGACGCACTGCTATAATCGCTTCTAGCATAACCGCATCGAGAAAGCCCGCAGCGTCGCCCGAGACCGCATGCGCTAGCCAGAGCATCAGACGTGGAGTACACCATGGCCGTAAAGCCTATGCAAGAGCAGGCGCCCCCCCCGGCTGAGGCCACGGCCGCAGCCCTGTTGGAAACCATTCGGCATTTGCTGCTGGAAATGCGGCCTCAGAGTGCCAGGGACCTCGCCGTGACATTGGACAGTTCGCTAGACCGGGATCTCGGTTTCGACAGTCTGGGGCGGGTGGAATTGCTCGAACGTGTCGAGCGCGCCTTTGACGCACGGTTGCCGGAAGCGCTTTTGCTCAGTGCCGAAACCCCGCGCGATCTGTTGCGGGCGATCCTCCGGGCCGACGCATCCGGAAAAGACGGCACAGTCAGAACCGGCATCGCACCGGTATTGGACACAACGCCGGCCCCGCGAGACGTCAACCTGGTTCCGATCGAGGCGCGGACCCTGACCGAGGTGCTGGAATGGCACGTCCAGACGCACCCGCAGCGCCGGCATATTACCCTCTATGGCGAGGCGGATACAGTCGAAGAGATCACGTACGCCGCGCTCTACGAAGGCGCCATGGCGGTGGCGGCAGGCTTGCGTCAGCGGGGTCTGCAGCCCGGACAGACGGTGGCCTTGATGCTGCCCACCGGCCGGACATTCTTCGAGAGCTTTTGCGGGATTTTGCTGGCGGGTGGCATTCCGGTGCCGATCTATCCGCCGGCGCGCCCCTCGCAAATCGAAGACCATATGCGCCGCCAAGTGGGCATTCTGGCCAATGCGCAGGCGGCCATGCTGATCACGGTGCCCGAAGCGCAGGCCTTGGCGCGTCTGCTGCGGTCACAGGTCGAAACGATGCGGCACGTCGTCACGGCGTCGGAACTGGCCATCACGCCGCCAGATGATGCGCGGCCAGTGTTGTCAGAGCACGATATCGCCTTTCTGCAGTACACCTCCGGCAGTACGGGCACGCCCAAAGGCGTCATCTTGACCCATGCCAATCTCCTCGCCAACATCCGCGCCATGATGCAGGCGGCTGCGGTCACCCCGGAGGACGTTTTTGTCAGCTGGTTGCCACTCTATCACGATATGGGGCTGATTGGGGCCTGGCTCGGGAGTCTGTACCAGGCTTTTCACCTGGTCCTCATGTCTCCCCTGACCTTCCTGGCGCGTCCGGAACGCTGGATAAGCGCCATCCACACGCATCGCGGCACCATCTCCGGAGGCCCGAATTTTGCGTATGAACTCTGCGTGCGACGCATCACCGACCCGGATCTCGCAGGGGTCGATCTGAGCTCCTGGCGCATTGCCTTTAACGGGGCTGAGCCCGTGAGTGCGGCCACCATGCAACGGTTTATCGAACGGTTTGCGCCCTACAGCTTTCGTGCCGAAGCCATGGCGCCGGTGTACGGGCTGGCCGAGGGCTCCCTGGGTCTGGCTTTCCCGCCGTTTGGCCGGGGCCCGCGCATCGACCGCGTCCAGCGTGAGGCGTTCACCCGCACGGGCCGCGCCCTGCCCGCCAACGACGAACACGCAGAGGCATTAACCTTCGTTGCCTGCGGCCACCCGTTGCCGGGGCATCAGATTCGGATTGTCGACGCCACGGGGTATGAAGTGCCCGAGCGTCAAGAAGGCCGCCTGGAGTTTTGCGGTCCCTCGGCCACCAGCGGCTATTATCGCAACCCGGACGAGACGCGTCAGCTATTCCATGGCACCTGGATCGATTCCGGCGACTTGGGATACATGGCCGAGGGGGAAGTCTTCATTACGGGCCGGGCAAAAGACCTCATTATCCGTGCCGGACGCAACATTTATCCACACGAGTTGGAAGAAGCGGTCGGCAATCTGCCGGGGATTCGCAAAGGCTGCGTCGCGGCTTTTGGCAGTACCGAGCCGGCGATCGGAACCGAACGGCTGGTCGTGTTGGCCGAAACCCGGGAGACGGACGCCGCCGCACTGGCGCAACTCCGGGCGCAGGTTGACCGCCTCGTGGTGGATGTGCTCGGCGCCCCGCCTGATGATGTGGTCCTGGCCCCGCCGCAAACGGTGCTGAAAACCTCCAGTGGCAAAATCCGCCGCGCGGCCAGCCGGGAACGGTATGAGCGCGGCGAGATCGGTATCCGTTCCCGTGCGGTGTGGCGTCAAGTGGTGCGGTTGGCCGTAGCGGGTATGTGGCCCCAACTGCGCCGGAACTGGCGGGCGGTGCAAGAGTTGGCGTACGGGGCCTACGCCTGGGTCGTCTTTGGCGTGTTCGCGGTCGCCGTATGGTTGCCGGTTGCCGTGCTGCCGCAGCCCCATTGGTGTCGACGCATCGTGCAGGCTGGCATGCGGTTGGCGCTGCGGCTGGGCAATCTTCCCGTGCACGTGCAAGGGCTTGAGAATCTGCCGCAGCACCAAGCCTATGTGCTCGTCTCGAATCATGCCAGCTATCTAGACGCCATCACGCTCATCGCGGCGCTACCGACGAATCATAGCTATGTGGCGAAACGCGAGCTGGCCGACTTTTTTCTCATACGCGTGCTGCTCCAGCACCTGGGCACCGAGTTCGTGGAGCGCTATGACACGCAACATGGCCTCGATGATACCGCTCGCGTGCTCGATGCGGTCAAGCGCGGGCAAGCGGTCGTTTTCTTCCCGGAAGGCACCTGTGGCCGCGAGCCCGGGCTCCGCCCGTTCCGCATGGGCGCGTTTATCGTGGCGGCCCAAACCGGAGTCCCCGTCGTCCCCCTGGCGCTACGAGGCACGCGCTCGATCCTCCGGACCGGCCAATGGCTATTACGCCGCGGGGCGATCCATGTCACGATTGGGACGCCCCTCTCGCCCCAAAGCACCGACTGGACAGCGGCGATTGCGCTCCGAGATGCAGCGCGGGCCACCATCCTGCGACATTGTGGCGAACCCGCACTGGAATATCCTGCCGAGCGTGGTCCCTTGACACCCGATTCGTCCTTTTCTCTGTGACGTAGCGGCGTGGTGTGTTCTTCCAGGCGGCGCCAGAGAATAGCCTTGGCTAAAAAGACAGGCAGGCACTCGGCGTCGTATGTGTGCTCAGACGTTGAATGCATCTCATCATGGCCATGAAAATTCCGAGCAAAAGGGTGCATGTGACTTAAGTCACGGCATTCGTGTGATACGAGTCACAGAAAACAAAGCCAATCAGAGGGTACATTCAGCCACGATATTTTTCTACGTCCATGCGACTAGGGTTCCGGCATACGACGACGGTGTACTCATATCTCATTCATAGGAGGTTATTGTGGCTGAACAAAATCAAACGCGCGTCTGCGCGACCATGGAGCACCACAACTATTGCGCCGAAACAGACGAAACGTATCAGATAAACTAAACCGTCGAGAAATCGAGACCTTTTCCTCCACCGCCCGGCTCGTGCCACGCACCTCAGTCATTCGGATCCCTGTCGTCGTCCATGTCCTGTACAACACGGAGACGCAAAACCTCTCACAAAGCCAGATTGAGAGCCAGATCGACGCCCTCAATCGCGATTACCGCTCACGGAACGCCGACCAGGCGAACGTGCCCGCGCCGTTCCGCGACTTAATTGCTGACACGATGATCGAATTCGCGCTTGCCGTCCGCGACCCGCAGGGCCAAGCCACGACGGGCATTACGCGGACATATACGTCGATGCGAGCGTTCCCATACCGACCCTTCGATCCCCGAGCCACTCAGCAGCTCGACAACTTGATCAAACGCGACGAGTTTGGCAAATCGGCTTGGCCTCGCGACGATTACTTGAACTTGTGGACCTGTGAGATCGAGGGCGGCCTACTGGGTTATGCCCAGTTCCCCGGCGGCGACAGCTCAACTGACGGCGTGGTCATCAATAATACGGCCTTTGGCGCCAATGGTACGGCCCAAGCGCCATTTAACGTCGGCCGAACGGCAGTGCACGAGGTTGGCCACTGGCTCAACGTACTCCATATTTGGGGCGATGACGGTGGGGGATGTACCGGCTCGGACAATGTGTCAGACACGCCGAATCAAGCGGGGAGTAATATCGGGCAACCCAGGTTCCCCCGTATTTCCTGCAACAATGGGCCGAATGGTGATATGTTCATGAATTACATGGACTACGTTGACGACGATACGATGACCATGTTTTCGAAAGGGCAACTCGAACGCATGAATGCAGCGCTTGCCGGTCCACGAGCCTCTCTGGCCCAATCCCAGGGCCTGACGCCTTTAACGACTGAACGCGTGGCGCTCCAAAGCGACGGCCGGCCAGACAGTGCGGCCATGGTGTCTATGGAAGCGGAAAGCGGTGAAGAAGTGAAACGCGTGTTCGACGGCGTGTTATGGGTCCCCAGCGCGTAACCTAACCAGGAGGCGCCGCGATCCCCCCTGGATGATAGGGGGGATATGATGTTTGTCTCTTCTTTTATAGCTAATAGCTCTTCATTTGCGGTGCGCAGCACTCAGGTATCGGCCATGTGTCAACTCAAACGGCCCTTCAGCGCGGCTATCGTCGTCGTGGCGCTCGTTGCCTTGGGTCTATATCAAGTTCGTATCGCAACCGCAACGGGAGAGCTTATGAGCGAGTTGCCAAACGAGATCTTCCGGATTTGGGTCCACTCGTTTGAGGATGACACCGATGATGTGACCGTGTATCGGACCACTCAACATGCCTTCCCGCCTGCCCGCGGCCGGGCAGGACTTGAATTTCAGCTGGATGGGACGTTCATCAACTGGGCCATCGCCGCTGCCGACGGCACCAACGCGATTCGTGGACATTGGCGCTTAGCGCGTCCCGGACATGTCCATATCTCCTTCGACGACCCGCAGCACGCCCCGTGGGTCCTGGAAATTCTGTCTGTTGACGTAGAGATGCTGAAAGTGCGGCGACATCGCGTATCTCCCTAGCGAAGCGTCGGAGCATAACGTCCTCTGTGTACCTGTGTCAGGCCGCCCTCAGCTCGCTTTCGGCTCAAACAGGCTGACCATATCGGTGGTGTCTTGTGCCGCTTCGAGGTGAGACACCAACTCGATCGCGCGCTCGATTACCTCATCGGGAATACGCCGCACCGCATTGGCGGCGCAATCACGAAATTTGGCCTGCAATTGCGCATCGCTGAGCGGGCGTTCCGGAGAGCCGGAAGGGCGTGTGGTTTCTAGACCGAAGTTCCCCTGGCAGAATAGGCGGAGGGTTAAGTAGATCAACAGGTTGGCCCAATTCAAAAGTCCATT
>CBCXVS010000226.1:0-12751 GCA_965178525.1 uncultured bacterium | reverse complement strand
GATAGGTCCGCACACGGACCTGCATTTCCTTCAACTGGTTCAAACCACTCAAGTTAGGCGTCTTCAGGTCGCACGCTCAGAGCCCGAAACGTCCTGAAATTCCGGCAAAATTCAAGTAGAATTCGAGTCCGTAGCATGACTGACATCGCATGACGTACCCCAGAGCCTAATCGACCAGGTCTTTGCCGAGTGTGCGCCTTTCCATGCCCATCCGCTAGACGCCAACATGGCGCGGCGGGCCAACGAGCACAACGTCAGCGACATGCTTGTCAACAGCTGCGTATCGGCTGCTGGCTATGCACTGCGGCAGATCGGTGTTATAGTGGGATACAGGGCGATCATTTCACCACGGAGATCACGGTATGAGTCTGCCAGAGTATTCCTTGCAAGCGCCTCAAGAGCCGTTTATCGATCCGGAGATCTGGGCAAGTATCACCGCGCTACCCACGGAAGACGACCTGCCTTGCGATGACGGAGAACCGATGGAAACCCAGCGGCATCGGGAACAGATGACGATCTTGATCGAATCGCTCAAGACGTACTGGTCGGATCGCCAGGACTATTACGTCGGCGGCAACATGTTTGTGTATTATAACCCGGACGATAGAAGGCATGTCCTGGGACCCGATGTGTTCTTGGTCCTAAACGTCGAGGATCGAGAGCGGAAAAGTTGGGTGTCCTGGCATGAAGGCATGCGCTTCCCAGATGTGATTATCGAATTGCTCTCCAACAGTACGAGAGGGCAGGATCAAGGGGAGAAAAAGCGCATCTACGAGGAGAGATTTCGGACGGCCGAATACTACCTCTATGATCCGTTTAGCCAGGAATTCACGGGGTATTATTTACACGGCCTGCGCTACGTCGAGATGGAGCCGGATGCAGAGGAAAAACGATACTCTGAGGCAGCCGGTCTCTTTTTGGCCGTACATGAGGGCTGGTTACGCTGGATGACCGAGGACGGCGAGGTTGTCCCGACACCCATGGAATTAGCACAACGCGAACGCCAGCGCGCCGAGCAGGAACGCCAGCGCGCCGAGCAGGCCGAACAACAGCTCGAAGCATACCGGCAGCGTTTCGGGAATCTAGAATAACCAGCTATGGCGAGATACGTCGCCGCGACACCAGGCCCGATGGGGAGGGAAAGGGATGAGTTCTGCCATACCACACGACGTCGTCGCCGCAGCCATCGACTTGGTGCCGGCGATCCGGGCCGCACGTGACGAGCTGGAAGCCAGACGCCGAGTGCCGCCGTCACTGGCGCAGGCGCTTGCCGACGCCGGTCTGTTTCAGCTGCATCTCCCCAACTCCATGGGCGGCCCGGAGCTGCCGCCACTGACAGCCTTTCACGCCATTGAAGCCATCTCGAAAGCCGATGGCTCCGTTGGCTGGTGCGCCATGATTGCATCAGCCGTCTCGCTCTTTTCCGGCTGGCTGCCGGCGCAGGTCGGACGAGAAATCTGTGGGCAGCCGCCCGACCTGCGCGTTGCCGGCTCCATACGGCCGGAAGGCAAGGCGTATCCGACCGGTGACGGTTATCGCGTCACGGGCCGCTGGAACTTTGCCAGTGGGATCCATCATGCCAACTGGCTTTTTTGTTCATGTCAGATCATGGATGGCGATCACCTGCGGCAGACGCCCGCCGGGACACCCGAGACGCGATCGTTGCTGGTCCCGGCGGAGGCCGCGACCATCGTCGATACATGGTCGGTGGTGGGCATGTGCGGCACGGGAAGTCAGGATTTTATCGTGGATGACGTCTTCGTCCCGGCACCGCATACGCTGTCCCTGGCCGAGACCCCGTATGAAACCGGCCCCCTCTACCATCCGCGCTTCGCCATGATCGCCATCTGGACGTCGACGGCGGCCAATGCCCTGGGTATTGGCCGTGGGGCCATGGATGCCTTCATCGAGCTGGCAAGCCACAAGGGCTCAACGATGTCAACAGCGCTGCTGCGGGATCGTCCCTTCGTCCAGACCAAGGTGGCGGAAGCCGAAGCGATCCTCAGCGCGGCGCGCGCCTATGTGATCGATGCGGTGGGGACGGCATGGCAGGCTATCTGTGCGGACCCGGCGGATCCAAGCCGCGAGATCGCCCAGGCCCGGCTGGCCATCACCCATGGTATGCATGAAGCGGTGCGTGCCGTCGATCTGGTGTTTCACGCGGCGGGAACCAATGCGGTGTATCGCAAAAATCAATTAGAGCGGTATTTCCGCGATGTCCACGTCGCGGTACAGCATGCGGCAGGCCTTCCCTCCCATTTCGAAACGGCAGGGAAGGTGCTGTTAGGGCTTTGCCCAAGCGAGATGGGCTGGTAACTAGCCGCTGTACAGGGGTCCTCTGAGCGTCTGGCCAGGTAGGGTGCCCGTGTGCTCGCCGTGGTCCAGCAGGACCTCGCCATTCACGATCACATAATCGATCCCATTGGCGCCTTGCTTCACGTGCATCTCACCGCCCGGGAATTCATACATGGGCTCACGCGGCTTCTGGCCAATGGTATCCGGATCGAAGATGGTGATGTCAGCGGCCTTGCCGGCGGCCAGAAAGCCCCGGTCATGCAGGTCGTGCATCAAGGCCGTCTTGCCCGTCATGCGGTAGACCGCGTCTTCCAGCGACATCACCTGTTTTTCCCGCACCCAGTGGCTCAGCAATCGGGTGCTGTAGTCCGTGCGGTCGCCCTTGTCCGGCCGCGCGCCGCCATCGGTGGTCCCGATCACGGTGTAGGGCGAGCCCAAGATTTGCCGCTGCGCCTCCGGGTCATCATTGCGGTCGATCACCTGGAAAGACGTCCGCAGCTCATCATCCAGGGCGATGTCCAAGAACGTGTCCATGATGCCCTTGCCCTGCTCCTGCGCGATCTGCTCGATGCTCTTGCCGCTGTACTGCTTATTGCGCTCGTGCAGAGTCATGTAGACCTCGACCAGATCCCAGCGCCGGGTGAAGCTCATGCGCCGTTGCGCCAAGCCCATGTGATACGCGTGGGCGCCTTCGGTCTCCACCGCCTCGACGCTGAGTTTCTTGCGGATTTCAGGATCGCGGAAGGATTGCATCCGATCCGGCACCGCCTGCGCCATGACCGAATCCCAGGTCGGCATGCCCTGGAACACGGTCGACGGGTTGATCATGTCCTCGTCCTCTAAGCCGTCCAACCCGGCTCTCAGGTCGAAAATCGGCCCTGCCGTGGCAGAGAGACACGAACCGTAAGCCCGGATGCCCTCCTTGAAGAACCCTTCGAGCAGTTCCAGGTGTTCCTTCCACTCGTCGGGCTTATTAATCTCCTGCGTCAGCAGGTTGTACATGGCCGGGCGGCCGGTCCTAAGGGACAACTCTCGGGCCGCCATCGCCGGCCCACAGAACCCGCCGGGGGCGCCGCCACTCACCTGGAAGACGCCAGTGCCAAGCTTGCCCAAGACGCTTCCGACCTCGTACCGCTCTTCATCGGTGGCAACGGAGGACGGCACTTTAATACCAAAAATCTCCTCGCCCTGGCCCACGAAGTTGCCCACGCTGAAGCCCAGAGCGCCAGCCAGCATGCCCTCACGCACCTGCTGCTTCATAGCCTCGATTTCTTCCGGGGTCGCCGCGCGCTCTTGAGAGGCCCCGCCCATGACATAGCGCCTGACCCCCGAGTGCCCGACCAAAGCCCCCACGTTGATGCCACGTTTCCGCTCGATGGCGTCGAGGTATTGCGGCAGGGTCTCCCAGGCGAAGTCCACCCCAGCGCGCTGCGAGCCCAGCGGCACGCCCTCCATATAGTTGAACATTTGCAAGTACCAGTCCCCGTCGCCGGGCCGCACCGGCGCGATCACGGCGCCGCACTGGCCGACAATGATCGAGGTGTTGCCGTTGAGTGACGTGGAGTTGACGATGGGGTCCCACATCGCCTGGGAATCAAAGTGGGTGTGATGGTCAATGAACCCTGGCGCGACGACTCGGCCATCGGCATTGATGGTGCGCGTGGCGGCTTCATTGAACTTGCCAACTCCCACGATCTTGCCGTCTTTCACCGCGACGTCGGCATGGAAGGAGGCCTGGCCTGAGCCGTCAACCACTCGTCCGTTCTTGATGAGTAGGTCTAACATGATTGTTTCCTCTCCTTTGCCCCGATCAGCTAAAGGTCATATGAAATCTCGGGAGAACCCTCCCATCATCCCCTGCAGTTTGGCATTGTAAACGCATCTTTCTCACGTGTCCACTGAAACCGCTGTTGACACCGCCTCTAGACCGACTATACTCGGTTTTATGATGGCCCAGGTCAGGTCACAGGTTCGTCCGACAAGCAAAATAGGTCATGAACAGATCGCTTCGGCTCGCCTCTGTTGCGGCCACTGAGAAAGGACGATTATGGCGTATGACTTACTGTTGAAGAATGGGCGGGTGATTGACGGCTCCGGCATGCCCTCGTTCCACGGGGACGTGGCCGTGAAAAACGGGAAGATTGTTGAACTCGGCAAATTGAGTGGCGCCGCCACACGGGTCATCGACGCCGAGGGCATGGTGATCGCGCCGGGGTTTGTGGACAACCACTGCCACTATGACGCCCAAGCGCTCTGGGATCCGCTGTGCAGCTTCTCCTGTTACCATGGCGCCACCACCGTGATTATCGGTAACTGCTCCCTGGCGCTGGCGCCCATACGGCCCGGAGCCGCAGAGCGGGTGGCCGAATTCCTGTCCTACGTCGAAGCCATCCCAATGGACGTCCTGAGAACGTTGGATTTTTCTTGGGAGACGATTCCGCAGTACATGGACACGCTGGACCGGCGCCTGGGGGTGAACGTGGGCACCCTGATCGGCCATTCCGCCGTCAGGCACTATGTCATGGGGGATGAGAGTCAGGGTCGAGAGGCCACCGAGAAAGAGATCGAGGCGATGCGGGACACCGTTCGAGATGCCATACAAGCTGGCGCCCTGGGGTTGTCCGTCTCGAAGAACAAGGGCCATACCGATCCGCAAGGCGTCTTGGTCCCCGCGGTGTGGGCGAGTGAGGAGGAGATTTTTGCGCTGGGAGACGTGCTCAGAGAGCTGGGCACCGGGATCATCCAGGGCGGCGGCGGGCGTGCCGCAGAACTCGATAACCGCCTCATGAGCCGTCTGTCCGAGGCCACGGGCCGGCAGGTGGTCTACAACAATCTGAGCCAGAATGTGCGCTATCCAGATGAGTGGAAGCAACTCATGGCCATCATCGACGAGACCGCCGAGGCTGGCATCCGGGCCTATCCGCTGTGCAGTCCGAATTTCAGTGGCTCCTCCTTCACCATGGAAAATGCCCAGGTGTTCAGGACCCCCACGTGGGATCCGATCCTGCGGCTCTCGAATGAGGAAAAGCTACGGGCCTACAGCGATCCCGATGTCCGCAAAAAGCTGCACGACGAGGCGGTGGAGTGGAGCGCGGAGGTGCCCGCCGTCAACCTGGCGCGCAACTGGTACGAGCACATGTGGGTGGCGGAGCCCGTCCTGGAGAAGAACCAGTGGATGAAGGACAAAACCCTTAGCGAGGTTGCCAAGGCGCAGGATAAAGGCATTATTGACGCCCTTTTGGACTTGGCCGTAGAGGAGAAGTTGGGTACCGTCATCCGGCACGCCACGGGCAACTCGGACAAAGAGGCCATGACGCAGATTCTCAACTATCCCAAAGCTATTGTGGGCCTGTCCGACGGCGGGGCGCACGTGCAGTTTCACGGCGGCTACGGCTACAGCACGAATCTGCTGGGCTACTGGGTGCGGGAACAGCAGGTCATGTCCCTGGAAAAGGCCGTGCGCCGGCTGACGTTTGAATCGGCGTCGACCTTTGGTCTCTTTGACCGGGGCCTGCTACATCCGGGCATGGCTGCGGACATCACCATTTTCGATCCGGATACGGTGCGGACGCTGCCGGAGGATGTGGTGCATGACTTTCCGGCGGGTGGCTGGCGCATCCGGGAACTCTCCGAGGGCGTCAAATGTACCGTCGTGAATGGTGAGGTGTTGCTTGAAGACGGCAAGCATACCGGCGCCTTGCCGGGCCGGGTGATGCGCAACGCCCTTTACAACGGCAATCACGCGTAGCGTAGAGGAACGCCACACGCGTTGGAGTCCCCCAGGATGCTTGCTCCTGGGGGCACGGTTTACAGACTATCCCATATCCCTCTGACCAGCGGCATCTCTGCCCGCCCCCATGTGCTTCACAACATGCAAAGCTAACAGTGTATTATGGCGGAGCGAAAGCGGATCGTGGGTAGGTGTTGGCCGTACAGGGAAAAGCCATATACACGGGCACAAGGGGAACACACTGGAAGCGTTGTGGTCACGACAAAGCGGGGCAGCGGCATCGCCTTGATCAACCGCGGCGGAGCAGCAAGTTGCCGTACCGGTCCACCGTGGCCTGATAATCGGGATGAATCACCGTGGTCGAATCGAGTTCCTCAATCACCGCCGGGCCGCGAACGGTATCGCCCCAGCAAAGGCGCGATCGATCCAGGATCGGACAGGCGACAAAGCTAGCGGTCTCGCTAAACCACATCTCGCGCTGCCCTTTGCGCGCGCCGGTGATGTCGCCGCTGCCCCGTGGCCGCGCTTGCAACTTGGGTTTGGGACTCAGGCCCAACGCGGTCAGCCGCACATTGACCAGTTCGATCGCATCTTCGGGCGCGGCGTAGCCATAGGCCCGCGCGTGCGCCTGGTGAAAGTGCTCCTGTAGAGACCGCACATGCGGCGGCGTCAACGGCTCCGATGGCACGGGAACGGACAATTCGTGCGATTGCCCCTGATAACGGAGATCCACGCTGCGCAGCACCCGTTGCCGCGACGGTTCCACGCCCTCGCGGGCCAGCAGAGCGGCGCCCTGGGCGACAAAATCGGCGAACAGCGCCTCCAACTCCCCTGGTTCCAGGCCGGAGACGATTTGGCGGCGAGTGGCGACAAACTCGTGCTTGATGTCGGTCATCAGCATGCCAAGGGCCGAGGCAATGCCCGGACTGGGCGGGATCAGTACGGTGGGGATGTCGAGTTCACGGGCCAGCGCATTGGCATGCAACGGACCGGCACCGCCGAAGGCGACGAGCACAAAATCGCGCGGATCATAACCGCGCTGAATCGAGATCAAACGCATGGCGCCGATCATATGGGCATTGGCGATCTCCACAATGCCGTTGGCCGCTTGCACCGGATCGAGCCCGAGCGGTTCGGCGCACTGGGTCCGAATCGCCTCACGGCTGGCATCGACGGCCAGCGCGATTTCACCGCCGAGGAAAAAAGCCGGGTTGAGGCGGCCCAGGAGCAGATTGGCATCCGTAATCGTCGGCACGGCGCCACCCTGGCCGTAGCACACCGGCCCGGGCGAAGCGCCCGCACTTTGCGGCCCAACCCGCAGGGCGCCGCCCGCGTCGATCCAGGCCTCGCTGCCGCCGCCCGCGCCAACTTCGACCAAGTCAATCACCGGGGTGTGCACCGGATAGCCACTGCCGCGCCCCTCGCCCAGCGGCGTAATGGCCTGCCCGCCGACCTCGAATTCCGTTGACAGCCGGGGCTGACCGTCCTGAATCAAACCGACTTTGGCCGTGGTGCCGCCCATGTCAAACGAGATCACCTGCCGGTAGTCGTGCGGCTCGGCAAACGCCCCGGCGGCGATGACGCCAGCGGCGGGGCCGGATTCGACCATGTACACCGGTTTCTGTCTGGCCGCCGCCACGCTCATCACCCCGCCACTCGATTGCATGACGTAAAACGGCACCGTGATACGCAGGCCCTGTAGGCGCGCTTCGAGATGGCTGAGATAGCTCGACACCAACGGCATGATCGCCGCGTTCACCGCCGTGGTGCTGGCGCGGAGATATTCGCGGAACTCCGGGCAAACATCGGCAGAGACCGACAGATAGGCTTCGGGATATTCCTCTCGCACGATCGCCGCCACGCGGTGCTCATGCTCCGGATTGAGATAGGAATGCAGCAGGCAACACACCACCGCCTCGACGCCGTCGTGTTTGAGTTGGCGCGCCGCCTGGCGTACGGCCTCTTCGTCGAGCGATTCGAGGATTTGGCCCATGGCATCCAGCCGTTCGCGCACCCCAAAACTCCAGCGTCGCGCCACCAGCGGCCGGGGCTTGGTGAGATGCACATCGTAGAGATGCGAGCGAATCTGCCGGCCGATTTCCAGCATGTCGCGAAAGCCAGCGGTCGTCACCATGCCAAGACGGGCCGTCTTGCCTTCGATCAGAGCATTCGTCGCCACGGTCGTGGCATGCACGAGCAGCCGGATCGCGTCGCTCGTATCGCCACAAAGCGGCAACGCCCGCTCCACCGCCGTCATAAAACCCAGCGCCGGATCGGCCGGCGTGCTGGGCACCTTGACGATCTGCACCGCCCCGGTGCGGTCATCCACCAAGGCGGCATCGGTAAACGTGCCGCCAATATCGATGCCGAGGCGATAGGTGCTCATGACGTCGCCCCATGGTCGGCCAGACGCGCCCGCTGCGCCGCGGTGGCGTCTGCATCCACCTCGCCAGTTTCCGGATGGACGACGACGCCATACACCTCACGCGCTCGCACGGCGGAAATTTTGCCCAGGGCCACATCCCCGGCCACCGACTTCGGAGGCCGCCGCCAGGCCGGCTCGCAGCCGCCCCCACCCGGCGTTTGCACGCTGATCACATCGCCCGGCTGCAAGGGCAGGGTGATCTTCGAGGGCAGGACACGCGCCTCCGTTTCGGGATTGAGGATGTAGTGCGCCGCGCGCGCCGCACCGCCGCCAAAGAGTCCCCATGGCGCATAGGTGGCCTTGTCGGAGAGAATGGAAAAGCTCGGCGTGTGCCCTGGAAACGTATAATCGCGCCGGATGCCCAAACCGCCCCGGTGCTGCCCGGCACCTTCGGAATCGTCGATGAGTTCATAGCGTAAGATACGCACCGGATAGTGCGCTTCCGTCTCTTCCACCGGCGCGTTTTCCGTATTCTGAAAATGCGCCTGCACCGCGTCCATGCCATCGTTGCGCAGCGTGGCGCCGTAGCCGCCGGCAATGGTTTCGTAGTAGGTGAAATATTCGTCCGTCGCGGGGTTGACGCCGCCAAAGGCGATGTTGCAAATGCAGCCCTTGGTCCCGGCCAGGACGCGGTCCGGCAAGGGCTCGGCCAGGGCCTTGAAGAGCAAATCGCAGAGCTGCATGGCGACTTCCCACCCCGCGGCCACCGCGGCCGGATGGCGGGCGGCCACGACGCTGCCGGGACGGGTGCGGATATCGACGAGGCGATAGAAGCCGTCATTGACCGGGATGTCGGGATCGATGAGGCATTTGAGCACGTAGACGACGCCGGAATAGGTCTGCGCCAGGGTGGCGTTCGTGGGCGATGGGCGTTGCGTGTCGCAGCCCGTCAAATCGACCTGAATATGGCCGTTTTCGATGTGTACCGTGGCGGCAAGTTGGATTGGCTCGTCCCCTACCCCGTCACCGTCCATGTAGGACTCGGCGCTAAACGTGCCGTCCGGAAACTGGGCAAAGGCGGCCGCGGCGCGGCGCTCGGTGTAGCGCAGCATTTCGTCGAGGTAGCGTTCGAGTTCCGCCGCGCCATACTTCTGCAACAACGCCGACAGGCGTTGCACCCCCAGGCGGTTGGCAGCCGTCTGCGCCCGGAAATCGCCGGAAATTTCCCGCGTGCCGCGAAAATTGGCGCGAATCATGGCAAAGAGATCGCGGTCGATCTGGCCGTCCTGGACGAAGCGCACCGGCGGAATCACCATGCCTTCCTGGTAAATCTCGTTGGACACGCCAATACTGCCCGGCGTGCCGCCCCCGACATCGACGTGGTGCGCAATGTTGGCGACGTAGCCAAACAGCCGCTGCTGGTCGAAGACGGGTGTGATCAGCGTAATGTCGTTGAGGTGCACGCCGCCGAGATAGGGATCGTTAATCAGGATGCCATCGCCCGGCTGCAGATGGTCGGCGCCGTATTCTTTGATGGCATGCGGCACGATGTGCGCCAGCGACCCGAGGTGTGAGGGCTGCGCGAATGCCTGCGCGATGGTGCGCAGATTGCGATCGAAGAAGGCGCAGGAGAAATCGCCACGCGTTTTGATATTGGTCGAATAAGCTGCGCGCCGCAGGGTGGCGCCCATCTCCTCGGTGATGGCCAGCAAAGCGTTGCGGATGACTTCGAAGCGCACCGGATCGATACCGGTAGGCCAGGCGCTGAGCGGGGCGGTTGACGGTGATGCTTGAGCGTTCATCATGAGACCTCAAGGATGTGGATGCCGTGTGTGGTGGCTAGATCGGCGTTGGAGAGACATGCTAAGCTTGCTGCACGTGTACGTCAACTCCTGAGCGGTTCAGATGTCATGCGGCAAAGCGTCGTTACCCGATTGCCGTAACCCAAATGCCGGATCAAAGGCCCGGCTATCATCATGCAAGCGAATCGGCGCCACTTCATGGCTGAAATTGGCCAGTACGGCAAAGAGTAGATCTTTCCATGGACCGCTCAGGGTCTTCTGCCTCAGGGTATACCGGGCTTCATGATCGCTGAGAAATTCCACAACCGGTTTGGCCACGAGACCGTTACCAAACTGTTGGGAGACGTGCACGGTGTCCTAAAGACCGACCAGCACATCAGCAAAAAAGTGCTGCTCGGCGCGTGTGAGGGGACGCGTAAAGATCACATGGTGTGTATGGACAATCGTCTCACCTTCCTTCTTAACGTCAGTGGTCGTGCTTATGGGCAAATCGGCTTCTGTATACGTTCGCTTAGCCATCGAACGGCTTCTGCCCCGCATAGGGACGGAAAGTCGCACGTGCATTGAGCCATGCGAATGAGCCCATATCAAACCCATGCTGTTGGGCGACATACGGCACGTTGGCAATTGTGCTCCTAATCGCCTGTCGCGCTGCCAGCAACTGGTTGAGAATGTCTTCTGGTATGTCTATTTCTATGACCGCATACCCGCGACCTACATTGCCTGGAGCCAGCGAAGCGAGAAACCACGCCACATCTGCATCGCAGGTAGCGTACCAACCCACACCCATTTGGGTGGGCCGGCCATGTTGCAACGCCGTCAGCTTTGCAGCGTCGAGACCATGGTTGAGAATATTCAGGGCGCTATCGATGTCCGTGCCGTGATAAAGAATCATTGCCACGTATTATAGTGCAGTCTGCCCTGAGGATCACGCGCGGTTACCCTGACGTACGTGGTTTATTCTAGCGCCAGGTACGCGTTCGTTGTTTCGGCATCGCTTCCTGCGGCCCTGTTGTATATAATCCCCCCGCGATCTATTGCCGTGCTCATGTAGGCTCTCGCACGGACTATAGCGGACCGCAGATCTTCGTTCGGGCTGCGGAGGTATTGGAAAAGGATGAAAACACAACTTAGCCTAACAGGCGATGCAAAAATACTCGACGCCTTATCCCGATTTCTTGGCGTGCTGGAGACGATCAGCCCGGAGCCGGTCGCACAGCCGAAAGCCATCTGTGGAGAGGACAATGTGATCTACGTTGAAGTGGCCTAAAGAACAGAAGAGGAAACGTTTCTTGCCGGAGATCGCATGGCCCGGGTCGGGGCGAAGATTGTTGAGGATACCGATGTGTTAGTTGCGCTTGCTCCTTTTGTTGTGGCGAGATAATGCCTGACGACAGCAAGTGGTAAGCAGAAAACGACGGCGGCGGGGCCGGCTTGGCTCTCTGTCTACGTTCTCTGTAGGATCGATGAAAGGCACGAGTCCGCGAAGGGCACGAGAAAGGATCGGGTACGCATGATATCTGACCCAACCCCCATGCCACAGCAAGAGGCGCTCAAGCTAGCGACACAATGTGCACACCTCTTACAAGCGTGCTTTGGGGCAACGCGGGTGATTCCCTTTGGCTCTGTGGTGGGACATGGCGCCTGGCATGCAGACTCGGACTTGGACCTGGCGGTAGAAGGGGTCGCGCCGGAGCACTTTTTCCGGGCTTGGTCGACGTTACGAGCGCTTGTCCCCCCGGGCTTGGATGTCGACCTCGTCGACTTGGAGCGAGCCGGCGAGGCCTTGCGTGCCCGTATATTGGGAGAGAAGCCGATGCCAGAGGATCCCTTACTCGCCCTCAAGACACGCATCGAGGACGAATTCGTCGCGCTCGACCGCATGGTGCATGAGGTTGAAGCGGGATGGAATCCTGAAGAGACGCCATCACCATTTGCGATGCATGCTCTGGCCAGCTACTTGCATCAGTTTTACACCGGATGTGAGCGCATGTTCGAGCGGATTGCGGTGACCGTAGACGGTGACCTACCCGGGGGCGCCTTTTCGCATGCGAACTTGCTGGCCCAAATGGCGCGAGAGCGTTCTGGCATCCGGTCAGCGGTCTTGACTGAGTCGCTCTGGCTCCGTCTGCAAGAGTATCTGGCGTTTCGTCATTTCTTTCGCCACGCGTATGGCTACACGTTGGAATGGGCGAAGCTGTGTCCTTTAGTGATGGGCATGGCCGAAACCCACATCGATTTGAACTGCCAACTGACGGCGTTCCTTGATGACTTACCCTATGATTCACAACGCGATATGTGACCGTAATGTGGGGAATGGCTCCAATAAGGTGTTGGTGCTGTTAAATACTGGATTAAACACCACGTTTCAGGCCGAACCAAAGCTGATCACCATTGATGGCCAGGCCGTGCTCGCCTTCACGGCCACCCTGAATATCCATCGGGTAGGGGCATCATGTCGCCATGACCCCCCCCCCTCAGCACCGTGCGGGCGACTTTCATCGCACACGGCTCAAGCAAACCGGTATCCTTCACGACTTCCTCCGGTGTAGGTGTTGA
>CBCXVS010000225.1:0-12877 GCA_965178525.1 uncultured bacterium | reverse complement strand
TCACTTGGCTCGTTCATCCTTGAGAAATGGGGACTTCTGGGATCGGGAAAATGCACTTTCCTATACGATCAAGATAGACTGGGCGCTAGATGGCCCGATTCCATGGCGGGATGCGGCCATACATGACGCCTCGACCGTGCATCTTGGGGGAACGCTGGAAGAAATTGCCGTCTCGGAGCGGGATGCGTGGCGCGGCCGGCACAACGCGCATCCGTACGTGATTCTGTGCCAACAGAGCAACGCCGACCGCAGTCGAGCACCTGCCGGTCAGTACACGGGATATGCCTACTGCCATGTACCCAATGGTTCTGACATCGACATGACGGGAGGTATCGAAGCGCAGATCGAACGGTTTGCGCCAGGTTTTCGCGATCGTATTTTAGCCCGGCATATCACGCGACCGCGCGATTTCGAAGACCTCAACGCCAATTACGTAGGCGGGGCCGTGACCGGGGGAGCGGCAGATATCCGGCAGCTCTTTACGCGGCCTGTGGCTCGGTTGAACCCGTACACAACGCCCAATGGCCAGTTCTTCTTGTGCTCGGCCTTCCACCCCGCCGGGAGGGGGCGTACATGGGATGTGCGGGTATTATGCGGCTCACGCCGCCATGCGGCGCCTACGGCGCGGCGAGAAGCGTCCGCGGCGCTGATCCGAGCGATATGAGCCATGAATCATACAGCCTCTCACGGATCTCAAGCGCTTGACGTGTTGCGCTTATTGAAGACGCGCCGGATCGACAGCGCCAGATCCTTGAGGAGGAGCGG
Source organism: uncultured bacterium (assembly GCA_965178525.1). GTDB lineage: Bacteria > Tectomicrobia > Entotheonellia > Entotheonellales > Entotheonellaceae > CBCXVS01. Next base: position 12,112 of record CBCXVS010000225.1, on the reverse strand, counting down.
TGATGATTTTAAAACGTAACTTCTACGGAGACGTTGCCCTATTAGACAAGGCGCGATGTGAGGTATCCAGCCAGATTTTCTTGAGTGGGATGTAGGGTCGGCCCAGGGCATTCAGTTCGATGCCTTTGACGTACGACTGAAACAGACGCTCAAAAGTATAATGGACCAAATTCACTATCGGCGCCTCTTCCACAATCAGCTTTTCGGCCTTGCGGTACAACCCCACGCGCTGCAGATCATCCCGTTCGCTCCGTGCCTGCTCCAGTAACCAGTCGACCTGCGGATTGCTATAATTCGCATGGTTGTCGGCACCTTTCGAGTGGAAAAGGACGAACAGAAAATTGTCGGGGTCGGGAAAATCAGCATACCAAGCGTAGCGATACATCGCACGCGGCCGTTTTCCCAATATGTTCGTTTTGAAATTCTTCCACGATTTGGCATTATGCAACTCAACAGTTATACCGATGTGCTGCAAATCGTCTTGAATCGCCTCGTGCTCTGCCACGACCGTTGGCGTCCCTGAAGTCATTGAACTGCTCCAGAGTGCAATCGGCGGCAACCCTTTGCCATCAGGATAGCCCGCCGCAGCGAGGAGCTGCCGAGCCCGAGCGGGATCGTACGAATAGCCGGACAAGTTCGGATTGTGCCCTCGGACACCGGGGGGAAAGACGCTCCGGGCTTGGACATGTCGATTTTGCCGGATCGTGCGATTGATGCGCTCATGATTAATCGCGAGATTGATCGCCCGCCGCACTTGGGGATGACTCAGCGGGCTCTCGCGGGTGTTGAACAACAGAAACAGAGTGGCGAGGATCGGTTTACGGAAAAAGCGGTAGCGTGCGTCGCGGATCAACTGTTGGCGCTTCGGCAGAGAGAGTGACAGCGGGATACCGGTATCTTCCAACGCGCCTTGTTGAAAGGCTGGCAGGATCGTCTGACGATCCGTTCCCAGAAAAAACCGGTAACGGAGCTGATCAAGAAACGGTCGTCCCTCGAGATACGTCGCGTTCGCTTCCAGGACGATTTCCTTTCCAGCCGCCCACTGGTCAAAGCGAAAGGGGCCGGTCCCGATGGGCTGAAGGCCAAATCGAGCCCCAAGGCGACTTACCTCTTCCCGCGGTACGACCTTTGCCTGGGCCATCCCCAACATGCGAATGAAGGGCGCATAGGGTTGCGACAGGATGATTTGCAGGGTGTAGGTATCCAAGGCGCGCAACCCGTCGATCCTCTCGATTTCACCCCTGATAAAGGGCTTTGCCCCCTGCACCATCTCAAAGAACCCCGCATGGGGTGAGCCCGTTTTCGGATGCATGAGGCGTGTGAACGAATAGACAAAATCCTCGGCCATGACTTCTCGGCCATGGTGGAATGTCACGCCCGGACGGATATTGAAGGTCCAAATGCGACCATCGTGGGAAGCTTTCCAGAAGTGAGCAATACTCGGGACGACATTCAAGTCGGCGTCGAATTGCACCAACCCGTCGAATACGTGCTGTACCACGGAGAGGGCAAAGATGCCACGGATGAGAGCCGGATCGAGGGTGATCGGTTCATGACCTAAGGCATACCGATAGACGCCACCATATGTTTTGGTGGCGGTCATCTTCTGCTCCTTACCAGACGGCTCGACATCCCGGCACGCCACGGCAAATACGTATAATCCAGCGCAGAGTAAGATCCTGCCGATACGCCTGAAGTTGCGTGACGCCATGCCAACTCTCCTCTGCCACGACCTGCAAGCAGAAGCATACGTATTCCTAGTCGTCGCCGCCACCGCCGCCGTTGTCGCTGCCACTATCGTCGGCATTGCCGCCGTCTCCTCCCAAGGCATACGCCGTGCCTACCCTCTCATTCTGCGTCACCATCACACCGAAGGCGATCAGAACCACAGCCACCAACACGCTGACAAAAATACGCTTCATGAGTAGGACCCTTGATGATGGGAAGGTGTGTACACACAGGCACACCCCACCGCCTTATTGACCGACGGGAGCACCTGGGCCAGCTCCTGCCACATCGGTGTTTCCACCATCGATCCCGGGTCGATGTCCGGTTGCTCTGTCATATAAAGCAAGGGAGATGCCAAACATTTTTTCTGTTCAATTAATCTTTTACCTATTTTATTTTCAATAACTTAAATATAAAATTTACGCATGGCGCAGCATTGAAATGGAGGCATGAAAACATAATAGTTGCCTATGAAATGAGGCATAAAATACGACACATACGATCAATAGCTTTAAATACTGGAGGATAGTTGTGATGTCTAAACAATTAGGCAGATTGACCAGTTTTCTGGGCAGCACGGGAGCAAGCCCGCTATAAGACGGCGCTCGTCAGAAGACACGGTTGTGGGGGGATGCCAGTGTCCATGCCCCGGACGATAGCGGCACACAGAGGGTGAGAAAAGCATGAAGTACTGAGGCAAAATTAAATTTATATCTTTCCCCTGGAGAAATATATAAAGGTCATGATGCCCAGGCACTTAAAACATCATAAGGTCAATGCGTGCAGAGAGACGATAGCACAGAGATAGACAGGATTTAACGATAGGACTCTGGGCGATTTAAGCGTCCGGCTTGAACCGCGGGCTTGTCGTCGGGCCACATTGTTGCGATGTTCGCATGACCAAACTACTCAGCACGCGGTTAGTATCTCGGCATGTGATACGAGCGGCATTTGGCGCGCCGCTTCGTCTGTTCCTGGGCCGGGGTCTTTTTCGGCCGTAACCACTTAGCCTACTCCTGGGCTTGTTGTGCACAACTCAGGTGCTAGGTGCCACCCGCCGAGCGCGTTTCATCCGGTGCAATCCGATGCTGACAAAGCGAGCAATACTGAGTCATCATATGTCTCCCCGTATATGTCCCGTATTCAGTTCCTGAAGCAAATCCGCGTCTTCATTTTTCTTTTCGGCAGGCCCGCTCTCTTTATCAAGATCAAGGAACGCGTTGCTGCGTCGGTCATCCTCTCAACAGGTCTCCTCTCCCCGTCATTTCTTGCAATTTGCAATATCTCCATATCCAACCGCAGGCTTGACCTCTATCGACCGACAGTGTACCGTGCATCCCTCAGCACCTCTTGGTCCCGGCATCAGCCATCTCGCCCGATAGGAGACCGCTCGATGGGTAAAACAACATTGGCATGGTCCCAGGAGATCGATAAGCGTCAGGAGAGCTTGATTGCACTGCGCCGCGATTTTCATCGCCATCCTGAACTCAGCCTGCAGGAGCACCGCACGGCGGAGATCATCGCCGAGCGGCTGCACGCCGCTCGGTTGGAGGTCCATACGGGGATCGGTGGCACGGGTGTGGTGGGGATTCTCCACGGTGACAAACCCGGTCGTACCATCGCATGGCGGGCGGATATCGATGCGCTGCCGTTAACCGAATTGCTCGAAGCGCCATTTGCCTCCGGGACACCCGGCGTCATGCATGCCTGCGGCCACGATGGCCACACGGCTATCGCCATCACCCTGGCCGACATTCTCGCCGTCCGGCATGCGGAGATGCCCGGAACCGCGGTCTTTATCTTCCAGCCAGCGGAAGAAACCTTCAGTGGGGCCAAACCGATGATCGCGGCTGGCGTACTGGACAACCCACGGGTGCAGGAGGTCTATGGCCTCCACCTCACGACGCAAACACCCGCGGGCCATGTCACCGTACGGCCGGGGCCAAGTATGGCGTCGGCAGACTTTTTCGATGTCGAGGTGGAAGGCCAAGGCGGCCACGGCGCCTACCCGCATCTGTCCGTTGATCCGATCACCGTCGCGGCCAACGTCCTGCTCGGTATGCAAAACTTGGTCTCGCGTGAAATCGCCGCGCAGGAGACGGCGGTGCTGACCGTGGGACAAATCGTCGCGGGCACCAAACACAATATTATTCCCGCCACCGCCACCATGCGCGGCTCGCTGCGCACCTTTAACCCCGTGGTGCGGGCAAAAGTAGTAGAGCGGCTAGGGACTTTCGTCACCCATATCGCGCATGCTTATCAGGCGGAAGCGCACCTGTCGTTTCAGGGAGAAGGCTGCCCGACGGTGGTCAATCATGACCACGAAACCGAGTTTGTGCGCCACTGCGCCGTGGATGAATTGGGCCGCGACGTGGTGGAAGACGGTGACTTGGTCATGGCGAGCGACGACATGAGCCTGTTCCTGCAGGAGCGGCCGGGGTGTTATTTCCGGGTCGGTATCGCTCCGGCGAGCGGCCAGCCGCGCCCGCACCACGCCCCGGAATTTGAAATGAATGAAGACGGCTTACCGGTGGGATTGCGCGTGGCGCTGAATGTGATGCTCAGCGCCTTGCCGTCTCGGCCTTAGGGAGAGCAGTCAGGAACCGGAGGGAATGATGCAAGCTATTTCGTACAGCGATGCCCCCGTGTCCGTGCGCGACGACTTTGCGGCGGCGCACACCCGCTTTTGGCAACGCCTGGCATCTCCCGGAGCGTGGTGGAGCAGCGCCGAGCGTATCGCCATGGCGGCCGAAGTGCGCCATGCCTGGCAATGTGCGCTTTGCCAGGCCCGCAAGGAGGCGCTGACGCCAGCAGCCGTGCAAGGTCAGCATGACCATCTCGGCGCGTTGCCGGAAGCCGCTGTGGAAGTGATCCATCGCGTCGTCACGGATTCCGGACGGTTGTCGTTGACCTAGTTCAAGAATACGTTGGCAGCGGGCCTATCCGAAGAGCAGTACGTCGAGATCATTGGCACGCTGGTAGCGATGGTCAGCATCGATAGCTTCTGCCGCGGCATCGGCGTACCGCTCAACCCGCTGCCGGAACCGCAACCCGGCGACCCCACGCACTACCGTCCGCCCGGCGCTAGGCGTGAAGCGGCGGCCTGGGTGCCGATGATCTCCAGCGAGCACGCCACCGGCGCGGAGGCGGATCTCTACGGCGGCAAGCCCACGGGCAATGTGATTCGCGCCATGAGCCTAGCGCCCGATGAAGTCCGCACGCTGCAGGATTTGGGGTCCGTACACTATCTGCCCACGGGTCAGGTACGCGACCCGGGCGCGGCGTCGGGAACGCTGGACCGCATGCAGATGGAACTGATTGCCGGCCGGGTCTCGGCGCTTCGACAATGTTTTTATTGAACCAGCGCGCACTCGTATCTGCTCCGTGCGAGCAGCGAACATAGCGGCGTTGACGTCAACATCCTGGCCTTGACCGAGCGCGAGGTGGCCGCGGCCAGTGGCGTGGCGCATGGCGGCATCCTTGTTGCCTTTGCCGAAGCCATGGTGGGAGATGACGACGAAGCCTTGGCCCGGGCCCGCCGTACGGTGCGTGAGGTGCTCGGCCCCCAGGCCATGGTGGATGCGGCGGGCGTCGCGTCGAATTTCGAACGCATGGTGCGCATTGCCGATTCGACCGGGATTCAGTTAGATGAGCGCATGGAGGTGCTCTCCAAAGAGGTGCGGGACGAACTCCGGCTGGACCGCTTTGCCGTCTATAAAAATACGTAATCACTGCACGCTGTGCACCGACGCCGGGAACACAACAACTGGCGTCGGTGTCCAGCCACATCAGCTGACGCCTTCCCCCAAGGACATGTCACATGCGATTCGAAAGACAGCTACAAGTCGAAGCCTCCCGCCAGGAGGTGTGGGACTTGTTATGGAACGTGCCACGGGTAGTGGCCTGCGTACCGGGGTGCGAGGCGGCCGAGGAGATCGAGCCGTATCAGCGGTATCGCGCTATGGTCGAGGAGAAAGTCGGCCCGTTCAGGGTGACGATTCCCCTCGACATCGAGGTGCTGGAAAACACGGCTCCCGAGCGGCTCGTGGCCAAAGCGAGCGGTCGGGATGGCCGGGTGCAGAGTCATGTCAAAGTGGACCTGGATGTCACCTTGATCGAAGTGCAACCGCAGGTCACGGCCTTACAGTTACATGCCGATGTCTCTGTGTTTGGCAAGCTTGGCACGCTTGGCCATAGCGTCATCGTGCGCAAGGGAGACACCATCGTCGGTCAGTTTGCCGCGGCCCTGCAGGCCGAGCTGCACCAGGAGGCGCTCTAATGCTACAACCCTTTCGTTTGGAGGAGCCGACCACGGTCCATGAGGCGTCGGCCTTGTTGGCTCGCTATAGTGATCGCGCACGACTTTACGCGGGCGGTACGGAACTGCTCCTGGTGATGAAGGAAGGCTTGCTGCACGATGAGTGTCTGGTCAATATCAAGCGGATACCCGATCTGAGCACCGTCTCGATCGAGGCGGGGATTTTACGGATCGGCGCCGCCACGACGCATCGGACGTTGGAAAAATCATCCCTGCTCCGTGACCATTTTCCGGCCCTGGCCCAGATGGAGGCCCATGTCGCCAATGTGCGCGTACGCGAGGTCGGCACCATCGGGGGCAACCTCTGTTTTGCCGAGCCCCATGCCGACCCCGGCACGTTGCTGCAGGTCTATGATGCCCGCGTCCGGCTCGACCGCCAGGCCAGCCGCCGCGTGCTCGCTGTGGAAGCATTATTCGTCGGACCATTCGAGACCGCCCTGGAAGAAGATGAAATCCTCACCGAAATCCAGGTGCCGCAGCTCCTGCCACAGACAGCCGCAGCATATCGCAAATTCGGCCATTTGGAGCGGCCTTCCGTGGGCGTCGCCGTAGCCGTGACCGCTCACAACGACGCCGTGCAGGACGTCCGCGTCGCGGTCGGCTGTGTCGGCCCGGTACCGCGCCGGATGCGCGAGGTGGAAGCCCTCCTGCAAGGCCGCGCCATCGCCGACGTGCGGGCCAACCTCGACGCGGCGGGTGCGCTGGCCGGCCAGGCGGCGGATGCCGTGACCGATCTGCACGGCTCGGCAGCGTATAAATCCTATTTGGTCGGCGTCCTTCTACGCCATACATTCGAAGAAGCCTATGCAAATGCGGAATGCGGAATGCGGAATGCGGAATGAAAAAAAATAAGAGCTGAGAGCTGACAGCTTCTCATAGGAACGACATCATGACGGAGCACACAGAAGACATGCGGCAGATCATGCCGATTGTCCTGACGGTGAATGGGCGTGAACACAGCATCCAGGTGGGGCCTCACGAGACGCTTATCGAATTGATTCGCGATCGGCTGGGCCTGACCGGCACGAAGAAGTCGTGCGATATGCAGGTTTGCGGCGCTTGTACGGTGTTGCTGGACGGCCGCCCGGTCAGCTCTTGTACCATGCTGGCTTTCGAAGCGCGTCAAACCGCGCTCCTCACGATCGAAGGCATGGCGCAAGGCGAGGACCTGCATCCGATTCAGGAGGCGTACATCGACTGCGGTAGGTTTCAGTGCGGCTTCTGCACGCCGGGGATGATCTTGGCGACCAAAGCCCTGTTAGACGAAAATCCGCAACCGAGCGATGATGAGATCAAGCATTATATGCGGGGCAATATCTGCCGCTGCACCGGTTACAAACGTATTCTCGAGTCGATTCAGGATGCGGCCCGCCGTCTCGCCCAGGAGGACCGCCATGGCGTCTGATGCGCTTCACGTCGTGGGCGCTTCCCCAGCCCGTTTGGATGCACGCGAGAAGGTCACCGGACGCGCCCGCTATACGACCGATTTGGCTCTCAGCGGCATGGCGCACGCGAAGATCTGGCGCAGCCCCCTACCTCATGCCCGTGTGGACCGCGTTGATGCGCAGGCCGCCTTAGACGCCCCAGGCGTGTTGGCTGTGCTCACGGCAGCGGATCTGACCGACTGCGACCCCTACTATGGAACGGCATTCAAAGACCAACCGCTGTTGGCCATGGACCGTGCGCGCTATGCTGGTGAGCCTGTTGCGGCCGTCATTGCCGAGACTGAACGGCAGGCCGCTGCTGCCGTCTCTTTGCTCAATGTGACGTTGACTGAGTTGCCCGCTGTGCTCGATGCCGAATCGGCCTTGGCGCCCGATGCGCCGCTCCTGCACGAGCACTTGCGCCCGGCCGGCCATTTTCGGGACCTCGCGCACATCCAGCCCGTCTCGGGAAGCAACATCTGCCACCGCCACACCGTCACACGAGGCGACATCGCCCAGGGATTTGCCGAAGCCGACGACATCATTGAGGACACGTTTCGGCTGCCGCCCATTTACCACTACGCCATGGAACCGCATGCCACCCTCGCCAAGTACGACGCGCAAGGCATCACCGTGTGGACCGCCACGCAGCACCCGTTTCCGGTACGCAAGGAACTGGCGGAAATCTTTAAATTGCCATTAGCCGCCGTACAAGTCATGGTCCCTCCGGTTGGCGGCGCCTACGGGTCGAAGTGTTACACCAAAATCGAGCCCCTCGCCGTCGCCTGTGCCCGCAAAGTGCGACGGCCGGTACGCCTCGCCCTGAGTGTCTCGGAGGCGTGTCACACCATTACTCGGCACGGGGCCGTGTGCCGCATCAAAACCGGTGTGCGCCGTGACAGCACGCTCCTGGCTCGGCAATGCCACATCGTCCTCAACACGGACGCCTATGCCGACGTTGGTCCGCGCGTGGCCACCCGCGCCAGTTTCGTCGCCACCGGCCCGTATCGCATCCCGCACGTGCACGTCGAATGCCAGGTCGTCTATACCAATAGCGTGCCGGCCGGCGCTTATCGCGGCTACGGCGTGCCGCAAGTGACCTGGGCCGCCGAGTCGCAGATCGACCGCATCGCCGACCGTCTCGGCCTCGACCCGATGGACTTGCGCCAGCGCCATCTGTTAACGCCAAGCGAGGAATTTTCGCCTGGCGATCTGCCTATGGATGCCAATCTCCCCAAGGGTCTGCGGCGTACGAGCGCCGCACTCCATTGGCACGCTCCGTCCGGTGCGCGCCGTGGCAAAGGCATCGCCTGCGCCTTCAAGGACGGCGGCATCCCGCGAAGTGTCTCGACGGCCGTGGTACGGGTACACGCCGATGGCAGTGTCACGGTATTCACGGGCGCCATTGAGCATGGCCAAGGCTCCGAAACCGTTCTGGCCCAAGTTGTCGCCGAAACCCTGGGGGTGGCACTTGACTGCGTCACGGTGACGGCGCCGGATACAGCGCTGACGCCGTACGACCAGGGGACGAGCGCCAGCCGCACGACGACGCTCGTGGGCCGGGCCGTTTATGCCGCCAGTCTCGACGCCCGGACGCAACTTCTCGCCATGGCTGCAGACCTCTTCGATGTGCCCCTGGAGGCCCTGGACATCCAGGATGGTGTGATCAAGACGTCCGGCCAGCAGCTCACCTTTGCCGAGACCATTTCCCAGCACTTCGGCTATCCCGGCGGCGAGGTGATTGGCAAAGGCGAGTGGCAACCGGCGCGCACCGAGGGCAGTATCGGCGGCGCCGCAGTCTTCTGGGAAATCGGCATGGGCGCTGCCGAGGTGGAGGTTGACGAGGAAACTGGCGCCGTCACGGTGCTGCGCTATATTTCTATGGCCGATGTCGGCCAAGCCGTGCACCCACAGCAATGCGAAGCCCAGGACGAAGGCGGTGCCATGCAGGGACTCGGTTCGACTTTGTTTGAAGCGCTGATTTCGGAAGGCGGTCAGGTACTCAATCCGGATCTCATCGACTACCGCGTGCCGACCTTTGCGGATCTGCCGGCGACCTTCGGCACGGTGCTGCTGCAAGATGCGAACGGGCCGGGTCCGTATGGCGCCAAAGGGGTGGGAGAAAGTGGCATGTTCTGCGTCGCCCCGGCCATTGGCAATGCCATTGCACGGGCGACCGGTGTCCGCTTGTACGACTTGCCGTTGACTCCCGAAAACGTGTGGCGGGCCTTACAGCAGGCGCATCGACCAAGAGGAAAGGCGTCGTGAAGCAGCAGAGCCCCTCCAACGCAACGGCGCCGCACGGCGTGGTCGGTTCCTCACCGCCCCGTACCGATGCCCGTGAGAAAGTCACGGGCCAGGCCGTCTTTATTACCGATTTGCACATTCCAGGCATGGTACATGCCAAATTGTGGCGCAGTCCTCTGCCCCACGCGCGTCTTCGCGGCATTGATCGCACGGCTGCAGCCGCGGCGCCCGGGGTGCTGGCGATCCTGACGGCGGAGGATTTTGCCGAGTACGATCGCTATTTCGGACCGGCGTTTAAAGATCAGCCCATCCTCGCCATTGATCGCGTCCGCTATGCCGGGGAGCCCGTAGCCGCGGTCGTCGCGCGTAGTGAACGCGAAGCCGAAGCCGCGCTGGCGCGGTTAGATGTCGATCTAGAAGACTTTCCGGCCGTGACGAACCTCGACGAAGCGCTGGCGCCCGATGCGCCTCTCCTGCACGAGCACTCGCGTCCGGCCGGACAATTCCGCGATTTGGCCAATCTGCGTCCGATTCCGGGCACGAATATCTGCCACCATTTCCACTACGAGCGCGGCGAGGTGGAGCAGGGATTTGCCGAGGCCGACTATATCTTTGAGGACGCGTTCACCTTTCCCATGGTGCACCATTATTCGATGGAACCGCACGTGTCAATCGCCCAGGCCGAGGACGGCCGCATCACGGTCTGGGCCGCGACGCAGCACCCGTTTCCCGTGCGCAAGGAACTCGCCGATATGTTTGGCCTGCCCCTGGCCCGCGTCCAGGTCATCGTGCCCTATCTGGGGGGCGCCTATGGCAACAAGTCGTACACCAAGCTCGAACCCCTCACCGTGGCGCTGTCACGCCAAGTAGGACGTCCGGTACGCCTCGCCTTCACGGTGGAAGAGAGTTTTAAGATGGTGCGGCGGGCGGCAGCGCGCGTGCGCGTAAAGACCGGTGTGACACGCGACGGCACGATTGTCGCCCGGCACTGCACCGCCCATTTTCAGATTGGCGCCTATGCCGATATGAGACCGCGCGTGGTGCAAAAAGCCGGCTACACCGCTGGCGGTCCGTATCGCATTCCGCATCTCCAAATCGACACCTATGCCGTCTACTCCAACACGGTCAACAGCGTTGCCTTCCGCGGTTACGGCGTGCCGCAGCTCGCCTGGGCCTACGAATCGCACATGGACATGATGGCGGAACGGCTGGGGCTCGACCCGCTGCAGATGCGCCTCCACAATCTCTTGCACCGGGGCGAGGTCTTTGCGCCGGGCGATCTGCCCATTGACACCGATTTTCCCGGCGGCTTGCAGCGCGCCGCCGAGGTCATCGGTTGGCATAATCCTGCCCTGCCGGGCCATGGCCGTGGCCTGGCATACGTCATCAAAGCTCCGCTCGCTCCGTCGGTGTCCAGCGCCATGGTTCGCATGCACGCCGATGGCAGCGTCACCTTGCTCGCCGGCACGGTGGAGATCGGCCAAGGCACCCGCACGGCGCTGTCGCAAGTCGTGGCCGAAGAACTAGCGCTCCCCCTGCACTGGGTCCGCCTGGCACAGCCGGAGTTTGGCATGAGCCCCTACGATCAGGCCACGAGTTCGAGCCGCTCGACCACGCTCGTGGGGCTGGCCTTGCAAATGGCCGCACGCGACTTGCGCACCCAGCTTTTGACCCTCGCGGCGGCGCAACTCCAGATCCCCGCCGAGCGCTTGATTCTACGCCAGGGCGCCGTCGAAGGACCGGAAATTCGTCTGCCGTACGACGACCTGATGCGGCAGCATTTCGGTATGCCGGGGGGAGAACTCATCGGCCGGGGCGTCTACCGTGGCGAACGCGGCGCGCCCCTCGGCGGCGTCGCGCCCTTTTGGGAAGTTAGCTTGGCGGCAGCCGAGGTCAGCGTGGACGAGGAGACCGGGCGCGTGCGCCTGCATCGCTACATCTCCATTGCCGACGTGGGCAAAGCCATTCACCCCCTGCAATGTGAAGCGCAAGAAGAAGGGGGCGTGATGATGGGTATTGGGCACACGTTTTTCGAGCACATGGTGTACCAAGATGGGCAGTTGCTGAATCCCAGCTTGATCGATTACCGCATCCCGGCGATGCCGGATCTGCCCGAGGAATTGCGGAGTATTTTGGTGGAGAACGGTGATGGGCCGGGGCCTTACGGCTCCAAGGGCATCGGCGAGAGCGGGCTCATGCCGACGGTGCCGGCCATTGCGAATGCGCTGGCCCGCGCCATTGGGGTACGGCTGACCGACCTGCCGTTGACGCCGGAACGCGTGCGGCAGGCGATTGGCGCGAGGTTGTAGGGTTGAGCGCTAGACCGAAGTTCCCCTGGCAGAATAGGCGGAGGATTAAGTAGATCAACAGGTTGGCCCAATTCAAAAGTCCATTT
>CBCXVS010000224.1:0-12889 GCA_965178525.1 uncultured bacterium | reverse complement strand
AAGGTCGATTCGTTTCAGGCTTTTGAGTTTTTATTTCAACAAGTTGTCGCCGAATCACGGGAGGAACTTCGGACTAGCGCGAGAGGAGAGTCACAACCAGACGGCTAGCGAGAGTTGCTTTGAGGTTGTTGAATAGCTACTCGAGCCCGACCCGACGTTGTAGGATGCCATTCGATCCTTGCCTTTCGGGGCAGGGAGAATAGTGTTCTGGTGGTAGGCTCCCAAGGGGAAGGGGACAAAAATTTCTGTTCAGGTACTTCGTGTGTCGTCTATGGGACGACGCTGTCCCCTTCCGCTGCGGCAAAACAGGTAAACGCAGCCTGATGATGGTGTATCCAGGCGCGGCTGCGCGCCAAGGTCTCATCAATCTCGGCATCGCTGTGGCTGGGATCATGATGATACAGGGCGAGTTGTTTCACCCGCGCCTGATGTGCGAACTGGAGGGCATCAATGTAGGTCGAATGGCCCCACCCCAGGCGTTGGGGATATTCCTGAGGCGTATACTGGGCGTCCTGGATCAACAGGTCGGCATCGCAGGTGAGATCGAGCAAACGTGATGGCTGCACCAGGTGCTGACTGCGTGCATCCGGGCCGACCGGTTCGTTATCAGTGGCATACACCAACGCTTTGTTCTTTGTCGTGACACGATACGCGAGTGTGAGGCCGGGATGGTTGATACGACACGCTTCAATCGTCGCCCCTGAGAGGGGATGAAAGTGAATTTTCGCCGCCATGGCATGCATCGGTATCGGGTGATAGGGACGACGCATCTGATGGCTCACGATCTGTTCTAGCGAGAGATGCATGTCCTCAGGCCCGAGGATACAGAGTGAGGTACTGGGCCGAAAGGCCGGGGTAAAGAAGGGGAGGCCCTGGAGATGATCCCAATGCATATGGGTCAAGAACAGATAGGCGTCAACTGGAGCGGATTGGGCCAGCAAGGCGGCCCCAAGGGCACGAATGCCAGTTCCGGCATCAAAAATGAGCCAGGTACCATCATCAAGCCGCACCGTGACGCAAGAGGTATTCCCGCCATAGCGTGCGGTGTGATAACCGGGTGAAGGAATAGAACCGCGAGTGCCCCAAAAGGTGACGCGCATACGCCATTATACCGATGGTTTGGACAGAGCCGGGCGTATCGTCCGAGACACCGGGCAGACCGCCTGTGGCGCCCCTGCCACGGCGGTGTATTGCCCTGTCGTGACTATGTATTGGCGCAAGAGATGCCGATAGAGACGCTGTGTACGTTTCACAATACGTGGCCAGGTGAATTCCTGAGCACGGCGCTGACCGGCACGACTCATGGCGTGCCACAAAGACGGGCTTGACAAGAGTTGCCGGATGGCATGGGCAAACGCTTGCTCGTCGCCTACCGGGGCGAGCAAGCCCGTCTGCCCATGCCGCACCGTCGACGCTAACCCACCGACTTGTGAGGCCACCACCGGCGTGCCACATGCCATCGCTTCCAACACCACCATGCCGAACGATTCGTAATGCGATGGCATGACAAAGACATCAGCCGCCGCGTAATATTGCGCTAAAACCTCTTGCGGTTGTGCCGGAATAAACTGCACCTGCGGCGTCATGCCGAGGCGTGCGGTCAGGGCCCGCAAACGCTGCCGTTCCTCTCTCTCATGCTCATCATCGGCATCGACACCACCACCGACCACCACGACCTGGAGGTTGGCATAGGTCTGCCGTACGTCGTGCGCACTACGTAATAATGTATCGATTCCCTTGAGGGGTTGCAACCGTCCGACGAAAAGCAGGAGCGGCGTATCCGGCAGCCCGAGTGTCTGCCGGGCCTGCCGACGGTCCTGCGCCTGAAAGATCGAGGGATCAACCCCACAGGGAATGACCTGGATACGTTCGGCATCGACGCCATAATCCCGCACCATATGGTCTCGGCTCGCGTCGCTTTCGGCGATCAATCGATCGCTCTGCCGCAGCACCTCATGCTCCACCTGCAGGCGCATCGGCGGCTCCCATTCCCAAGCCTGCTGCACCGCGGAATTCTTCGGATGGCCGAGTGTATGTGACATGTGGACCATCGCCACACGCAGCGTGTGGCGCAGCCGTAGCGCCACCCAGCCAGAAAGCCAGTAATGGCTATGCAGGAGATCATACTGCACGCCTTGCTCCGTCATAAACGTCTGCACCCGTTGCAAAAATTCCGGTAGGTGATCCAAGACACGGTGCTTGGAATACGGCGCCGGCGGACCGGCATTGAGATGAATCACCCGGGCTTGTGGCGCAAACTCGACGACCGTGGGCATACACGGATCTTGGCGCCGTGTAAACACGTCCACTGCAACCCCCTGTTGACTCAGGTGACGGCTCAATTCGCGCACGTAGACGTTCATGCCGCCGGTTTCGCGCCCACCCAGGGTCGCTAACGGGCAGCTATGGACACTGAACATCGCCACACGGCGCAAGGCCGGTGTTGGTGAGGCTGGACATATCATGATCACGACCCCGAGACTGGACAGGCAGTATGAGCAAACAATTGCGAGAGCGGCCGGTCGCTAGCGCCGAAGCGGTACTTATAGCGTTCATCACCGCGCAGGAAATCGAAATGGGTAAAGCCACGGTCGATCGCATCTCGAATGCGGTCGGCAAACAACACAATGCCGCTGCTGAGATGGCTATAATCAGGATGATAGCCCGCATTATAGGCCGCATACGTATGGCCGTAGGGCATACAGCACAAGCCCGCAATCGCCACGCCATCGGCATAGAGCAAGGCCAGCTCGAACCATCCGGATTCCCCTAAGCGGTATGCCATATCACGAAAAAAGGCCGATTTCTCCTCCGTCATAAAATCTCGCTTGTCGTGCTGCTGACTCATGCGGTGGAGGCTGATAAAGATCTCTAACGCCTTGTCCAGATGCGCGCTGGCACGTGTCACAGGGTACTCCAAGTGCGCTTCCGTGGCCGCCCGCCGCAGCTTGCGGCGCAATTCGTGCCGGTCTTTGCCGCGTAGGGTATCGAGATACGCTTCCCACTCCGTGGCTAACGTGATCGTCGGACAGGTTTCAATTTCGTCGATCTCTACCGTCAGCCCATGGGCTTCCAGGCCATCCTGTAGCAGCGTTGGCGTGAGCGAATCGGCTGACAGATTACTCAGCCAGAGTTCGCCTTCCTCGCCCGCGTGTTCTAACATGGCGGGGATCAGTGCCGCACGCACCTCCTCGGTGTAAGCCGGATCAACGAGAAGGTCACAATAATCACAGACCTCCAAATCCCCGATAAAGGCTAAGCGACTCGTTGCTTCCGTCTCGCTTTCGAGCATCAAAGGCGCCAGACCCCGTAACACGCCGGCGGCGGAGCGCACCGTGATGAGACACAATTGGCGCGAGCCGGCAAAATGGCGCCACCAGGTTTCCTGCCACTGTGGCGTCAAAAAGACGCTCTGAAACGGCATGTGCGATAACAAGTGCAGCCACTCCGTCTGCAAATCGCGAAATGCTGCCGCATCCCTAAACGTTGCAACATCCATAGATATCCTCAATATGAGCCTGGTATGGTGCGCGGGTGTGCTGCTAGGTCGTCACGAGATCGACTCCGGCAGCGTCCGTCAGCTGCGGCTCGTAGGTGTAGCGGCCGAATCCCATCATCGTGGCGTAGGTAACCCGTTGAAATTCTTTGAAACCGGCTTTTTGTACCCCACGAATCGAGGCCGTATTATCGCTCATGACAAAAATCAACGCCCGCCGCAAGCCCGCATCGCGGCTGCCAGTCAGAATATGATGCAAGACGGCTGGGTACAGGCTACGGCCGCGGTATGGCTCGAAGGTAAAGGCGTCATAGAGATAAATCTCATCTGGACGAGGACGAATGACGCAGCGAACTTCGCCGATCTCCACCGGGTGACCGGTCGCCCAGCAATACGAGACGATCCGCTGCTCGTTTTGCGCCGTCCAAAATTGCTCGCCGCGGTCCAAACGGGCTTGAAAAAGGTAACGGTCAGTCATGTGACCCGTGTGGGGTTGGACGGACCATGCCGCGGTATCCAGCGCACGATAATCGACATCGAGCCGAGCGGTACACGCTGGCAGTTGGGCGGTTTTCAACTCGACCTCAAAGAGGCACAATGTTTTTTTACGCATAAATGGTGCCATGTGCTTCTATTTCTCCGGACGCACCGGCCAGGAGCACGCCGTCTCACCCTCCCTGTACCGGGCACAGTGGTTAGGGTAGTGAGTCATGCTTGAAGGTTTCTTGTACCTTGTTGAGTTGGCTCCAGGTCTTGGTGAGCCGGTTGCGGATTTGCTCCAGGCTGTAGCGACACAGCGCAATCCGTTTGGCGAGGCGTTCCTCGATCTCACTGGCCGGCTGTAATCGTGTAAAAACACTGTCCTGGACTCGCATATATTCATGGGAGGAGTGGCGCTTCAGTTCCGTCATAATTCCTGACTTCCTTCATGTCCTACCGTGTGCTCAGTTATCTTTTTTGGCCCACACTGTGCCTACCCAGCCTAGATAAAAGAGCAGCGCTGCGGCTAGGCTCCAATACAACAGGGTCCCCATATCAGCGACACCCGCAAAAAGCAGCAAGACCCACCAGAGCAACAACAGGCCGAAGCCCTGTAGGATGCGCCCAAACCCGTAAACCAAACACCGGAATCCGGTTGGACGTCGAGCCTGCACCCTGGACGATATCGTGTGATCTCGATGTCGGAGGTCTCCCACAACTTTGCTCTCCATGCCCGCTCATGACGCTAGCAGACATGCGAAGATGCCTTATGCGATGCCATCGTATGTTGTCATCTTATGCGGCAGAGCCGGTAAAAGCAAGTGGAAAGATCAGCGTACTGCTACCGCAATATCCTGGATATCAGCTTGCCGAATCTGCCCCAGAACCGTGATAACCTGGCCGTAGGGCAGCCGCTTATCGGCCCGAATGATCACGGAACGTTGGCGTGCTTGACGGGCACGCTGACGCAGGGCTTGCGCCAGGTCCTGCAGCTGCACGGGCTGGCCATCTAATTGCAATGCGCCTTGCGTCCCTAATTCGACCACATGCTGTTGGACATCTTGCATGACTTCTGCTGCTTGCGTATCCGGCAATTGGATATCCAATTGCCGGCTGAAATCGACAAATGTCGTAGAGACCATGAAAAAAATCAACAGCAAAAAGACGATATCCGTCATCGACGTCAGTTCCAACCGGAAGTCGTCATCCTGCCGTGGCGCTCTAAACCGCATCGGGCTGCTCCTCGGCCCGGAGGAGACGGCGGCGCTGCAGCGTCATATCCTCCAATAGCTCCAGCGTGATGGCTTCCATTGCCGCAACCAACTGATCCGTACGGCCGCGAAAGAAGTGAAACAGCGCCAGCGCGGGAATACCAACGAGAAGCCCGGCGGCTGTCGTCAACAAAGCTTCTGAGATACCACTTGCCACCAGGCCGGGGTTGCTGGCGCCAGCGGCAGCAATGGCGTTAAATGCCTTGATCATGCCCGTAACCGTGCCCAAAAAACCGAGCATCGGGGCCAAGCTGGCAATCACGCCCAGCCCGCGTACGTAGCTGCTTAGGGCCTGCGCCTCGATCTGTCCGGCACTCTCCAGCGCCTTTTCCACTTCGGCTATTCCTGCCTCATAGTGTGCCAACCCCGCCCGTAAAATGCGCGCCAACGCTGATTGATGCTCATCACAGCACTCCAAAACCGTCTGGATGTCCCCACGGTACAAATAACGCCGAACCTGCTCGATCAGTTTCACCGGCATCACACGTTGGCGGCGCAGCGTCACCCCACGCTCGATCATAATGGCAATTACCACTATGGAGCACACCAGAATGCCAATGGCGGAAATCCAAGTGACAATGGGTAACAGAGCCCCCCCATGGCGTTGCATCAGCTCTCCCAGAGAGAGCGCAAATCCGTCCATGGTTGGTTCCTTCCTATTTAGCTATTAGCTGTCAGCTCTAAGCTGTTAGCTCAGGATAGCCGTAAATATTTTTCCCGTCTTAGCTAACAGCTAACAGCTAACAGCTAACAGCTTCTTAAGCCACCCTGACATTCCCAAGGCCCAAGAGTTGGTCTAGCGCATCGAGCAGGTCATGCGACGGCATGACGCTGAAGCGTTCGTTCGCGCGCAGGTGCACTCGTTCACCGTCTTCAAACGGTAACGTCAGCCGCACCCCCGTCTCCCCCGGTGACGCCGCGAGCAAGTCGCGTACTTGCAGAAGCACCTCGCGCTCGACCTGTGGGGATACGGTCAAGGTCAACTGCCGAAACGTTTGCCACGCCTCCTCCGACCGCAAAGGCAAGATGCGCTGCGCGATGACCCGCGCCTCACTCGCCTCCGGCTCGGTCTTGCCCCACACCAGAAGCGGCTCCTCACTCTCACACCAGGTCACACTCTGCCGGTAGGTCTCGGGAAAGACGATTACCTCTATGCTGCCCGCCAGGTCTTCCAGCGTCAAAAACGCCATGCGATCGCCATTTTTCGTCAGCTGTGTGCGCTGCTGCGTCACCAGGCCCCCCACGGTCACCAGCTGATCGCCAGAGACTTCGCCGAGGCTCTGGCTCGTCGCCGTCGTCAGACGCTGCAATTGCGTCTGCAGCGCGGTGAGCGGATGACTACTCAGATAAAATCCCAACGCCTCTTTTTCATACGCCAAGCGCTCGCTCTCCGTCCACGGCGGCACCGCTTGCAGTGACAGCATCGCCGCCGCTGGTTCCGCGGCGCCGCCAAAGAGGCTGATCTGGCCCTGCTGCCGGTCCGCCTGCTGACGCTGCGCCCACTCCATCACCATAGCCATATTGCCTACCATCTCGGCCCGGTGCATGCCCAGGCCGTCGAGCGCGCCGCCCTTGATCAGACTCTCAATCACTTTTTTATTGACTTGCCGCAGATCGAGCCGCTCGCACAGATCCGCAAACGACTGAAACGCCCCATTCGTCTGCCGCTCCGCCACGACCGCCGTGATCGCGTTCTGCCCCACCCCCTTGATGGCCCCGAGGCCAAAACGAATCTGCTCGCCGTTGACGGTAAAGCCCACAAAGCCGGCGTTAATATCCGGCGGCAATACACTACAGCTCAGCTCCCGGCACTCACCGATATAGCGCATGACCTTGTCCGTATTGTCCATATCGCTGCTCAGCAGCGCCGCCATAAACTCCCGCGGATAATGCGCCTTTAGGTACGCCGTCTGATACGCGATCAAGGCATAAGCCACACTATGACTGCGGTTAAAGCCATAGCCGGCAAAATACGCAATCAGATCGAAGATCTTCCTGGCCTTGTCCTGCGGATAGCCATGCTGCACCGCCCCCTGCACAAAGGCCTCGCGCTGTTCGGCCATGACATCGGCCTTCTTCTTGCCCATGGCCCGGCGCAACAGATCGGCGCCGCCCAGGGTGAAACCGGCCAGGGCCGTGGCAATCTGCATCACCTGCTCTTGGAAGACGATGACGCCGTAGGTCGAGCGCAGAATCGGCTCCAATTCCGGCAACTCGTAAGTGATCTCCCGCCGCCCGTGCCGCCGTTCAATAAAATCCTCGACCATGCCGCTCCCCAGTGGCCCCGGCCGGTACAGCGCCACGACCGCCACCAGGTCCTCGAACACCGACGGTTGCAACTTGCGCAACAGATCCCGCAAGCCCCGGCTCTCAAATTGAAACACCCCCATGGTACGGCCGTCTGAGAGCAGGCGATAGCTCGCCACATCATCCAACGGCAGGTGCTCGATATCGAGCGCCACCCCGTGGTTGTCCTGGATCATCGCCAGGGCATTGTGAATGACGGTCAGGGTCCGCAGGCCCAAAAAGTCCATCTTCAACAGGCCCATGGCCTCGACATCATCCATGGCGTACTGCGTCACCACGTCGTCGCCCTTGGTCCCCTTGTACAGCGGCACCATATGCATCAGGGGTTCGGGCGAAATCACCACGCCGGCGGCATGTACCGAAGCATGGCGCGTTAACCCCTCCAGGCGCAGCGCCGTCTCCATGAGTTGCCCCACTTTCGGATCCTGCTGCCGCAACTGCTGCAAGCGCGGCTCCTCCTGCAAGGCATCATTGAGTGTGATATTCAAGCGATTCGGCACCAGCTTGGCGATGCGGTCGACGTCGTTGTATGGCATATCCAGCGTTCGTCCGACATCGCGCAAGACGCCTTTGGCCAGCATGGTGCCAAAGGTGATGATCTGCGCCACGTTGTCTTTACCATACTTGTCGGTGACGTACTGAATCACCTCGTCGCGCCGGTCCATGCAAAAGTCGATGTCGATATCCGGCATCGTGACCCGCTCAGGGTTTAAGAAACGCTCGAACAACAGATCGTATTCCAGCGGATCCACATCCGTAATGCGCAAGGCATAGGCCACCACACTGCTGGCCGCCGAGCCGCGCCCCGGACCCACCGGAATCCCCTGCTCGCGCGCATAGCGGATAAAATCCCACACGATCAAAAAATAGCCGGCATAGCCGGTGCTGCGAATGATCTCGAGTTCTTTTTGTAAGCGTTCCCGGTACTCGCCCTCGGCGCGCGGCAAGGCGCCACGGCTGTCACGATGTGCCTGCAAGCGTTCGGCCAGGCCGCGCTGCGCCACCTGTTCGAGATAGGCCTCTAGCGACAACCCGTCTGGCGTCTCGTACCGGGGCAACATGAGCTGGTCAAAGGGCAGCTGTATATCGCAGCGCTCAGCAATGGCCAGGGTGTTGCGGCAGGCCTCGGGAATCTCGCCAAACACCGCGTACATCTCCTCGGGCGATTTGACATAGAATTCGTGCTGACTGTAGCGCATGCGCTGCGGATCGTTGACGCTCTTGCCCGTGCCGATGCACAGCAGGATATCGTGCGGCACGGCGTCGCCCTGGCGCAAGTAGTGACAGTCATTGGTCGCCACCACCGGCAAGCCGAAGTCCTGGCTAAAGCGCAGCAGCTGCGTGTTGGCCTGCGTCTGCCCCTCCACCCCGTGCGACATCAGTTCCAGATAAAAATTCTCCGGCCCCAGAATCTGGCGATAGCGGTCAATGGCGTCCGCCGCCTGCCGCAGATCGTCCCGCACGATATGGCCATTGACCTCGCCCTTGAGACACCCCGAGAGACCGATGAGCCCCTCGGCATGCTCGGCCAACAGCTCCTTATCGATGCGTGGCCGGTAATAAAACCCTTCCAGATAGGCTTTGCTCAGGAGCTGTGAGAGATTCTGATAGCCCGTAAAATTCGTCGCCAACAACGTCAGGTGATAGGCCGCCCCGGCGCGCTCCGAGAGGATGCGCTCAAAACGCGAAGTCGGGGCGATATAGGCTTCGCAGCCCAAAATCGGCTTCAGACCGCGGTCCCGCGCCGCCTTGTAAAACTTCATGGCGCCAAACATATTGCCGTGATCGGTCAGCGCCACCGCCGGCATCCCGAGTTCCTGCGCCCGGTCCAAGAGTTCGTCAATGCGGTTGGCGCCATCCAAGAGCGAATATTCGGTATGCAGATGCAGATGCACAAAGGTGTCGTGGCCCATGTGTCTCCCCACGCTGATGGACGGTTAATCAATCTGGTAATTGGGGGCTTCTTGCGTCACGATGACATCGTGCACGTGGCTCTCGCGCCAGCCGGCGTTGGTGACCCGGATAAAGCGGGCCTCGCGGCGCAACGTCTCGATGTCGGCGCAGCCGCAGTAGCCCATGCCGGCGCGCAGGCCGCCCATGAGCTGATAGAACCATATCGGCGAGCGCACCCTTGTAGGGAATGCGGCCCTCGACGCCCTCGGGCACGAGTTTGCTCAGCTCCCGCTCCTCGCCCTGGAAATAGCGGTCGCCGCGGCCCCCGGCCATGGCCCCGAGCGAGCCCATGCCGCGGTACACCTTGTAGCTGCGGCCCTGGTATAAGACGCGCTTGCCCGGGCTCTCCTCCGTGCCGGCAAACAAACTGCCGATCATCACTGCGTGTGCCCCCGCGGCCAGCGCTTTGACGATATCGCCGGAGTACTTGATGCCACCATCGGCAATGATGGGAATGCCGTAGGGCTCGGCCGCGCCGGCACAGGTGGCAATGGCCGTGAGCTGCGGCACGCCTGTGCCGGCGACCACTCGCGTGGTGCAAATGGAAGCCGGACCCATGCCGACTTTGACCGCATCGGTGCCGGCGCTGATGACGTCGCGGGTGGCCGCCGCGGTGGCGACATTGCCGCCGATCACCTGCAAGCCGGGCGCGGCTTTTTTGACGTCTTCGATGGCCGCCAGCACATTGCTGGAATGCCCATGGGCGCTATCGACCACGATGACATCGACGCCGACGCGCAGCAGTTCGGCCAGGCGTTCGTGCCGGTCCGGGCTCAGCCCGATGGCGGCGCCCACGCGCAGGCGGCCCAGGTCGTCTTTACAAGCGTGCGGGTAGCGTTTGCGCTTTTCAATGTCTTTAATGGTAATGAGCCCCTTGAGATGGTAGTGCGTATCGACGACCAGGAGCTTTTCGATGCGGTGCGCGTGCAGCAAGCGCTGCGCTTCATCCAGGCCGGTACCTTCGCCCACGGTCACCAGGTGGTCTTGGGTCATCAAGGCCGCGATCGGCTGCTGCGTATCGGTGACAAAGCGCAGATCGCGATTGGTCAGGATACCCACGAGTTTGTGGCCCTCGGTAATGGGAATGCCGGAGATGCGGTAGCGCGACATCACCTCCAGGGCTTCCTGCACCCGTTGGTGCGGCGCCATGGTAATGGGATCGACGATCATGCCGCTCTCGGAGCGTTTCACCTTGTCGACCTCCGCGGTCTGTGCCTCGATACTAAGGTTTTTGTGGATGATGCCCAGACCGCCTTCCTGTGCCAAGGCGATCGCCAGGAGGCCCTCGGTGACGGTATCCATGGCCGCACTGAGTAAGGGAATCGTGAGCGGCAGGGTCGGGGTCAAGCGGGTGGCGACATCGGTATCGCGCGGTACCACATCGGAGCGCGCCGGCAGTAGCAGGACATCGTCAAAAGTGAGGCCAACAGGTAAGGCGTCTTGCAACATAGCGGGGTTTCCTTCGATGCCTCCGTGCCACCTCAGCTTAGCGGCGCAGGAATTGTTTTTCGATGTCCGTCAAGGCGACGTTGAGGAGCACCGGCCGCCCGTGTGGGCAGGTGAACGGGCGCGGCGTCTGGGCCAGATCCCGCAGCAAGGCGCGCATGGCGTCGTGCGGCAAGCGTTGGTGCGCCCGGATGGCGCCATGGCAGGCCATGGCCGTGACCGTGCGGTGTAAAATGCCCGGCACCCCCGTGGCCGCAGCCTCTGGCGTCTCATCGCCGCCCGGTGTGCGTAGCGCTTCCAGCACATCCATCAGGGCCGCGGCATAATCGCGCTCGGCCAACAAGGCCGGTACACTGTGCAGCCGATACGTGGCGCCCCCAAAGGGGTCGAGCGCAAACCCCAGGGTGGCCAATCGCGGCAGCGCCGTCTCGAGCCAGGCCGGATCGATGCCGCCGAAATCGAGATTGACCGGAAACAGCAAGCGCTGGGCCTCGCCGTGGCCGTGTTGTAGGGTGGCAATGAGCCGTTCGTACACCACCCGCTCGTGTGCCGCGTGCTGATCCACAATAAAGACACCGCCCGGGTACTGCACCAGGAGATACGTCTCGTGCAGCTGCCCCACCGGCTCGCCGTCCAGCACGGCACGGCCGGCGGCGGGATAGCCGGTGTGCAGGTCGAGCGCCTCGGACGCCGGTGACGCGGCCGTCGGTGGTGGCGCCGATGATGGCGGCGTGACAGTCGGCGGTGGTGTTGCGTCCGGCGCTGACGCCGGCCACATCATCGGCATCGTGCGGCCACTGGCGTCCGGCGCTGCCTGGTCGGCCGCCTCGGCCGGCGGTGTACCGGCAAAATGGTCGCGCAGGCACCGCTGCATGAGTCGTCTGAGGCGGTCGTACAGCTGTCGTTCCTGGCGGAACCGAACCTCTAACTTGGCCGGATGCACATTCACATCGACCTCACCCGGCGGCAAGGTCAGAAACACAAACGCCACCGGATGCCGATCCCGCGGCACGAGCGTGCGATAGGCCTCGTATAGGGCGTGACTGAGGGTGCGGCTGTGCACCGGGCGGCCGTTGACAAAAAAGAACTGCTGCCGGCGCGTCGCCCGGTGAAAGGTGGCGCGGGCGATCAAGCCCTGCACCTGCCAGTCGGCCTCGGCGTCCTCAATGGACAGCAGCTGGTCTTGCAGGCCGGCGCCAAAGACCATGTCGAGCCGGTCGCCCAGGGCCTTGGCTGACGCCGCCTGGATATGTAGGCGGCCGTTGAGGCGCAGGGTCATATGCACCTCCCGCGCCATCAGTGCCAACGCCGTAAAGCAGGCGGCGATATGGCTCGATTCCGTCGTGGGACTTTTGAGAAATTTCCGCCGTGCCGGGGTGTTGTAGAAAAGATCCCTAACCCGAAACGAAGTGCCCGGTGGCGCCCCGCAGGCGTCGACGCTGGCGAGGACGCCGCCCTCGATGATCACCTGCATCCCCACGACGTCCTGGGGACACCGCGACACCATGTGCAGGCGTGACACCGCGGCAATGCTGGGGAGGGCTTCCCCCCGAAAGCCCATGGTATGCACCTGATCCAGATCCGTCACGGCCCGAAGCTTACTGGTGGCATGCCGCTGGAAGCACTGTACGGCATCGTCGGCATCCATGCCCATGCCATCGTCATCGACCTGAATCAACTCGACCCCACCATTGTGTACCGTGACGTGAATGCTGCTGGCCTGGGCATCTAGCGCATTCTCGATCAATTCCTTCACCACAGAGGCAGGCCGCTCCACGACTTCCCCTGCGGCAATGTGATTGATGACGTCTTCAGGCAGCGTCTGTACCCGGCCCACGATCGTCTACTCCTCCGTACGACCCGAATGGCATTAAGTTAAGCCAACTCCTTTCTTGATGAAGCAGTTACGCCGATTGCCTGAGACCGACTCCCCTCT
>CBCXVS010000223.1:0-12914 GCA_965178525.1 uncultured bacterium | reverse complement strand
CTCATGACAAAACCCCCTCATGTGTTGCGTCAACCGTTGACACGACATGCAGTTAGAGCTTCACTTAAGGCCATTCGAGTTAGACCGAACTGTGTGTCTGCAGTGAAACAAAATGTATCTGGGGTCTGTTGGCATAGTGGGTACTTAAAACCGTCATGATACATGTCGCTCGTTTGATCTCGTATGACAGTATCTGTTGAATAGAGGCTCAATCCGGTTTTGTATAATTGAGGCGGCATTATACGCTGAGAAATATGTGATGACAATTTTATACTGAAGGGAGCAGGAGAGAGTCGGAATGCGTAACGCCTGTGTAACCCTGAGCGCGCTCAAGACTTCACGCTTCCCGATGTGCACGATGCGATGACGGCATGATGGCGCCTGTGATGCGTGGTGAGATGTTGACTGGTCATCGTCAAATGGCTCAAAAACTGGCCAACTACCATGACCTGCCAGGGCGCGGCCTCATGTGAGCCGTAGGGCGCCGTGTTGTCAATGGAGTTGCACAGCACGAGGATTCCACCCTACTGTTGCGTGCTATTTCCGTGCTATAACAGGGGAGAGCAGCTTGAGCATCGAAGAGGTGGCCATACACAATACGGAGGTTGATCATGGCCGTGCAACACATTCCAAGCGAATCGGACGTCTTAGGTTACTTTACTAGTCTGAGCAACTGGGGGCGCTGGGGCGATGACGACCAGCTCGGCACGCTGAATCTGGTCACGCCTGAGAAACGGGCGCAAGCATCGGCTCTGATTCGCGAGGGCATGACGGTCGGATGCGCCCGGCCCCTGGTCTCCAGTGCGGCAGCGGATGTGGTCATACCGCCCCTGCATTTCATGATGGAGAGTGGGGAAGCGCATTGTCTGCCGTCGGCCCACGAGCGTGGACCCCGTCAAATCTCGTCCGATTTCATTGGCATGGGGTTTCACGGACTGACCATTACGCATATCGATTCCCTGTGTCATATCTTTTGGGAAGGCAAGATGTACAACGGCCGTTCGGCCGACTTGGTCACGACTAGCCGTGGCGCCACCGCAGAGGGGATCGAAGTCCTCAAAGACGGCATCGTCACCCGAGGTGTCTTGTTGGACATCACGAAAGTGCGGGGCAAAGAATGGCTGGAGGCCGGTGAGGGCGTCTTTCCGGAGGACTTGGAGGCGGCCGAGCAGGCCCAGGGCGTATGGGTCGAAGAGGGCGATGCCCTCTGCCTGCGCTTGGGGTGGTTCAAGCGGTGGGAGCAGGCGGGCGCGGTATCCAGAGAAATCGGCCGGCCTGGCCTGCATGCGGCCGCGCTGCCCTGGCTGCATGAGCGCGGGGTGTCCGTCATTGTCGCCGACGCGTCCCAGGATGTGAATCCCAGCGGTTATGAGACGTTTGATATCCCGATCCATCAGGTCGGCATTGTGGCGATGGGCCTGTGGCTGATCGATGCGGCGCAATTTGAGGATCTCGTGGGGCACTGCGAACGGCTGAACCGCTGGGATTTTATGTTCGTGGTGGCGCCCCTGCATTTCCCCGGGGTGACGGGGTCGCCGATTACGCCATTAGCCATGCTCTAAGCGGGAGCCGCTGCCGGCCGGCGCTGCTGCGGGTTGCGTTCCCTTTTTCCCTCACGGCTTATGACCCGAATGCGTCACCATGTCGGAGGATGAATCGACCATCTGGGTTTTCACCACCCATCGGCGAAAGAGTTCGATGGTAAAGTGATAGCGCCCCTCGGTGTATTGCAACATGTCCTTCCGACAAAGGGCTTGCAGCGTCTCCTGATGGGGTGTTCGTGCGAGTTCGGTCGTGCCATGCGCTGCCATCGTGCGTAACATCTCCCGCTCCGCCTCGGAGCAATCCTCTTGCCAGGTGAAAAAGAAATAGGCCTGGGCCGTGACCAAGACCTTTTCGATGGCCACGTCCAGGTCGTCTGGCGTGGCCACCAGTCTTTTTTGCGCATTCAGATCGTTCACCAATTCGGATGCCATGGCTTGCAACAGGTAGGGCTGACCGTGGGTTAGTTGGATGATGGCGTCGTCGACATGAGACGCATACTGCAGATTGGGCACGGGTTGCGTGATTAACTCGCGCGCATCGTCAGGCGCGAGAAAACTGAGTTCGATCATTTTCACATTGATCAGGTAATCCGCCCAGTTCACGCTCTGGGC
This sequence comes from uncultured bacterium, assembly GCA_965178525.1. Classification (GTDB taxonomy): domain Bacteria; phylum Tectomicrobia; class Entotheonellia; order Entotheonellales; family Entotheonellaceae; genus CBCXVS01. The sequence continues at coordinate 10,758 of CBCXVS010000223.1, read as the reverse complement.
CTCTTCAAAGCGGTGGCTGCCGGAGAAGAGCACGACGATTTGCTCACGATGCTGCACGATATATCGGATAAGGTTGAGGATTTCCGTGGTGATCTTTCCCGCGCGCAGCCCTTCTTCCAATTTCTCATACTCGTCAAAGGTGAGGAGCAGTTGTTTCCGCATCTGCCGAGACCAATCTTCCAGCGCATCAAGTGTTTCAGCGAGCACCGTGAAGGGATACCTTTCAAACGATTCTAAGCGCGGATCGGCAAGACCTTTTCCCGCCTCGCGTTTGTTGACCTCGGAAACGATGGACCGTGCCAGTTGGTAACCAAACACAGCATCACTCTCGCGCCATCTGGCATCCTGGAAATCGATAAAAATCGGGATAAACTGACTGCTCAACAGGCGGGGCAGGTGCAATAGCGTGGACGTTTTGCCGATGCGTCGACGGCCATAGAGCAACAAGGCCGGCCGTTGGCTCGGGTTGATAATGTTTTCTTCGATGGCGACGATGATATCTTTGCGGCCTTTGAAGAGGTTGTCATCCCGGTATTGGAGCAGATTGCCGACGATATACGGATTGGGAATGGGCGTAAAGGCCAGCGTCTCCCGGCATGCCGTTGCTTCCTTGTCGACCAGACTCAGCCAGCACAGCGCCAGGGGCTGCAAGCTCTGCCCAACCGGCCGCTTGACGAGTGTCATGCCATCGCGAAATGCTTGCAGCTCCTGTCGCAGTTCCTCCAGGAGCTGCAACCGGCCAACGGGTGTTATCCGCGTCTGGTAATCTCGTGCGAGCTGGGAAACCGCCTCCACATGCCGCCGGGCATCGGATAAACCATCCGGAGCATATTCTGCATCGGTGGGGAGAAACGCTAACACCTGCGCCGATTTTGCTAGATCATCCAGGCTCTCCATACGCTGCAAGTCTTCTACCGCGAGCGCGATGAGCGCCTTTTGGGCGGCGCGCCGCTGGAAAGGGCGCTGGGCCGTGACAAAGCGGATTTCCGCGAGACCGCGCTCGCGATCATGGTGTACACATCGGATGAGCCAGTTCACCAGATACGGCAGCGGCATGGCGATGACTTCATCCCAGTACACTGGTGAGTGGTGAAAGCTTTTGAAGGGGTCTGCCGCTTGGTTGGCTTTCCAATACTGCCAAATGTAAATCGGTAGGTAGAAAGGCCGATAGAAGGTAAACGCGTAGCTTATAAGGCATACCAGCCCAGCGGTTAGTCCGGCGTTCAGGCCATCAGCCTGCGGGGCGAGCAGCCGGGCGAGCAGCCCGGCGAGCAGCCCGTAGCCCAGCACAACCATCCGTCCGTTGCCCGGATCGTTGACCGGCCTGCCGACTAGCCCGAAGCCCAGCCCGGCGGCCAGCCCGAAGAATAGCCTGCCAACCCACTCGACGGCCAGCCCGAAGCCTAGCCCGGCGGCCAGCCCGAAGCCCAGCAACAATGCAATAACCGCGGACAGATATGAAGCCCGGTCAAACGGATAACCCACCAACTGGCGGAAAATCCCAGCGATCGCGATAATGGCGATAAGCAACGCACTGGTGCCCGGAAGGAGTTTGAGAACCATTAGCACTGCATCCTTTCGGGTCAACTGTTCGGTTTCAGTCGCAAGTGTGAGCGGCTTGAAGATCGCGAGGTAAATCAATCGGCATGATTCATTAAAAAACGGACGTCTCATGCGCTCTAGGAATCCTTGAATATATCCCTTCCCGCCTTGACAGTTTCCAGTATCCTCTTGATATTGTCCAGGCTCACCGTTTTCTTGAGACGCAGAAGTTGTCTGGGAGAGAACCTACCCACAAAAAACGTATTAAACTCCTTCGTGATTTCTTTGAGCAAGTCTCGCTCCGGAAGTCGGCGCTGCCGGTTTCTCACGACCCAGTCACACAAGATCTGCAATTTCAGGGGGTGGAGCTACAAATAGGAAAAGACAAAGCCAAGTTCGTTGTACGTGAAGTTCACCTTATCGCCTTGGGTCACAACAAAGTGGTACGCCTCGTCCTTCGTGAATTCTTCCAGCGGAGAACCCGTAAACACATTGTAAAACGGAGACGTCAATCTGCCTTCCAACGACAGGTCCTGTAACGGATGCTGCGTCCCGGTCACAAACGCCAGCTTGGGCATATTGAACTGGGACCGCATGTGATCAAAAAAATCTTCTGTGAAGTGCCCGCGGTGCTTGAAGGTATTTTCGAACTCATCCAAACACAGGACAATCCGTTGGCCGGCGCTCTCCAGGGGCTCGATAGACTCACTGAACGCGATGAGATTTCGGTTCAGTGAATATTCTGGTGTTACCATGTCCGCTGCAGCATCCACTTACTTTCAAACTTTCAAAACCGGCTCAACCATTCAAAATAGGCCTCGACCCACTCAAAGCCTTCTGGTAAGGGCTCCACCCACTCCAGTGACGTCGCGTCGATCGAGTAGGTGTTGCCCTTATATTGGCAGGTGAATTTGAGGCCCAGGCCGAATTCCGGCCACTCCGTATCCGTCACCTCGATCTCTTCACCAATCACCTTGGTCTTGAACGGACAATCGAGATTTTCCTCGATCATCGTTATCAGGCCGGAGTGCTGCTCTCCGTCGTCGTAGGCATCCACAGTGGCCTCTTCGATCAGCTCGTCGAGGCGCTCCGGGTCGGTCACAAACTTGCGTTCGGGCATGGCGATCTCCTTTCTATGTTCATCCTTCACGATGAAACAACATGACGGGCAGGCTGCCAGACCCCGTCCGCCTGTGGACTGGCCGGATCCACATCGGGAATCAGCGCGAGTTGGTCGAGCCACACCGTGGCCTCACTGTCGCTCGGCGCGCGGTAATCGCCCCGTGGCGACAGCGAGCCCCCGGAGCCGACTTTGGGCGCATTGGGGATGCAACTGCGCTTGAATTGGCTGATCTTGAAGAAGCGCCAGGCGAACACTGAGAGCCAGTGTTTGATGTCGCCGAGTGAATACTGTTGCCGCCGCTCCTCGGGCGTGTCGGGCCAGCGGCCTTGGGTGCGGTCGCGCCAGCAGTGGTGGGCGAGAAAGGCGATCTTGGCCGGTGTATAGCCCAGGCGGGTGGTGTAATACACATTGAAATCCTGCAGTTCGTAGGGACCCACCACCGCTTCGGTGATCTGGCTGGGCTGATCGCCGTTGCGGTCGCCCGGCACCAATTCCGGGCTGAACTCGGTATCGACGATATCCCGCAGGACTCGGCTGGCCTCCTGGCCGAGTTGCGCCGTGTCGGCCACCCAGCGAATGAGGAATTGGATCAAGGTTTTGGGCACACTGGCGTTGACGCTATAATGGGCCATGTGATCGCCGACGCCATAGGTACACCAGCCCAGTGCCAGCTCACTCAAGTCGCCGGTGCCCACCACCAATGCCTGGTGATAATTGGCCAAGCGGAAGAGATGGCTGGTGCGCTCGCCGGCCTGGACGTTTTCAAACGTGACATCGTAGACTGCTTCACCCTGCGCATAGGGGTGGTCTAGGTCGCGCAGCATCTGCTCGCTGCTGGGACGGATATCCAGCTCCTGCGCGGTGCACCCCACAGCCTGCATCAAGGCATGAGCATTGGCCAGGGTGCGGTTGCTGGTGGCAAACCCTGGCATGGTGTAGGCCAGAATGTGGGTGCGGGGATGGCCGAGGAGATCCATGGCGCGGGCGGCCACGATGAGCGCATGGGTGGAGTCCAGGCCGCCGGAGATGCCGAGCACGACCTTGTGGATATGGGCGCTTTTGAGCCGCTTGACCAGACCCTGTACCTGGATGTTGTACGCTTCGTAACAGCGGCGGTCGCGTACTGCCGGATCCGAGGGCACGTAGGGAAAGCGGTCATAATGGCGTTGGCAGAGCACGCGGCCGGTGTTGGGCAGTTTTAAGGGTACCTCGATGTCACGGAATTGTCGCAATTCGTCACGGTAGCGCTGCATGCTGTCGCCAAAACTCGTCATGCGCATGCGTTCCTGCACGAGCCGGTCCACGTCGAGATCGGCCAGCACCAACTGAGAGGTCTCTTGAAACCGTTGCGATTCGGCGACGAGCGTGCCGTTTTCATACACCATGGCATGGCCGTCCCAGGCCAAATCTGTCGTCGATTCGCCGGCTCCGGCCGCAGTGTACAGATAGACAGCCTGACACCGGGCGGATTGGTTCGAGACCAGACTGTGGCGATACTCGTGCTTGCCGATGGTCACGTTCGAGGCCGAGAGATTCAGCAGCACGGTCGCCCCGGCGAGCGCGGCGAAGCAGGACGGCGGAATCGGCACCCAGAGATCTTCACAGATTTCCACGAAGAAGGTGAGGTCCGGCACGCCGTCGACACGGAACAAGAGCCGTTCCCCAAATGGAACGGCGTCCTGGCCACAGAGCGAGATGGTGTCTCGGTGCGCATGGGCGGCCGGGGCAAACTGCCGAACTTCGTAAAATTCCCGGTAACCCGGTAAATAGACCTTGGGCACGACACCGAGTATGTGGCCTTGATGTAGGATCGCGGCACAGTTGAACAACTGTTGATCGATTTGCAAAGGCAGGCCGACCACGGCCACGAGGGGGAGGGCGGCAGAGGCGTCCAGCACGGTTCGGAGGGCGGCGAGGGATGCCTCTAGCAGGGCGTGTTGATGAAACAGATCCTCACAGGTGTAGGACGACAGGCCGAGTTCCGGGAACAAGGCCAAGATCGCCTGCTGCTGGGCCGCCTGTTGCATCAGTTCGACCGTGCGCGCCGCGTTGAAGGCCGGGTCGGCCACCCGGACCTCGGGCACGCCAACAGCAGTACGAATGAAGCCATGATTGTACAAATTGAAGAATTCGTCGCCTGCTTTCACGGCTGGCCTCCCCTCTCATGAGCGGTAAGTAGCAGGGTCATGTACTGCTGCGTATTGTACCTCATCTGCCAGGATTTTTCAGAGGTCGAGGCGCGTATCGCGTCCGCCGATACGGTGCAGACGATGAGTTCGCCGCATTGCTTTGACTTCTCGATGCAGGGTATGATTGTGCACGGATACCGCGTGTGTGGTATGGTCCCGCCTTTTTTGGATCCTCTCGGTGAACGCCTGATTCGTGCGCCACATCAATCATAGAGACGACTAACAGCAGGAAAGATGATGAACCTATCGTGCATTCGCAATTTCTCGATCATCGCGCATATCGATCATGGCGAATCGACTCTGGCCGACCGGCTGCTGGAGCAGACGGCGACGCTGTCGCCCCAGGAAATGCAAGCGCAGGTTCTCGACAATATGGAGTTGGAGCGTGAGCGCGGTATTACGATTAAAGCGCATGCGGTGCGCATGCGCTACCGTGCCGATGATGGCCAGGAATATGTCTTGAATCTCATCGATACGCCTGGTCACGTGGACTTTACCTACGAAGTATCGCGCAGCCTGGCGGCGTGCGAAGAGGCGCTGCTGGTCGTTGACGCCACGCAGGGAATTGAGGCGCAAACGGTCAGCAACGTGCTATTGGCTTTGGAGCACGACTTGGTGATCATACCGATCCTGAATAAAATCGATATGGATAGCGCTCAAATCGAGGCGGTGCGGCAGCAGGTCGCCGACCTGCTCGGGGACCGTCCGGATGACACCCTCTTGATTAGCGCCAAGCAGGGTATCGGTATTGACACGGTGTTGGACGCCATTGTGCATCGCGTGCCGCCACCGCTGGGTGAGCCGGAGCAGCCCTTGCGGGCTCTGATCTTTGATTCGCTCTATGATCATTATCGTGGCGTGATTTGCTTTATTCGTGTGGTCGATGGCGTCTTGCGCAAGGGGATGAAGATCCGTTTTTATGCCACCGGCCGTGAATACCAGGTGGAGGAAGTGGGCGTGCTGCGTCTGAGCCGTCTCGAGACCGAGCGGCTTGGCGCCGGCGAAGTCGGCTATCTGATTGCTGGCGTGCGCGCCATCGAGGATGCTCGGGTGGGCGATACAGTGATGCCGGCGCAACGCGATCCGGTCCCGCCATTGCCGGGGTATCGTACGCTGAAGCCGATGGTATTCAGTGGCTTGTATCCGGTTGATACGGACGATTATGACGACTTGCGCAATGCTCTGGGCCGTCTGCGGCTGAACGATGCGGCGTTGCTCTATGAGCCGGAAACCTCCACGGCGCTGGGCTTTGGCTTTCGCTGCGGCTTTCTGGGGTTGTTGCACATGGAGATCGTGCAAGAACGGTTGGATCGGGAGTATGGTATCGACCTCATCACCACGGTGCCAAATGTGCGTTACGAAGTGCTGTGTAAAGATGGGACGCGGCTCGACGTCGAGAATCCGTCCGCCTTGCCACCTGCAAACCGCATTGAAGAGATCCGTGAACCCATTCTGTCAGCCCAGATCTTGGTGCCAAGCGAGTACATTGGCAACATCATGAAGTTAGTGAATGAGCGGCGCGGCGCCTACTTGAATACCGAATATTTGCACGCCGACCGCGCCATTTTGCATTATGACATCCCGCTGGCGGAAATTGTCACCGATTTCTACGATCGCTTAAAATCCGTCTCCCGTGGCTATGCGTCCTTTGATTACGAGCACAAGGACATGCGCCGTAGCGATTTGGTGAAGTTGGATTTGCTGATCAACGGCGACGCATTGGATGCGTTGTCCATCATCATGCATCGCGACAAGGCCCATACCTGGGGACGGGAGTTGTGCCGCAAACTCAAAGATCTCATCCCGCGCCAACTGTTCGAGGTGGTGATTCAGGCCGCGATGGGTAGCAAGATCATTGCGCGGGAGGCCGTGCGCCCGCTACGAAAAAACGTGGTGGCGAAGTGCTACGGCGGGGATGTGACGCGCAAGCGCAAGCTCTTGGAGCGCCAAAAAGAGGGGAAAAAGCGCATGAAGCAACTTGGTAAAGTGGAGATTCCGCCGGAAGCGTTTTTGGCCACGCTAAAAATGGACGCCTAGGAATGCGGATTGCGGATTGCGGATTGCGGAATAGGGAAGGAGAGGGGGGATTTGGGTTGTATGTGCATGTCCCGTTTTGTCCGCAGCATTGTCCGTATTGTGCGTTTACCGTGTTGACGGGGCACGAGGAGTTGTATGGGCGCTATGTCGAGGCGGTGTGTGCGGAGATGGGCCAGTGGCGGCATTTAGCGTCTCGGGGGCCGGTGCGGACGGTTTTCTTTGGGGGCGGCACGCCGAGTATGCTGTCGCCGGGGCAAGTGGGGCGGATGCTCGATGCAGCCTCGGCTTGGTTTGGGATTGCGGCTGATGCCGAGATGACTCTGGAGGCTAATCCCAGCACGGTGGATGCGGCGAGATTTGCCGCCATCAGACAATTGGGTGTGAATCGGCTGAGCCTGGGGGTGCAGTCGCTGAACGATGCGGATCTAAAAGTGCTGGGGCGGTTGCATCGCGCCGCGGAAGCGCAGGATGCGTTTGCTGCGGCGCGGCAGGCGGGTTTTAGCAATTTGAGCGTGGATCTGATGTTCAGTCTGCCTGGGGCGCCGCGTGCCCATTGGCGCCGGACGGTGGAGCAGGTATTGGCCCTGCGGCCGGAACATATGTCGACGTATTCCCTGACGATCGAAGAGGGCACGCGGTTTGCGCAGCGGCATCATCAGGGGCGTTTAACGCCGGTTTCCGAGGAGGATGATGCGTGGGCCTATGCTTGGGTGATCGAGGCCCTGAGCGATGCCGGATATGAGCACTATGAGGTGTCCAATTTTGCCCGTCCGGGTTTTTACTCCCGTCACAACTGGAGCTACTGGCACGGCGTGCCCTATGTGGGCGTGGGGCTGTCGGCGCATTCCTTTGTCGATGGGCGGCGACGTTGGAATACACGGGACATGCGGGACTACCTCGCGGCCATTGAAGCCGGCCGCGAGGCGTGTATCGACGCCGAAGTGATTGATGCGGTCAAGGCTCGTGAAGAACACATTTTTCTGCAATTGCGCACGTCTGCAGGGGTGCGGCTCGAGCCCAAAGAGCTGCATGTGCTGCTCAGTTCTGCCAAATTTCAGGCGATGAGGCAAGAAAGGCTGGTCCGCCTCGAGGCGCAGCGGCTTTCTCTGACACGCCAAGGCTTTCTTCTGGCCGATACGATCGGGGTGGACGTGATGGGCATACTCGACCGCATGACCTAAACGTAACGCCGCCTTTCTTCCGGTGTTGTGTCCTCAGGCCTCATAGGGAAGCGCATGGTGCACGCGCTCATGTGCGGGAGCAGGCGCTGCCACGTGTACAGCATTGCCTGGCATGCCATCGTTGAGGCGTAACGCCGGTTTTCCCGGCGGTGTCGGCAACTCGTTTTCCCCGACGTGCGCCAGAACGGTATTGTCCGTTACGTCTTCCTGTCCTTCCGCGGCGCCACCCTGCAGAAAAACCGGGACCTCCCCTACGTCTGCCATACGATTGCCGCTTATGACGGCATGGACCTGATTGTGGCGCGCGGCGTACCCGCCCATGCCGACACCGCCGATGATACGGAGGCCATGACGCGACGCCCCCGCGACCTAGTTACCTATCAGGGTGGCGTCGAGGACATTATGCTCCGCCGGGCCAAACCCGCCGTACAACATGATCCCATCGCCGTTGTGCTGGCAGTCGTTATCGATCAGATGCAAGCGTAGCCGGGTATCCCGGACGAGCTGAGTCACGAGCGGACGAGCGGCCTGCGCGCCGATGGCGAGGGCAGCGTTGTGGCGTAGCATATTCTGCCGGACATCGATGTCGACCCGGTTGTGGCAGGGGCCAAACGAGCCGGCGATGGTCAGCCCACGCCGCTCGCTGTGCTCGATGGTGTTGTGCCACACCCGCACGTGCATGTGCACGCCATCAGCTTCATCGAAAAACACGACTACGGCGATGCCGTCGGCAAAGGCGCGCGCCATGGTGTTGTCGCTAATCAGAATGTGATTGGCGCCGCCGCTTTTGCCTTGGACAAAAATGTGGTGGCCCTGGCGGCCGGCGGCCGGGCGCGGTGTGGCGGGCCGGAACTGTTTGGTGCCGTTGTCCTCGAAGCGATTGTCTTTGATCACCGCGGCCTCTGGGCCGGAGAGAATAATGCCGTGCTGACCATGTTGGCGGATGGTGTTGTGTATAATCTGCACGCGCGCGCCAGGCTGATTTCCGATGCCATTGCCGCCGCTATGGGCTAGCGTCACGCCGCTGAGCGACGTGTTGTCCGCCAAGAGGATGAGGCTTTGTCCCTCTTGTACGGGCCGGAAGGAGAGGGCTAGGGCCTCTTCGCCATCGATGAGGCAGTCCTGCGCGCCGGCACCAAACACGGTGACACCGGGCGGCACATAGAGCGGAAAGACTTCGTGTGTACGCGACGGGCTGTAGTGGCCGGGGCCAATCCAGACCGTATCCCCTGTGTTCGCTTGCCGCAGGGCGGTGCTGATGGAGGCGTGGGTCGCGGTGGGATCCGTAGCCGAAACCGAGAGGAGGCGTGGCATAACGTGCTGCATGGGCGGAATCTCCCTAGAGTGAATGATGGGTCGACCACGCGTCTTAGTCCCGGACAGTGTAGAGAAAATCCGCTCTGGGGTCACAAAAAAAATGCCACTGCCCACACTTATTTAAAACACAAAATACAAGTAGTTAGACATGTCTGATGCATACAGTAGGCACGCCAATGAGCCCGAGAGAGGAAAAGAATGTTTTTGTGCCATTGACAAAGAAAACGTATCCCTGTATAGTCTTATTCAATGCTTCTGACATGGTCCTTGAAAGCCGAATATAGAATTATGCCTGCGGTGTTAGGGTCTCGATTTTGAGTTGACTTAGTCTTCATGGCTTAGTCGCTCAGCCGAATTCTGAACGGAGAGTTTGATCGTGGCTCAGAACGAACGCTGGCGGCGTACTTAACACATGCAAGTCGCACGAGAAAAGGGATTTCGGTTCCTGAGTAAAGTGGCGAACGGGTGCGTAACACGTAAGTAATCTGCCCTGAACTCTGGAATAACTTCCCGAAAGGGGGGCTAATACCGGATAGTTCCTTACAGCACAAGTTGTGGGGGGAAAGCGGGCCTCTGTAGACGCTCGCGGTTTAGGATGAACTTGCGGCCCATTAGCTTGTTGGCGGGGTTACAGCCCACCAAGGCGACGATGGGTAGCTGGTCTGAGAGGATGATCAGCCACACTGGCACTGAGATACGGGCCAGACTCCTACGGGAGGCAGCAGTGGGGAATTTTGCACAATGGGCGAAAGCCTGATGCAGTAACGCCGCGTGAGGGATGAAGGCCTTTGGGTTGTAAACCTCTGACTGGGGGAAAGACGAGTGTGCTTCGAACAGAGGCATGTTCAGGACGGTACCCCCAAAGAAAGCCCCGGCTAATTCCGTGCCAGCAGCCGCGGTAATACGGAAGGGGCAAGCGTTGTTCGGAATTATTGGGCGTAAAGGGCGTGCAGGCTGTCTCATATGTCTGTTGTGAAATCGCACGGCTCAACCGTGCTAAGCCGCAGAAACTGTGAGACTTGAGGCTGGGAGGGGCTGGTGGAATTCCCTGTGTAGCGGTGAAATGCGTAGAGATGGGGGAGAACACTCGTGGCGAAGGCGGCCAGCTGGACCAGTTCTGACGCTAAAGCGCGAAAGCGTGGGGAGCAAACAGGATTAGATACCCTGGTAGTCCACGCTGTAAACGATGGGCACTAGGTGTCGGCGGTTTTAATCCCGTCGGTGCCGGCGCTAACGCAGTAAGTGCCCCGCCTGGGGAGTACGGTCGCAAGGCTGAAACTCAAACGAATTGACGGGGGCCCGCACAAGCGGTGGAGCATGTGGTTTAATTCGACGCAACGCGAAGAACCTTACCTGGGTTTGACATGTA
>CBCXVS010000222.1:0-12949 GCA_965178525.1 uncultured bacterium | reverse complement strand
TGACCTGGCTGGGCTCCCTCCATCGTTTGGGGGAGGATAGCCTACCTCATTAACTATTGGGGAACAACCCTAATGTAAGAAAAAACGGCCCTCTCCATCTGCGTGTGGTCTCCGAGAGAGGGCTGTCAGGTGTCATGTCAGAGAGCCGGTGTTTCCGGCCCCACGGTAGATAGTGCGCCGATCAGCTCAGTGCGAAAACACGTACAACATAGCGCCTTTGGTGCTGTATTTCGTGGCATCGCCGAAGGCCCCCAGGGCGCCCAAGCCCGCCGTCGGATCCTCCGGCCCGATATCCAGCGCCACCGCCACGCCAGCCCAGCCGCCAACGCCGGAAATGACCGCGACATACTGTTTGCCATCCGGACCCAAATACGTCATGGGATTGGCGATGATACCCGAACCGGTCTTAAACTTCCACAGGAGTTCGCCGGTTTTGGCATGCACCGCTTTCAGCCAGCCTTCCATGGTGCCATAGAACACCACGTCGCCAGCCGTTGCCAGCGCCCCGCCATAGGCTGCGAGATTTTCTTTGATGCCCCATTTCTTCTTCCCCGTCGTGGCATTCCAGGCCATAAACTCGCCCCGATTGCCGCCCGGACCGGGGAACATGCGCACGATTGCGCCCACGTACCATTGCCCGGCCTGATACCGTACCGGCACGCCTTCATAATCCATACAGATATTGTTGGTCGCCACGTAGAACAGGCCCGTTTTGGGGGAATAGGCCGCGGGCTGTTGGTCTTTGGCGCCAATCGCGGCCGGGCACACCCCCTTGGTGTTTTTCCCGGCCTGCGTTCCATACGCCGCCACCCTGACCGGTAAACCGGTTTCCAGGTCAACCCGCTCGGCCCAGTTGACCGGGCCGAATTTCTCCGCCACCAACAGCTTGCCATTGGTGCGGTCGATGGTATAGGCAAAGCCATTGCGGTCGAAATGCACCAGGGCCTTATATGGCTTGCCCTCGATGGTGAGATCGACCAGAATATTCTCGTTTACCCCGTCATAATCCCACTCGTCGTGCGACGTCATTTGATAGGCCCATTTCGCCTGGCCGGTATCCGGACCGCGGGCGAAAATCGTCATCGACCATTTGTTGTCACCGGGACGTTGCGTGGGGTTCCAGGTCCCCGGGTTGCCCGTGCTGTAGTACAGGAGATGCAGCTCCGGATCATACGAGTACCAGCCCCAAGTGGTGCTGCCACCCCGCTGCCACTCGTCGCCTTTCCAGGTCGACACCCCCAGATCCTCGCCGTCGTGGCTCGGATATGGCGCTTTGAAATCGTCGCCAATGAGGACTTCGGAATCCGGCCCGGTGCTGAAGGCGCGCCAGACCTGTTCCCCGGTGTTGATGTTGTTTGCGGTGACGAAGCCGCGCACCCCGAACTCGCCGCCGCTAATCCCGGTAATCACCTTGTCCTTGATGACCAGGGGCGCCGTCGTAATGGTCTCGCCCTTCTTGTGGTCGCCCTGCTTGATTTTCCAGATTTCCTTGCCCGTGGCGGCATCGATCGCGACCACATGCGTATCCAATTGCGCCAGAAAGATCTTGCCTTCGGCGTAGGCCAGGCCGCGGTACACCGTGTCGCAACACGCCACCGCCGGCACATCAGCGCTCTGTTTGGGGTTGTACGTCCACTTGATGGGCGCGCCCTCCTGCGTCAGGTCGAGCGCGTAGACGATGTTGGGAAAGCCGGTGTGCACATACATCGTGGTGCCCACCACCAGGGGCGAACCTTCCTGGCCGCGCAACACGCCCCGGGAGAACGTCCAGGCCGCTTTGAGCTTATGAACGTTATAGGTCGAGATCTGATTCAGCGTGCTGTAGCGGGTGGAGGCGTAGTTATTGCCCGGTAACACCCACTGCCCGTCATCCTGTTGCAAGCTCAGGAGTTCGTCGTTCCCATACGCCATGAACGGCAGCATAAGCAGGATTACACATACAGCCCACATCCTTCGTTTCATTCTTCGCCTCCTTCTCAACCCTCAAGGATTGACCCTACGCAGTGCCCACTGCGGTTGCTTGAGCGGTTGTACCTCTAGAGGGTCTAGAGGGTCGCAACCGGCTCGGACGCTCCGGGTTGTCGCCATACCCGGCGTCACATGCGTATTGGAGGCGCAAACCTAGCGCACCGTACAGCGGCTGTCAATAGAAAATGGGTTGACATCGGTATTCTCGGAATGGTACCACAGTTCACACACACGATAGGACCGAGAGAACGTGGTATGTATTGCTCTGACGCCCATGTGACGTCTTGTTTCAAGGCATCTGCAAGTCATGCGGCCACAACGTATTGCCATATTGCTCTGGTTTGCTACCCTCCTGTGCCTGGGTGTGTTGCCTCCTGCCGCGCAGGAACTCATCTGGACGCCGCCGTCCATCACGGCGATGATAGCTCCTGGCGATAGCCGCCAATTTACCCTGTCATTTCTTATGTCTCGTGACCTGGGTTATGGTATGATCCGCGCCGATGCGCAGCTGCAGCCGTTTGTGCAGATGGCGCCGCATACGTTGCGAGGGCTCGTCAAAGGCCAACGCGTTCGTCTTATCGTCACCGTGTCGGCGCCAGCGAACACCCCGCACGGGACGGTGTCAGGGGCTGTCCGGCTTTCCGAAGACCTGCATCTGGGTGTCAAAGGGGGTGGGGTCAAGATCCTCAGCTGGCCGTTGCCCTTTGCCAATCCATTACTGATCACCATGCAAGTCGTACCTCGAACCGCGTCTTCCAGGGGGGAGTTGACACCTGGATAATCAACAAGTGTTTAAACGTGTTTATTGGTTAGAAAGAGCAGGGCGTTGTGAACAATCGAGACACGCCACTGCATGCGTTGAACCACCCGGCCAAACGCCGGACAATGCTGCAAGCCATGGTGGGCGCCGGTTTGAGTTTGCCGTTTGCCAAGCTCGTCAGCGCCGCCAAGCCCCCGGCCAAGATGCGTCCGCAGGCGGGCGATGTGGTGGTGTTCCGGTTCGGTGAGCGCCAGGGCGAGCCGATCAAGCCCGCGGATGTGCCGGTTGGAACGGAGATGGTGCCGGCCATCGCCATGGAACCCCAAACCGGCATTGTACGGGATGGGTCGCGGCTCAATGGCCTGCTGCTCGTGCGGCTACCGCCGCACCACCTGAGTGAACCCACACGTTCCTACGCCGCCGATGGCATTGTGGCGTATTCATCGGTCTGCAATCATCAGGGATGTGACCTGACGCAATGGATGGCCGAGAGCCGGACATTTAAGTGTTACTGTCATTTCTCGGAATTCAACGCGGTTGATCAGGGGCGGCCGGTCAAAGGGCCATCGCGGAGAAAGCTTGCTATTTTACCGCTGAAAATTGACAATGGCGTCTTGAAGGTGGCTGGCGCGTTTGTTGGCCGAGTGGGTTTTAAACGCTAAACCGGCGCGCACAGCGGCGTCTTTGGGAAGTGCGGGTATCTCGTAACCTGGAGAGGAGAACTGGTTATGTATTCGTCGAAACATCTCATGTGCTTGCTGGCCGTGACCCTGCTGGGATTCTCGGCCTCGCTGGCGGCTGCGGACATGACGGCCTACAGCCATGTCACGCAACAGCGTCTGGAGAATCCGGAGCCGCACAACTGGTTGATGTATCGGGGGAATTACCAGGGATGGGGCTATAGTCCACCGGACCAAATCAGCACGGACAACGTCGGCAAACTGCAGCCGGTCTGGACGATTTCCACCAGTGTGATCGAAGGGCATCAAGCGCCATCCATCGTCAACGACGGCGTCATGTTCCTCGCCACCCCGATGAACTAGGTGATGGCCCTGGATGCCAAGACTGGGGATCTCCTGTGGCGCTATCAGCGGGAGATACCGGAGGAACTCTTCCAACTGCATCCGACCAGCCGTGGCGTGGGGTTGTGGGAAGATAAAGTTTATTTAGCGGCCACGGATTGCATACTCGTGGCGCTGGATGCGAAGACGGGCAAGGTGCTGTGGGAAACGGCGGTTGAACAGTATACGAACGGTTACTACATGACCCTAGCGCCCCTCACCGTGAAGGGCAAAGTCCTCGTTGGCGTCTCGGGGGGTGAATACGGCATTCGGGGGTTCGTCGCCGCGTACGATGCGACCAGCGGCAAAGAACTCTGGAAGACGTATGCGATTCCCGGTCCCGGCGAATTCGGCCATGACACTTGGCCTGGCGACACCTGGAAGACGGGTGGGGCGTCGACCTGGATCACCGGGAGTTACGATCCCGAGACTGGCATGGTCTACTGGGGCACAGGCAACGCCGCGCCCTGGATGCCTGACGACCGCGCCGGCGACAATCTCTACGCCAATTCGGTCATCGCCATCGACGTGGAGAGCGGCGAGCTGAAAGGCTATCACCAGTATCATCACAACGAAGCCTGGGATTGGGACGAAGTGTCGGCGCCGCTCATCATGCCGGTGCAACGCAATGGCAAAGTCGCCAAATCGCTGGTGCATCCGGGGCGCAATGGGTATATGTGGGTCCTGAATCCCGAGACCAATGGCAAGATCACCTTCGTGAATGCGAAGCCCTTTGTGAAGCAAGATGTCTTCAAGAGTATCGATCCGAAGACGAGCCGTCCGACCTATGATCCCGACCGCGTGCCGCATATCGGCAAACGCGCGGATTTCTGCCCGTCGTTATGGGGCGGCAAGGATTGGCCGCCGGCAGCGTACAATCCGAAAACCGGCTTGCTCTATGTGCCGGCGCACGAAAATCTCTGTGGGCATCTGACCGGCAAGAGGGAGGAATATAAGCCCGGACAGTTGTTCCTTGGCGTTGCCGTTGCCGACATTGGCATGACCTTGCAAAAGGGGGCGGATCACATCGGTGAAGTGCAAGCGTGGAATATCGGTACCCACAAGAAAGTTTGGCAGCACAACTTCAAACACCATAACTGGGGACCAATTTTGACCACCGGCGGCGGACTGGTCTTCAGTGGTGGCACCAATGACCGCAAGTTCCGGGCCTTTGACGCGGAAACCGGCAAAGTGCTCTGGCAGTTCGTCACCAACTCTGGCATTACGGCGGTCCCCAGTACGTATGCCGTCGACGGCAAGCAGTACATCGCCGTGCAATCGGGGTGGGGCGTCGATGCGCAGCGCATGCAGAATAAGCTGGATCAGATCTATGGCACCAAGACCATCGTGCCGCAAGGCGGCGTGTTGTGGGTCTTTTCCGTGCCTGAATAATCTGCACTGTTTCTCCATGTAGAAAAAGGGGGGATAGGCTGGATCAGATTTATAGCGCCAAGACCGTGGTTCCGCAAGACAGCGTGCTGTGGTCTTGGCTGTGCCTGCATCACCCGCCCTGTTGCCCCCTGCCGTAAAGGATGCCAAAGCTTAGCGCCGGCATCTGTAGACAAAAGCGGGAGGGATATTACGCCAAACCATTCTACTCCGTCGAATGTCGGAAAAATTTTCATACAATTTGCGCTTGAATTGTACACCAGATGGCAAGATGAGCCCTGGTAAATAAGCAAAAGTGGTGAACTGCCCTCCCGGTTTGAGTACCGTAAACATGGCATCAAGATATTTGTTCTGGTCTGCTTCGGAGAACAATGACCACGGTAAACCACATACAATAGCGTCAACTTCACTGATGTTTTCTTGGTCACAAAATTTTTTTACTTCTGCCACACTGCCTTGATAGATGTGTGCTTGTGGAAAACGCTGGCGAAGCATATCAGCAAAATCCGGCGTGAGTTCTATCGCCACGAATTTGGTATCTGGGTGTATGAAAGACACAATATAATCGGTGAACACGCCCGTTCCCGGACCGTATTCGACCACTACGTCCGTATGTTCCCAATCGATCCATTCTACCATCTCTCTGCAAAGGCCGTTCGAACTCGGTGTCACGGCCCCAATACGACTTGGATTTGCGACAAAGGTCGAAAAAAACTTGACGTAATCTTTGAGTGACAAAATGTGTTCTCCTGCTGCAGCATGTTCCGGACTGAGACCGATGCCAACAAAGAACGCCACGCTATCAAGCCGGAGGCCGTTGTCGCACTGGACCTTGCGGGCAGGGTGCAGCGCAGACAAGTCATGCGATGTGACTCGGCTTTCTTTTGATGCCATCTTGCGGAAAGCACTTGGGTATTGCAAGCGTGAAAACCGGCTCGCGTTCATCGGGAAAGGAAACATGCGGTAGAAAAGACTTGACATCGCCTCCAGGCCAGAATAAAGATGGAGGCGCTTGGCCCCGAGTAGGGCTGGCGTTCCCGAGGCGAGACGCTATGACTGGGAGCCCCCTCGAAGAGCGCCTTCGGGGGACAGGAGGAATGGACCCACGAGAGGGAGGGAGCAACCGATGCTCAAAGCCATGAGAAAATTGGGATGCGTGGTGGTTGTCCTCGCCGTAACCGGGCTGTTGGCGGTCCCGGCTGCCCTGGCCGATCCGTCGGCAGACAAGATCAAAAATTGTCCCGATCACAACTGGTGTCACTATCATCGCACGACCGACAAAGGGTGGCGCCACAGCCCATTGAAGCAAATCAATGCCGAAAATGTGAAGCAGTTGCGCCCGGTCTGGATCTTCCAACCTGGCGAAGTGCGCATGGGCATGCATAGTACACCTTTGGTCATTGACGGCGACATGTATATCGGCACGAATCCCTCAACCGTGTGGAAGCTCAATGCCGCCACCGGCCAGCGGCTCTGGGCGCACGTCCCGGAGATGAACGAAGCGGTCGTCTCGCGCTCGGTGTTCGCCCATACGCGCGGCCTGACCGTCGGCGACGGACGGGTCTATATGGGCCTGACCGATGGCCGGGTGGTTGCGCTCGATGAGAAGACGGGGGAGAAAATCTGGGACCGGCAACTGGTCAACTCCAAAAAGGATACCGCTGGCTTTAGTGGCGCCGGGACCTTCGTGAGTTCGGACTTGCTCGTCATCGGCCAAAACGCCGGGGAATATCCGGTCGAGGGCCGGATTTTCGGTCTCAATCCCAAAACCGGCGATTTGAAATGGACCTTCTATACCACCGGGCGCAATGATCCCAAAGCCCTGGCGACCTGGGGCGGCGATTCTTGGAAGTACGGCGGCGGCGGCTCCTGGCAGCCAGGCACGGTCGACTATGACAACAATCAGATCTTTCTGGGCACGAGTAACCCGAATCCGGACTACGATTTCTGCGGCGCCGACTGTATGAAGACCGACGTCAATGCGCACCGGCCGGGCGCCAATCTCTACACCTCGTCGACGGTGGCGTTGGATCTCAGTACCGGCAAGCTCAACTGGTACTTCCAGGAAGCCCCGAGTGATCCGTACGATTACGATGCCGCGCCGGGCGAGTACGTTCTGATTGAGGACAATGGCCGCAAGCTGGTGCTGCATCCGGGCAAAAACGGGTTTAACCATGTGCATGACCGCAAGACAGGGCAGCCCGTCAGCGTCTATCCCGATATGAAAAACGCCAACTGGACCTCCGGGTTCAATTTGGAAACCGGCCAATGGGAAAACATGTTGTGGCCCAAAGCCGGCGAGAAAACCCTGGTATGCCCCGCCATCGACGGCGGCCACAGTTGGAACGCCGGCACCTACAGTCCGCAAACCGGCTTGTTCTATCGCATTGCCAATGAGTGGTGCATGTACCTGACCGTGGCGCCAGAAGAAGGGGGCACCAAGATCTCCTTTGGCACTGAGAAACGGATCACGGAGCCCTTTGCGCAGGTGTACATGGCCGCTGAATGGGTGGGTACGGATCCGCCCAATGGCTCGACGCACGGTCGTCTGACCGCCCGAGATCCGGTCACCGGCAAAATCGCGTGGGAGAAGCGCTACGACATCATTCCGCACTCGGCGCTGCTGTCGACCGGCGGTGGGTTGCTCTTTAACGGCACCTATGACGGCTACCTCGAAGCGTTGGATGCGAAGACCGGCGAGGTGTTGTGGCGGTTCAACAATGGCTCGGGCCACAATGGCGGGATCATTTCCTACGAGGTCGATGGCAAGCAGTATATTGCGGCGGCGACGGGACATGGCTCCTATGTTGGCCGTGCGATTGTGAACCATTTCCAAAAGGATAAATTCGTCAATTTTCAGGAGAGCGCAGCGATCGTCGTTTACGCACTCCCGTAGCGCCTGCCAGCGACGTGGGGCAGGGGAGACATGCACCTTTCTTGCCCCGCCCTCTCTACACGGTATGTTCATGAACAACAAGGAGATGCAGACGTGACATGCAGCCTGTACCGGCCGGTATGCATCTTGGCCCCGGCTACAGAGAAACCGGCCACGCCTGTGCCTTCGTCCAATCCGTTTTCAGGTGATCCGGCCGCGATTCAAAAAGGCAGCGAACTCTACTTCACCTGGTGTGTGCAATGCCACGGCAAGAAGGCCGATGGCAAGTCGCCGCGCTGGGGAGATGGCCACGCCGGGGATCTGCGCAAGTTTTGGCGGGGCTATAGCGAATTTATCGCCATTGTGGTGGCCGGACGGCCCAAAAAACAGATGCCGCCTTGGGCTGAGGTGCTCAACGGGGAGCAGATTTCGCACATTGGGGCCTACTTGGAAACGCTCGCGATTGAAGGGGCAAATTGGTAATAACGGATCATGGGGGTGGCGGTGCGAGGAAGATATGTGAAGACAGCAGGCCTTGTGATAGTGCTTGTGGGTATGCTAGTCGCCGTGGCCGACGCGGCGGATCCGCAGACATTGAAAGAAGCCTCCTGGGTGTGTCACACGCCGGAAGCCTATGATCAGGTCATGAAAGAAGCGAACGGGCGGCAGGGCCGCGATTTAGAGGCATTGAAACGCCAGTTGCGGGATGAGAAGCGGTGCATCTATTTGGACGATAACGATCTCGAAGACATGATGTCGCCGTATGTCAAAGTCCTCAGCCGTGAAGATGACAAAGTGAAGGTGTCGTTCGCGATCGAGTTTTATAAGCGTATTGAATACCTCCATCGAAAGATCACGCGGGTCCGGTATGCCGGATGGACGGATGCGCAGAACTTGAGAAACTACGAGCCATAATCCCGATGCGATCTCTACGATGCCCGATGCTCGCCATGACAGGTCAGGCGGCTGACCGGCGCCGCGGCTTCCTGGCCTGGGCCTGCTTATGCCTTGCCGGTATGGCGTTGCTGGCGCTCTCCGTGTCGGCGGGTTCTTCTGAGACGACGATTCAGGGCACCATCCAGGTCCACCCCGACTTCGCCCACCACATTGCGCCGGAGGACCGCCTGATCCTCAAGCTCTTCTATCCGGGACACGGCGTGGAAAAAGATGTGAAATTCGATATGATGCCGACCTTTTCCCTCCCCCTGACCTTCCGCATCTCGCCAACCCTCGACATGAGCGGGCAAAGCAAGTGGCGCGCCTACATGGTTGAAGTCTTCACGGACAAAGACCATGACGTCCTCTCGGCCGTCCCGGGGGAGTTAATGGCCCGCACGCCGGCACTGGTGCCTTTAGGGACCACCGGGGTGGTCCTCGAATTGAAGGCGCTGCGTCCGTAACCGATAGTTGGCGCCAAAAGAGACCTTTGGGTTTCGTCGATATGATCCCCAACGCCGGAAAATAGATGGGTCCTCTTGTTCTCTCTTCAATCTCCCTACAAATTTCCTCAGAAACGTCTCATCAATTCCTCATCGCGCCCTCAAGACTCGCTACTGACCGATACGATACGTTTGTAGGCGTAATCATCGCAAAACTCGTGCGAGGAGGAAAATGACCATGTCATCCGAAACGCTCTTTCTTGCCATTGGCGCCGGTATGCTTGCCGGGTTTATCAACACCCTGGCCGGTAGTGGTTCGTTGATCACGCTGCCGATGTTGATCTTCCTCGGCTTGCCCCTAAGCGTCGCCAACGGCACCAACCGCATCGGAATTCTGTTGCAAAACGTCGTGGGGCTGATACAGTTCCGCCGCCACGGCAAGCTGACCCTTCCCCACAGCGGTTGGCTCCTGCTCCCCATTGTTCTGGGCGCCCTGGTGGGGTCGTTGATTGCCGTGGATCTCAATGAACAGCTCATGCGCTATGCCATCGGCATGGCCATGATCGTCATGCTGATCTGTATCGTGCTGCGGCCCCAACAGTGGCTTCGGGAGCAGGCCGAATCGACATCACGTATGCAACGGATGAGTACCGGCCTTTTGTTCTTTGTCATTGGGGTCTACGGTGGATTCATCCAGGCGGGTGTGGGCGTCTTTCTGCTGGCCGCCCTGGTGATGCACTGCGGCTTGCCGCTGCTGCAAGCCAACGGCATGAAGTTGGGTATCATCGCCATATTCAGTGTGCCCGCCCTAGCCCTCTTTGTGCTGCATGACCAGGTCGATTGGTATCTTGGCAGCGCCATGGCCGTGGGCCAGGGCCTTGGCGCCTGGCTTGCCGCGTCTTTTGCGGCCAACAATCAACACGCCACGATCTGGATGCGCCGCCTGTTAATTCTCGTCATCAATATCTCGATCGTGAAGCTGTTCGGGCTCTGGGACTTGCTGCTCATGTGGTGATCTGTGGCGCAGACCGGAAGCCCTGCGCTTCCGTGTCTCGTTACGGAGCGGCGGATAGACCTCGCGCTGCCGCCGCATGTCGCCCGTCAAGTCGGGCGGCATTATCTCTCTTTTAACGGAATGAGGTATGGCTGATGGCTCAAGAAGCCGCCTTTTGGAAAAGACGCGACATCGGCGTCTCGGACAATGAGATCCTGAGATGGGCGGCCATTCAGAGACAAAACGTACTCGACGAAAATCTTGACGTCTTGGTCGCCTTGTGCCGTGAGAAAATGTTTGATCACCAGGGCCAAGTCATGAATCATGTCCGGATACACGAACATTTGGCCAAACTGTTGCTTGGTGACAAACCTCTCTAAGGGCACTTCCACCCGATCGGGTTCCTGCTCACTGGTAAAATACATCTTGAGATAGCCACTGCGCCGATTCAGCTTCATGCGCCAGGCAAAGCGTGCGCCTTCTTGGGTCCAATTGACGTCCCCGGGAATGAAATAATGGCGGATGGGTAGAAAAAGCTGAACGGCAACATACGCACAGCATGCACTTAACCCCACGTATTGACGCCAGGTTTGTGGTGGCTTCAGGCTTGGCGGCAGCTTGCGTTTCTCGACCTGGGGCCAGAGGCGCCGGAAGCGATGGGGCCAATCAGGGTCAAGAAAAAGCGTCGTGGCAGCGATCATCAGCCATGGAAAGATGCCAATCTTGAAGAGATAGGCATTTGCAAGATGGAACCCGCATAAAACCAGAACGGCAATCGGTCTGGTTTGACGCCATAGCAAGGCCGGAACCACCAAGAGATCGAGCAGCATACCACCCCAGGCAAACAGCAAGACCACCGGCGGTTGCAGAAACAGTCCGCCAATCCATGGTGCGTGAGCGTGCTCAGCCAACCAGGTTTGCATGGGCTCAGCCGCGATCAACCAGTCGTATTTCACTTTTGCAACACCGCCGAACACATACACCAAGCTCAATTGTAGGCGTAAGAGCCAGAGGCTCCACGCCGGAACGGTGTCAGAGGCCAAATGGGATTGGCGTTTCACATCAAGTGAACAGGCCCGGTGAGCTGGGATACCACACATCAGCAGGCCAAGGAGACATATCAAGTAGATGTGATTCAGGTAGTTTGCTTTATCGATAAGAAACGTATACGTCAAGGCAATCGTAAACAGGACAATAGCCATGCGGTAAAACAGCCCGAGGGCGATCAGAAAGCCCATCAGAGCGATGAACACGAACACGCCGACCATGCCGATTCCCGGCAGGGGTACAACCCAGGGAAACCACTCGTAAGGAAAGTGCAGGTTTTGGGGGTGATAACTGAATAAGGCCCAGCCGTAGCCCAGATAGCGGCAGGCTTCCCACACCATAATGAGGCCGAAACCGATGCGAAACATCACCAGCGAGCCGATGTCAATCGGCTGCTGCAGGCCGTGCATCAGACGAGGTATCCGCGCCTTCAGAACCGTCCGCATTATACTCAACACTCATCTACTACCTGTTCATCGTGCTATCCGGTGCATACCGGCTGATGCACATCATAGCACAATGGGCGTTCGGAATGACGGGCAGATTCCTGTATCCGCGTCCTTGACCGCTCCCGGCCCGGTTAGCGGGCGCCTGTGTGCAGCTTCTGCGGGGCGAGGTAGTAGCCTAAAGCCTGCATAATCGCGTTGATCGTATCGAGCCGAGGATTTCCTTTGGCGGATAGGGCTTTTTGGAGACCTTGCCGACTCATACCGACTTCATCCGCAAGGGTGGAAATGCCCTTGACACGTGCGATGGTACGTAACGACGCCAACAACGCGCCGGCATCTCCGTCCTGAGCAAAGGCCTCAAACATCTCGTGCAAATAGGGCTCGATTTCCTCGGGATGGCGACGGAAGTACGCTTCTTCCAGGTGATCCAGGGTTCTATAGGGAGGCACGTTCTTGGTACTCCTTCCAATAGGCTTTGGCTCGCGCGATGTCCTGTGTCTGGCTGCTTTTATCTCCGCCCGTTAACAAGACCACAATCGTATTGCCGTCTTCTCCAAAATAGATACGGTATCCTGGCCCATACGTGAAGCGGAGTTCATAAATGCCATCGCGTAAGGCGATGTAATCCCCGTAATTACCCTGTTCCACACGTCTGAGTCGGGTAAGCATACGCCGCCGAACAGTCGGATCGCGCAAGCCCTCAAGCCACTCGGTGAAGGGCTCTTTGCCCGTGCGATCCGCATAGATGACAACTTGTTTCGGTTGTGCGATTTCGCCCACTCATTACATCCTTTTCATGTCTCTAATATATACGAGCCAACTATAGTTGGCAACAGGCAAATTCACACTGTTGCTGAAATCACCAGGGCACATGTTTCAGGATGATGAGCTGACAATCTGGTCACAGCGGAGAAAACGGAAGACGCAAGGCTACAGTATCGGTCAGGGAGTGCCCATAATTTGATAGATTGGCATAGACCATATCAAGGGCAATCGTAATAAAAATGGGGACAGACCCGAATGGCAT
>CBCXVS010000221.1:0-13166 GCA_965178525.1 uncultured bacterium | reverse complement strand
TGATGATGACATAATCTGTTATCAGATTATGTCATCATCACTATATCACCTTGAGTTGTGCAGTTCTGTTCAGTTCAGCATACGGCCATCCCTCCGTACCTGAGTCTCGCATTCCCTACATAGGTATAGTAGTGCATCGCTTTTCAGGTTCCTAAGTCACTTGTGACTCAGGCGCTGCCTCAGCCATTAGAGGTATCTAAGTTATTAATCTTCATGGAATTTCCAAAACGAGAAGACAGGTTTATGAATTCTCATCTAGATCTAAGATCTTGACTTCATTGATTATATTTGACACCCTCAGGTGATCGCTTACGATGCTATATGTGTCGTACTTGTTGCGGTACTCCTGAGATATCCTGCCTTGGTGATCAAGGTATACAGCCTGGTGTCAATTTATGGAAGTAAAAAAATATCTTTTACTTCTCTAGTGCTCCAGGCTGCAATCCGCTCAGCATTGAGCGGATCATCGCATACCACCCATCCCAAAGGAGTCGACACCATGGCCGATCACGCTCCATACCCTCCTGTTTTACAGCCCGAAACCCGTCATGCTACACGTCCTACCGGGCAAACCGGGCGCTCTGACACAATCTTGCCATCAACGTGGTGGAAACCCCGTGGGAAGCGGCTGGGAGAAAATCGGGGACAGACCACGTTTTCCTAATTCGTCTATACACAAGGAGACAATGATGAAAGTAACCGTTATGAGCGTGCTTGTAACCCTCACAGTCCTTGTTTGGGGTAGCATCGGGCCTGCGATGGCGCAACCCACCATCTGTGCCCAGTTATCGTTGCCGAGCGGTATCACAACCGATGCCGATGGAAACGTGTTTGTCCACTCCGACGCGCCTGCCGCTACTAGGTTGACAAAATTTGCGCCAAACTGCACACCGCTGAGGCGAGTCCCCGTGGGCGGGTTCGATCCCACGGAATTTGTAGGAAGCCGTCTGGCGACAAATCCTACCCGGAACATCATTCTATTGTTATCTCCCCAGGGACGAATTCTGGGAATTGATCCTGCAACCCTGCAAGGGGGGGACTTTATTGATCTGCGTTCCTTTGCGAACCGCGTCTTCCCCAACGTCTATGATATTCTGCGCCGGGAGTTCCGTTCCCTCCCGTTGGGTTCCCCACTCTACGGCGACATCGCCGTTGGACGGTCGAATACGGCGCAGCTTGACCTGTTTGTTACAGGACTCACCGGCGCTGCAGGAGGTTTTCCCTTCATCATGCGCATTCAGGCCAATTTTCAAACCAATATGTTTGCCCTGCGTGTGATGGTCACCTCCCAAGGGACGACCGCAGGTAGCGTCAATCGGTCTCCTGGGCTTGCGGTCAATGTCGATGATGTCGTCCTGACCACACTCCCGTTTCCAACAGGAGTCGGATTTGCCAATGGTCTCGTGCGCTTCCAGGCGGATTTCACCGAGAATCTCAACAATCCCGCCGGTTTCCCTCAATTCATCTGGCAAAACGTTTTGCCAGACTTTACTAGCGTTGGTATGAGCACCGATGAGGCGGGAAACTTCTATATTGCCACAGGGGTTGTCGGGATTTCCGCCTGCGGCGCCGGAGGGAGTGGCGCCTTGGTGTTCATTCCCCGCACGTTGGGTTCTTTTACCTGCATCCCCTCTCAGGCAGTCCTCGCACGGTCAGAGGATACTGCCGTCAGTCCGACAAACAATGTCGTCTACATGACCTTGCTGGGGGGGCTCGTCTTGCGTTTTCCTCCTTTTGTACAGTAGGCGGGGTGGTCAGAAATACTGCACCGTGCTTTGCTCGTCCCCGGCTACATCGGAGCCCCCGCTCTGCGTCATGGCCGCCGCGTTCGGGGAGAAATGCCGCCCTCGGAGGCACGGTAGACTTAGTCAATGCGTACCCCTGGCCGTGCCTGTTTGGGCAGTATTTCAGATGGTGTAAAAGATACTTCTATCAATGATAGAGTGCATCCAGGTAAGTTACACAAAAATATCATAAGTTTGCACGTTTTTCTCATGTATCTCTTCTACTACCCTACTATACTTTATATATAGCAAAACAAAAATGACAAAAATGGGGTCAGAGTAAATTATAAAGTTCGAGGAGAAAATCGGGTCAGACTACGTTTTCCTATCTCACAAACGCAGCCTGTCTTCAATGACTAGTCCTCGCCACCTACAACGTTGCATTATGGACCCTATTTGGTTCTGTGATGCAACATATAAACTCGGTTACCCGTCCGCCGCAGATATCAAGCCGCGCGTTTGCAATTCCTCTACGACTGCCGTCCAGGTAGCGAGCCGAACCCCTTCATATGGGCTGCCTAGGCTGAGCAGGCTCGAATCCTGTGACGTGAGGAGGTGTGCGCCACCATCCACAGCACAAGCTAGGTAGATCGCGTCGTCCAAATCGCGTTCTCTGACACGACTGGCCTGACGCATTCGACGCCTGGCATCCCGTAGCGTCGTCACCGATACGGGCACCGAAGGGCGAAGGGGCAGGGCGTGCAACAATACCTGGAACCCTACCCGATCAAAGGCCGCCCGGCGCATCAGGCGCTCGTCTCGCTCGATTGCCGTCGCCCCCCGTTCATAGTCCGCAAGGATATCCGGTGTCCACAACCAGGAAAAGGTCGGCACAGGCAAGAGCTGGAGCAATAGACGTTTGGTCGGGGAGGCATCTGAACGGTCGCGGCGGGCAAGGAACATCGCCAGTGCAATCTGTGCATCCACGACCAGCCGGAAGTCATCGGTACGGGAGGCGATGCGTCTGCGGCATCGACATCAGGTAGGGCGGGAAGCGGACGTTGATGGCGAGCATCGTTCGCGTCGTAGGGTATCCGCCACTAAGCTTTCGAGTTCTTCCTCGCTGCTGGGTTCACCACGAGGCTCACGGGCCACCTGCGCTTGCATCCGTGTAAAGCTCGTTTCCATCTGCTCCGCCAACAGATGGAGCAAGGCACCCCGCAGTGCTTCCAAGGTCGCAAAGGGCACGATGGCCGCAGCCGGTTCCCCATTGGAGGTGAGTACAACGCTCGCCTCGCGCGCCAGGTCGAGCGTGTGGCACAAGGTCGCCTGTACTTCAGCAACCGCGACAAACTGCTGGGGGCGGCTGAGGTAGTCGGCCACCTGCGCCAGGAGGCTGCTATATGAGTCCATTGGTTCCGAATTGGGGGCTGTCATAGCTTGACCTCCTACGAGGATTGTACATAGTGTTATACATCCTCTGCAAGGACGATGATGAGGGACCGAATCAGCTAAAAAGGAGACAAATCTATTTTTTCTTTTGAGCAAACCGCAACCGATGGCTTATGGGCGGACGCCGGTCCACATCGCCAGAGTCCGGATGAGCTGCTGCACCGACGGGGCTTGCGGGTGTTAAGGCAAGTACGGCCGATCTCGCATCATGCGCTGGTCATTGGCAAGCGTGAATACGGGCAGACTCTGAGGCATATGACTCATCATAGGATGCCATTCAAGCGGCAGGGCGGATAAGCCCGACCCATCGCCCCGATTCGCCACGACTCTTGCCCGCCCCGCTTCTCCATCCGGCGTGGCGATCTACGCCAGATAATCCGGCAACGGACTGCGGTCTTGATGGTCAATGATCGAGCGCAACAGCCAGTCGCTCAGGGCATGTTTGACCGTCTGGGCTTCCGGATCGTTCCACAGATTGTGGTGTTCCAGGTCGTCCTCCGCCAAACGATACAGCTCGCCAAATTCGAACCCATCGTAGTACGTGAGACGCCATTCCGGCGTCATGAGCGTGCGCAGACGAATGCGCCGGTCCGTCCCTGGCAGCGTCCGCTGCCCATCGTCTTCGATCAGAACATGGTCGCGCACTGTCGTTTCAGGGGCGGCAAGCAGAGGGACCAGACTGTGGCCCTGGATGCCGTTGTAGGGCTCTAGCCCGGCAAGCTGCAGAATCGTTTGCGCCAAGTCCACCGTACAGGCCAAGGCTGGCGATGCGGCGCCAGAGGTGACGCCCGGCACGTTGATGAGCATGGGCACCCGGATCAAGCCTTGGAAATGGTACGGCCCTTTGAGCATGAGCTGATGATCGCCCATCAGGTCGCCATGATCGCTGGTGAAACAGACCACGGTACGATCCGCCAGGCCGAGCCGTTCTACCGTGTCCAGAATGCGTCCCACACCGGCGTCAATCATGGCAATCATGCCGTACGTCAAGGCCGCGGCCTCCCGAGCTTCCTCAGCCGTCACGGCAAATGCAGCCGGCGAATGGCGCACGGCTTCCGGTGTGCCAAGCTCCTTCACCAGGGTCTGCATGTGCGGTGGCGTACGGTCATGGTCATTACCCCAGGCCGGAGGCAAGGGCAGGTCTTACGGTTTGTAAAGATCAAAATACCGGCCCGGCGGATTGAAGGGATGATGCGGGTCGGGGTACGAGCAAAAGAGGAAAAACGACGCTTCCCTACCTGCCGCAGCATGCGCTTCTAGATAACGCACCGTCTGCTCGGTAATATAGGTGCTGGGATAGAGTTCTTCCGGCACGCGCGTACGCCAAGCCTGGGAAATGCCGAGGGGGCGCTCGGTCGGCAATGCATGCTTCGGGCCTCGGAGGCTCTCCGGAGCCGCATGCCGCTGCGCCAGCCAGTGCTGATAATGCCCCCGCACAAAATCCCCATGGCCGATCGTCAGCTGCACTTCGTCGAAGCCGTAATACGGCCGCGGTATCTCCACCTCTGCCGCATCGCGCCAGCGGTCCAAAAGCTCGATATCGGTGCGCACACGCGCATCCGCTATCACAGGTTCGGCATAGCGCGCATCGAGGGTTCCGCTTACCGGCCAGGGAGGCGGCGTTTTGGCTTGTACGGGTGGCCGTACGCCCATGTTTTGCAGATGACTTTTGCCCACCATGGCGGTGCGATAGCCGGCCTGGCGCAGCACATGCACGAAGGTGTTGCTACGCGGGTGCAAGGGAATACCATTGTGGCGGACCCCATGATTGCTGGGCACGCGGCCGGTCATGAGCGTTGCCCGGTTGGGCATACACACAGGATTCGCCACATAAAAGCGGTCGAAACGCAGCCCGGTCGCGGCAATACGATCCAGATTCGGGGTGGCAAGAATGGGATTCCCGTAGCAGCTCAAGTGATCCGCGCGGTGCTGATCGGTCATGATGAAGAGAAAATTGTACGGTGGCATAGATCCTATCCTATCGTAACGGCGCAGTCCTGCGTGCGTAGGCGGCACGGACTTTGCACACATGTTTCCAAGACGTCCAAGGCAACACGCCCGGTTTGAACGGGACCGGATGGCGATGCGCATAGGGCGAGCCAAGCGGAGCGAGCGCTACCGTTTAACGCTTCTGGGTAAACGTTTCTTATGCGCTGAGACGCTACGACCCCCATTTTCTTGACGTCGTGTGCGGAAAATTTGTCAACTATATAACGAGCATCCTCTCTCTAAAGAGGGACCTGCGGAAGGTTCATCAATCGTGTCGAAGACGGCTCTACGTATCTTGATTATTGACGATAGTGCGGCTGACCGGGAAATCTATCGTCACCTCCTGCAGGAAATTCCTGAGTACGACTACGATTTTCTCTCAGCAGAGTCCGGCGTCGAGGGTCTCGCCTTGTGCAAATCGGCACATCCAGACTGTGTCTTGTTGGACTATTTGCTACCTGATCTCACCGGACTCGAGTTTATCACGGCCTTGAGCCAGGAGGAAACGGCGCTTCTCGTTCCGATTATTATGTTGACGGGCTACGGCAACGAAATGATCGTGGCCGAAGCGATGCGCTCCGGCGCAGCCGATTATCTGCCCAAGGATGTCCTCTCGGTCAAAAGCCTAAAGCGAGCGGTGACCAACGCGGTGGAGAAACACCAGCTCCGTATCGCCGTGGAGAGTCACCGCCGCATGCTGGAACAAACGAATATCGAACTCCTACGCAAAAACGAAGAAATCCGCTCATTTTACCATATGCTCTCACACGAATTGCGCACGCCGCTTACCGCCATCCGCGAGTTCGTCGCGATTGTGCTCGACGGGCTCGGCGGTCCTTTAAACCGAAGTTCCCCTGGTAGAATAGGCGGAGGGTTAAGTAGATCAACAGGTTGGCCCAATTCAAAAGCCCATTTACATGGGAACAATCCAACCTCCTGAAACGACATGGCTTATGGTCATACGTTTTCAGACGATGTCAAGCCCATGTGGCAGAATAGGAGCGAAAATTTTGCGATTTACATGGGAACAAAGGTCAATTCGTTTCAGGCTTTTGAGTTTTTATTTCAACAAGTTGTCGCCGAATCACGGGAGGAACTTCGGTTTAAACGACACGCAAGGTGAGTACCTCAACATTGCCAAGGAAAGTTGTGATCAGATCACACTGGGGCTCAACGACTTGCTCGACGTGGCCCGCTTAGACACGGGCAAATTACACGTCGAGCCCTGTCCACTGGCCATTGGCCCGATCGTGCAGCGCGTCGTGACGTCCATGACGCCCATGGCTGAAGAAACGCAGATCCGTCTGCGGCATCATATCAGGTCCGGCCTCTCAGAGGTCATGCTCGATACCCGGCGGATCATTCAGGTCTTGACCAATCTCCTGCGGAATGCGCTGAAATTCACCGCCGCAGGTGGGGAAGTCGCCGTCGACGTCACCGCGGCGCCACCGGGGTATGATGGCGTCCTGGTGGCCGTGCGCGATACAGGCCGAGGCATCGCCCCGGAGCAGTGCCGCTATATCTTTGACCGCCTCTATCAGGCGCGCAGCGAGGCATCGGCGTTTGAAGGCGGCTTAGGGCTGGGATTGTATATCTGCCGGGAGATCATCGAGTTGCACAGGGGAGAAATTTGGGTCGAAAGCATACCGGGCAAGGGGAGTGCGTTCTTTTTTACGCTACCCTACACCGGTGTTCACACCACTCCGGAGGGAGTCAGTGAGGAGGTATCAGCATGAAAAAGATCCTCATCGTTGAGGATGACAAGCGTATTATTGCCGCTCTCAACATCCGTTTGCGGGCCAAAGGCTATGATGTGTGCGCCGCCTATGATGCCACCTTAGCCATGACGACGGCCATCGCCAACGAACCGGATCTGGCCTTGCTCGATATTTCGATGCCCGGCGGAGACGGCTTTCTCGTCGCCGAGCGGCTACGGAATAATGCGACCACCGCCAATATCCCCCTGATTTTCATCACGGCGATGAAACAGCCGGAATTGATGGAAAAAGCCAAGGCAATAGGAGCCGCTGCGTTTTTTGAAAAACCTTTCGAGAGCGATGACCTCGTGATGGCGATCGAAGCGGCTCTGAGGCAGACCGCCACAGTGTAGGCGCCCCCCCCAAACGCGCTCTCATATCGCAGGCGTAGATGGCGTATACGCCTGCGCGACAATTTCGATCGGGTGTACCACGTCTACATGGAGCTGATGCCGGACGACGCCTTGGCGAAGTTGCAACATGCACCCGGGATTCCCCGTGGCAATGAGCTGCGGTTGTACCGAGGCGATATGCTGCATCTTGCGCTGCAACAGGGTATGGGCCGTTTCCGCATGGACTAGGTTATAGATCCCGGCGCTGCCGCAGCACCAGTCACTTTCCGGAATATCGAGCAGCTCCAGCTCCGGAATCTGCCGCAATAACGCGCGGGGCTGCGCCTGCACCCGTTGCCCGTGCAATAAATGGCACGGATCATCGTACGCGACGCGCATGGGCACCGGATGCAGAGGTCCGCGCAGCGGCGCTGCGGTCAGGGTTTCGCTGATATCACACACACGACGGCTGAAGACGTTGGCCCGAGTGGCAAAAGCGGCATCATCAGCCAACACATGGCCGTATGCTTTCATCATGGCGCCACAACCCGCCGAGTTCACCACCACCCAGGCAGCGCCCGTGGCCTCAAAGACAGCGATGTTATGCCGCGCCAGTTGGCGCGCCTTTTCCCGTTCGCCGGCGTGTGCCTGCAACGCCCCGCAACAGCGCTGCGCCGGAGGCGCCAAAACGCGATAGCCATTCGCCGCCAGGACGTGCGCTGTGGCACGGTTCACTTGCGGCAGCAACTCCGGCATGACGCAGCCCGTCAGCATCGCCACCGTGTCCCGCTCTGCTCCCTGCGGGGGCGTTTCGGCCGGCAGCGTCCGACGCTCCGAGGTCGACGGCACATCGGGCAAGGATGCTTCCAAGGTGGCCAAGGCCGGCAGCACACGCGGCCATATGCCTTTAGCGCGCAGCCATGGCTGCAATCCGCTGGTTTGGTACAGACGCAGGACACCGGCGAGCAGCCATAAAAGCCCAGGCGACGGCAGGAGCAGATGCAGGCTGAGACGTTGCACCCAGGCACGCAGGCGTCCATGATGTGAGCCCGACCGCGTCACCGCCCGCCCGGCTTCCAGCAGTTGGCCAAACGCCACGCCGGCAGGACAAGCCGTCTCACACGCCCAGAATCCCAGGCAAAAGTCGAGTTGCGCGCCAATGTCCTCGGCCTCCAGCTCGCCATACACCACCGCTTGCATCAAATCGATGCGGCCACGTGGCGACGCGGCTTCGCTGCCCGTCAGACGATACGTCGGACATGTGGGTAAACAGAAGCCACATTTGATACAGCTCGTCTCGGCCTGGTGTAACACCTGGTGCAACGGAGACAGGGCAGGCGCGGTGGCGGCATCACGCATCGGTCGGCATCCTTTCACGACGTACCCGAACACCATTTTGGTTTCCGTTCGCAAAACGGTGACGAGAAATCGCCAAGATAATATGGTAGGATCCCTCAATACTTGGAGGGAGCTTATCATGGCCGAAACATTTGTCAGCAAAGATCAGTTCGAAGAGTTCACCAAGCGCATGGAGCAAGGCTTTGACCACGTTAACCAACGCTTTGACGACATGAGAGACGACATGAGAGACGACCTGCGGCAGATACACAACGACCTGCGGCAGATGCGCAATTGGCTCATCGCGCTATACGGCATCGTCGTCTTCGGCTTCATTGGCACGCTTGTGATCACGATCTTCAAAGAGCAGTTATTCAAGTAAGCTGGTCAGGATGTCCCTTGGGAGTTCAGTGTAGCCTCCATTTGTCCAGGCACTTACAGCCCGGCCACGTAGCGGCCGGGATTCAGAATGGCCTGCGGATCGAACTGCTGCTTATAGAGCCGCAGTAACGCGGCGCCCGGAGACTCGCCCCACATGTCCAACTGCCGCCGTATCACGGGCGGGGCATATGTGACTTCACCATAACCCTGCCAGTCACGTGCCTGCCGGCGTAGCTGCGTGAGCCAGGTCTGCACCGCAAGACCCACTTCGTCCGCCGCTACGGCATGCAGCGGCAGATGGGCAAAGACCTGGCCGTGCACGTAATCGGCATACCACTGCACGCCCTGCGGACAGAACGCCTGAGACGTGGTCAGCGCCGCGACCGCCATATCGAGACAGCTCGGCAAGACGCCAAGGCGCACGTGCAGGCGCGCGGCTCCTGCCGGCTCTGGCGCCGCCTGCCAGCGCTCCTGCCACTCCCACAGCATCAGCAATGCCTGTCCAGTCAGCAGCGCTTCGTCTAGCCCGCCGTGCTGTTGGGCATATGCCTGGCCGTCACGTATCTGCCGCTCGACGGCTTCGTGTGGGCCATCGACATTCAGCATCAACACGATCTGATCCGTCTGTACGGATAGAGGGACGCCGGTTGTGCCTGCCGCCTCAGCGCTCATGAGGAGCAGCGCGGATGGTTGTAACGGTGACGCCTGCACCGCGGCCGCCGCCGCAAGCGCTTGGTCAAGCGTCGGAAACACCACGGCGAGCAACTGGTCATCTTCGGGCAGAGCGGCGAGACGGTAGCAGGTCTCCAGCACCACACCAAACACACCCAGCGAGCCGACGAACAGTTTATTCATGTCGTAGCCGGCCACATTTTTCATCACCCGTCCGCCGAAATGCGACAGAGAACCGTCCGGCAGGGCCACCCGCACGCCCAAGATAAGGTCGCGCAGGGCGCTATAGCGAGCCCGTTTGACCCCGCTGGTATTGGTCACAAGCAGCCCCCCCAAGCTGGCCTGGGCGCCGGGAAAACCCAACGGCAAAAATTGCCGCTCCGGCACGGACAGACGGTACACCTCACGTAGTGGCACACCCGCCTCGGCGATCACCGTGAGGTTGGCCACGTCATATTCCACGACGCGGCTCAAGCCCGCCAGGGACAGCGCCAGATCGTACTGCCGCGGCACGGCGCCGATATGCATCTGCGTCCCCTGCCCCCACGGCGCCACCGCCAGCCGTTCGCGCCCCGCCAGCGTCAGCACGTCCACCGCTTGTTCAATCGTCTCCGGCTGCACGACAATAGCAGGCCGACAATCCGCGATCGCATAAGCGGCCACCGTGTCCGCATCCGTGCGGACACAAGGCGCACTCACAAGCGATTCTAAACGGGAGATCAGCGCATCATGAGCCATCATGGCGCCGCATCCGCGAACATGTGCAGCGGGAAGATTTTCTTGGGATTGCACAGATCGGCGGCATCGTGAGCCAGCTTGATACGCCGCATGACGTGCAGGTCCGTATCGGAATACATCAAGGACATCTCGTTCTGCTTCTCGACCCCCACGCCATGCTCGCCGGTAATGCTGCCGCCAAGTTCAACGCAAACTTCTAAGATCTCGCGTCCGGCTTGCAGCACTTTGTCTGTTTCTCCCGGCTGCCGCATATTAAAGGGGATCCCCGGATGCAGGTTCCCATCCCCCGCATGCGCCAGGTTCACAATCGGCAGGCCGTGGCGCTCGCCAATGGCAACAACCCGCCGCACGGCTTCGGGCAACTTCGTGCGCGGCACACAGCCATCGACGATGTAAGAATGGGCCGCCAGCCGCGCCATGGCGCCAAAAGCGGACCGGCGGCTGAGCCACAGACGCGCGGCGTCCTCTTGGGTTTCAGCGGTTTCAATCGAAATCACATCGTTCGCCTTACACCGCTGCGCCACCCGGTCGACCGTACGCTGCATGCCGTCTTGCAGGCCATCCAGTTCGATAATCAGCGCCGCCCCGGCATGCGCCGGATAGCCCACATGGATCGCCTGATCGATCACCCGCATGATGGCCTGATCCAATAGCTCCAGGGCCGCCGGAAGAATGCCATCGGTCATGATGGCCGAGACTGCGCTCGCGGCATCTTCCACGGTTTTGAACAAGGCCAACTGCGTCGGTTTTGAACAAGGCCAACTGCGTCACCACCGCTTCGGGCAAGCGCATCAAGCGCACAATGATTTTGGTCACGATCCCCAGCGTACCCTCCGAGCCCACGAGCAAGCCCGTCAGGTCCGCCCCTGGCTGATCCGGAATACGTCCGCCGAGTTCAATGATGTCACCGTTCGGCAGGACCACTTCCAAGCCCAAAATGTGATTACTCGTAATGCCGTATTTGAGACAATGCATCCCCCCGGCATTGGTCGCTACATTGCCGCCAATCGTCGACACCACCTGACTGCCGGGATCGGGCACGTACGTCTGGCCATAGCCGTGCTCGGCAAGCTGTTGCTTCAAATCTTGATTGACAACCCCGGGCTCCACCACCGCGTACCGATTCACCGTATCGATTTCCAACACCCGGTTCATGTGGGCCAACTCGATCATGATGCCGCCGTGCGTGGGAATGGAGCCGCCACTGATGGCCGTGCCAGAGCCACGGGCAATATAGGGAATGCGATGCTGGTTGCACCACGCCACAAGCTCGGAGATGTGCTCGGCCGTCTCCGGAAACACCACCGCCAGCAGATCATGGCCGCGAAAGACCGACGCGTCATAACTATACACGGTGCGCTCCGCCCGCGATGCCAGCACATTCCCCGCCCCAACTATCTTTTCCAGTTCCCGCAGCGCCTGCTCCCTTTCCATCAATCCCCCCTCCCCTATTCCGCATTCCGCATTCCGCATTCCGCATTCGGTAGTGTATCGGACTTTGATAGACGGAACAAGCGTGCGACGTGCGCCTTGCTCTCCTGTGGTAGATCTGCTACAACATCACGCGCTTTCCCGCATCACCTTTTCCTTGCCGAACATGCCCGGGACACCGAGAAGAGCAGAGCATGGAATATGGAGCGTTTCGCCCAAGACGTTAAACCTGATGTGACCGCCTCATCCCCCTGGCCCCCCTTTGCCCAAGGGGGGAACAACGACGATGTGCATGGGAGGAGCCGTATGAAAGATCCAACCCAGTTCGGACAATTTGCCGTGACGGCGTTTTTTGCTATTGCATTTTTGCAATCGGCAGTGGACAAATGGGTCGATAACAAAGGGAATCTGGAATTTCTGGGCGGGCACTTTTCCAACAGCCCCCTGAAACGCATGGTACCGCCAATGTTCTGGGCCATCACCGTGCTAGAATCCATCGCCGGCGTGCTCTCCGGCCTCGGCGCCGTGGTTCTCCTCTTCGGCGGCGCATCTGGACTGGCCGTGTGGGGTCTGGTCTTTTCGATTCTTTCTCTGCTCTGCCTGTTCTTCGGTCAGCGCCTAGCCAAGGATTACGGTGGCGCAGTCGTGCTGGCCAGCTACTTTGCCGTCGCCCTGCTCGGCATCACACTGTTCCGCTAGCGCCCTATCTTCCCTATTTGACTCCTATTCACCCATTTGCGGAGTCTGGATCAGGTCGGATAACTTCTTCGTCAAGCATCAAAGGGGTCAGCGTCGATTGACGCCGTTTGGAAAATCGACGCTGACCCCTTTTGGCTTGTTAATACGCTTATACATCTATCCTTGTACACCTGTGTGCCTGGGACTCAAAAGCCCCGATGTCTCGCACATCGTGCCCTCTCCAACGTTACCATGTCCCTCCGGGGATCATACGTTGCAACAACCCCGCGCGTCAATCGGGGGCATTTCACGACTTGGAAATGGTGCTGGAATTGGCAACACGTCGAATTGACCCCTCCGCTATCGGTTGTCGCCACATCGCTTAATGCTTGCGCGCGACCAACAGCCCGTCTTCCCGCGTGACGTGGAGCGCAAACGGATACCGATCAATCTGCAACGCCAATTCCCGGTCTTGCGGATGAAATTGCGGCTGGGCCGGGTCATCGTACTTTTGTGCCTCCTGGCCAATGCGCACGAGTGTGGTGATAGCCTCAGGGTCGGGACGGCGGCCCTGCAGGAGATTGCGCAGATAGAGGGGAATGGCATTCAGTTAAGCCAACTCCTTTCTTGATGAAGCAGTTACGCCGATTGCCTGAGACCGACTCTCCTGGCAT
>CBCXVS010000220.1:6093-13168 GCA_965178525.1 uncultured bacterium | reverse complement strand
CATCTATCTAGGTTCGATCCCTTGGGGATGCGTGAGTTCAGAAATCGAATGTCTAATAACTTATTTGAAACTCCACTTAGAAGTACCCGAACCCAATGATGTATTCCGGCTCAGCGATGCCCCGAATGTTCAGGCGACGCCTTGTAGATCACGACGACAGCGCTCTGGTTGATTTTATATTCTGGCGAATTTTTGAAAGACGTATCAATCGATGCGAGATCGTACGCCGTGATGCCGTAGCGTTTAGCATATTCTAACGTCAACTGCGGAGGATCATAGCCAAAGTAGAGATAGCGTAGCTGTGATTCTTCAAGTGCGAATTTATCCATGAGATAATCTTTGATCTCCCCGGCGCGTTTTCCGGACAGAATAAAATTATAGGCCCGGTCCCCGATTTGACTGGCGCGTCCAATGAGCAAAATCGTGTCTTGCGCCTTGTCAAAGCGTTGCATAAGCGCATTCAGTCGTTGTTGATAAAGCGCGTGCATGGTAGACGTGTCAAAATCGAACAAGACGACGGTATGCGGCAGCTGCGTCACATGTGCGACGTGCGCCTCCATCATATTCGCCAGCAACGGCGCACAACACGTGTCACAGTCGAAGACGTGGTGCAGCCAGGTTTCTTTCGTGACGCCATCGCGTGCCAACGCTGCGATCTCTTTTTGGAGATGTGCGAGACACTCAGGCGACACAGAGCCCACGACAGCAGGCGATCCAAACGGTGATTCGAGTGCTGGGAGGTGTTGCTTTCCCGTTTGCATCCACTGCTGTATGACCTGTTGATGTTCTTGTTCGAGACGTGCGATAGCCGCCTGTGCCTGCTTGGCGTCACCAAGCTGGGTTGGTGCGTTCTGATCGTGCGGTAACGACGTCGGTGACGTTGGGGCTAGCGTTTGCTCAAGCCGTGTGATCTCGTCCATCGCTGTCTCCGCATCTGCTGGCGCAGATGCGGAACTCCTATACCGCCACGCGCGCAGCATTTGCACCTGCTGCTCACCGAGCTGCCCAGCTTCCGCCTTCTGTGTCCAGCCCCAAAGCGTCCCGATTTGCTCGTCCTCAAGTTGCTCGAGATGTCCCTGCAACCACTTCAAAAGGTGCTGCGTCTCTTTAAAATAGGCCAACTTGTCCAGTGACCGTGGCGCCTCCGGTTCTGTGCGATGTGCCTGATCCTCTTGCCACCAGCTCCAGAAAGCACGCGTCAAGTGCTCCTCAAGGCGCGCATTGACCGCCTGAAGCCACGCCTCAATGTCCTGCTGTTTTTTTTCGTGGACTTCCATCGTACCGGACCGCGGGGCGGTATCTCGGGACGCAACGGCTTGCGCATCGACGATAGCACTCTTGCAGATGCTCACCACGAGGATGAAGATCAACGGACAGAGAATCTTGACATACATTTTACAACTCCCGAAATTGACGCCTGACCCTTCTCTGTTTGTGGAGAATCCACACCGGCGTCCTTCCGCATACCGGATTGCAACACACACATTGACTTCACCCTGAATACGACGTGAACCGACAGGTCAATGCGATCAATTCCGGATCAACTCAAAATCGTCATCCGCCCTCTTTTTCTATGTGCTTGAAATGTATGTGACTTTTTAATATCAACATTATTTATGTTTATTTCAAATTGAAATTGAAGATCAAATTATGATTAATAGTTGTTATTTCAATATTAGTTTTTGATTTTAATTGATAGTCGCATGATGATCTCATCATAAAGTGATATTGTCAATAATTATATTTTTGTTGGCTGGCTATATCGCCAGCCCACTGTGTGCGCTCCTACTGGTGTGCATGGACGGTTAGATGAGAGGACGCGGCTCTCTCCGAAACATCGTCGTGGTGGATAGCCAGGTCGCTATCAAGCAGGGGCCAGTTTGCTACCATGCCACACGGGTCAGAGGAGGCGGTTGCAACGCCTGGGCAGGGCGCACCAGAATACAGGGTAGGACATTCCACCAAAATACCGTATAATGGGTGGGCAACACACCGTCATCAATACAGAGACGAGCAGGAGACCGAGCGAGTATGGAGGGCACACTCTACCTCAAACAGTTGGAATGTGGGCCAATGCAGAACTACGTCTACCTCATCGGCGATCCGGTCACCCGGCAAGCCGCCGTGGTCGATCCGGCGTGGGAAGTGGACTGTATCGTGCGCACCGCCCAGGAGGATGGCTACACCCTGACCAAGGTGCTGATCACGCATACACACCAGGATCACACCGGTGGGAACCTGTTTGGCCACCATATTCCTGGCGTGGTCGAGTTGCTCGATCTGGTCGATGTACCGGTGTACGTGCACAAAACGGAGACCCATATCCTCGAACATGTCCCCGACTCCTCGAAGGTTGGCACGGAAAGTCACCAGATGGTGGATCTCGGTGGCAACGTCGACCTCACGCTGATCCACACACCCGGCCATACCCCGGGCTCACAGTGCTTTCTGGTGCAAAATCGGCTGGTGTCAGGTGACACCCTGTTTATCGGCGCCTGCGGACGGGTGGACCTGCCCAACAGCAGTCCGGAAGACATGTACGACAGTCTGACCAACAAGCTCATGCGCTTAGACGACGACACGATTCTCTATCCCGGTCACAATTACGCCCGGAAACCGACGTCGACGATTGGAGAAGAGCGTCAGACGAATGTGTATGCGCAGCCGGTCCCGTTGCAGGATTTCTTGCGCCTCATGGGATATTGAGGCGTCTGTTCCCAAAGCCTAGGAGGGAAATCCATGAGTACGAATTACGACTTTACGATCTGGAGCTGTTATGTTTGACCGTACGCTTGGCGAGCCGCGGAGTGGCTCGATCGCGTGCAGGACAAACTCGATGACGACTTGAACATCACCTGGAAAGCCTTCTTGTTGGAACAGGTCAATAGCCGTCGTGGCTCGGAGTGGAAAGCCTGGCAAGATCCGCGCTTTACGAGCCGCGACATGCCGCCGCATGAGGCCGCCAAAAGCATCCTCGCGCATCACGGTGAAGATGCGTTCAACCGCTATCATATGGCCCTTTTCCGCGCCTACCACGTAGACAAACGGGACCTTTCCAACCCGCTCGAACTGATGGCGATTGCGACCGAGCAGGGCATTGACACCACGGCATTGGCAGAGGATCTGCGGACTCGCCGGTTCAAGGAAGAAATCGGCCAAGATCACGACGAGGCGGACGAGAAGTACGATATCTTTGGCGTTCCCACGGTCATCTTCGACGGCGAACAGCCCACGTTCTTTAAACTGGCCGCCGGCGAGTGGGAAGAAACGGGGACGGACGACGTCGCGCTGTTCAATGATCTGTGTGGTATCTCCGCGCCGCGTCCGTATGTGATGGAGATCAAAAAACCGGCCTCGGCCGCGTCTGCTTCTGCTTCCGCAGCGCGCCGTGAGCGCGAAGGCGGCTAAACTCTGAATATGTCACGCCGGTGAGGTGGCTTCGTCGCGGTCTCACCGGCTACCGTAGCATCATCTGGCTCTTCCTCACTTTTGGTGATGCAGACCAGTTGAGGCAGGCTCTTCGATAACGAAAGAACGCAATCGACTTCCAAACTCGTTTTTAATCTGATGCTTAATCGTCCATTTCTATGGGAGCGGTTACGACCTCAATGGCTACTTCCCCCGTTTTCACCAAAAGTGAGGAAGAGCCCATCATCTATGGCACAACAGACCCCGTATCCGGTTGAAATTCAGCGCGATGACCAGGGCGCTATGCGGATTTTATGGAATGATGGCCATGAATGCCGCTATGCCTACGCGACCCTGCGGCAGGCGTGCCCTTGCGCCACCTGCCGCGAGGAACGGGCGCAGCAACAGCAGAATCCGTTCCAGATCATCACGAGCGCTAACACCGACCGCGTCGAACCCGTCCATCTCAGTACGGTGGGGCATTACGCCCTCAACATCGAATGGAATGACGGGCACCGCACGGGCATCTACCCTTGGGACATGTTGCGGGAGCTCTGTGAATAGCCGCTATACCGTGGCCTCGGCCGGCTTCTTACGCATCAGGCCGGCGCGGCGGATGCGCGCCACGAGTTCTTGGCGCTGATTGATCGCCCGATGCTCAAAGAACACGATGCCCGTATCCGGGCGCGAGCGCGATTCGCGTTTCTCCATGATCTCCGTCTCGATATACAACGTGTCGCCGTGGAACACCGGTTTGGGAAATTCAATCTTGTCGAAGCCGAGATTGGCCACGGTCGTCCCTAGCGTCGTATCCCCCACGGACAGGCCCACCGCAATGCCCAGCGTCAGCAAGCTATTGACCAAACGCTGACCGAATTCGGTCTGCTTGGCAAATTCCTCATCCAGGTGCAACGGCTGAGGATTCATGGTCATCGTCGTGAACAGAATATTATCCATCTCCGTGACCGTACGCCCCGGTTGGTGTTTAAAGATCTGCCCAACCGTAAACTCATCAAAATACAATCCGGCCATAGCGCTCGCGCCTCCTTTCCTGTCTCCCAGGTCATGATCCGTACCAACTGTATCCTACATGAAGCGACACGCAGACGCCATGCTCCCAGCGCGGCTGTCCGCCACGTTTTTCCCTCCACCCGATGTACAAAGGCGCTATAATAGAACACAAAACATTCTTGGACAGGAGCCGGAACATGCCTGCCAATCTGACACCCCAATACCTCGAAGCCGAAAAACGGTACCGCGACGCCAAGACCTCGGCCGAAAAAGCTGCGTGTCTGGAAGACATGCTGCGGGTCATCCCCAAGCACAAGGGGACGGAAAAAATGCGGGCCGACATTAAGCGGCGCATGTCAAAGCTGAAGGACGCGAACGGCAAAGGCGGCGGCGCGCGGCGCAGCCAGGGTCCGACCGTGCCACGTGAAGGCGCCGGTCAAATCGTCATGCTGGGGGCGCCAAACTCAGGGAAATCCGCACTATTACAAGCGCTGACCAAAGCTACGTCCGAGGTTGCGGGTTACCCCTTCACGACACGGAGGCCGATTCCCGGCATGGTGCGTTTTGAAAACGTGCAAGTGCAACTCGTGGATTCCCCCCCCGTGTCACGGGACTATAGCGAAGTCTGGATGTCCCAGATCGCCCGCAATGCCGATGCCTTGCTGTGGGTCGTTGATTTGGGAAATGCCAGTGTACTCGATGATGTCGAGCTCATTACGGACACGCTGCAGGCGTGGAAAATTCGTCCCGTGACCCATGCCCTGACAGCGGACGAACACGACGACCTGCCTCCGGGCATGATGCCCTTGCGGGTGCTGCTTCTCGGGCAAAAAACCGATCTACCGGCGAGTGACGACAACTGGGAGGTGTTACAAGAACTCTACGGCGAGCAGTGGCCCATGTTGGCCGTGTCCGCCGAATACGGACAGAATCTTGACGCCCTCTGCCGCGCCCTCTATGGCCTGTTAGACGTAGTGAGGGTCTATACCAAATCGCCCAGCAAAAAAGCGGATTTGACCGCCCCCTTCACCATGCCCCAAGGTAGCACCGTGGTGGATGTTGCGGCAACCGTGCACAAAGATTTTGCCCACAGCCTGAAATTCGCCCGCATCTGGGGCACGGACAAGTATGACGGCCAAATGGTACAGCGCGATTACGTCGTCCAGGAGGAAGACATTATCGAGTTGCATATGTAATAGCTGTCAGCTCTCAGCTCTCAGCTCTCAGCTTCAAGAGGGGAGCTAAAAGCTAAGAGCTGACGGCTGACAGCCAACAGCTGACAGCTTTCTCACCTCGGCAGTCCCAACCCGCGTTCCGCGATGATGTTGCGCTGAATCTCCGACGTGCCGGCAGCAATCGTACGGGAGACCGTGACCAAATACAGCCGCTCCATCGCCCCAGCCAGTGGCGCCCACTTCGAGCCCGGTTCGAGCTGACCGTACAAGTCCAGGAGCCGCATACCTTCTTGGGCAATGCGTTGAAACAGTTCACTGGAAAACACCTTGAGGGCGGGGGCTTCCGGGCCGGGCACGTCGCCTCTCGTCTGCACCGATGCGATGCGCCAGGCCAACGAACGGGCCACCTCGACTTCCGTCGCCAGTTGCCCTAGCCGCTGCCGCACGACTGGGTCCTCCGCCAGTGGTTTGCCGTTGCGTTTGGTCTCCTTGGCGTACTGCGTCAACTGCTGCACATAGCGGCCTGCCGACGCGGGTCCTTCGATGCCGGAGCGCTCGAAGGACAGCGTGGTCGTCGCCATATACCAGCCACGATTGAGCTCGCCCAAGAGGCCGGAGCGCGGCACGCGCACATTTTCAAAATACACTTCATTGAAATGGTGGCCATTGGACATGTCGATGAGCGGCCGCACCGTAATGCCCGGGGTCTTCATGTCCAGCAGAAAGTAAGAAATTCCCCGGTGTTGGGCGCATCAGGATCGGTGCGCGCCAGCATGAAAATCCAGTCGGAATGATGCGCCATACTGGTCCAGATCTTCTGGCCGTTGATGACGAACTCGTCGCCATCCTGCACCGCGCGGGTCTGTAGGGAGGCCAGATCCGATCCGGCATTGGGTTCGCTGTATCCCTGGCACCAGATGGTCTCGCCATTTAAGATGCCCGGAATATGTTGACGCTTCTGCTCCTCCGTGCCATAGCGGAAGACCGTCGGACCGAGAAACCGCGTGGCATTGCGGCCGACGATGGGCGCATCAAAATGCGCCAGTTCCTCGTTGAAAATAAATTGTTGCCAGAATGGCCATTCCAACCCGCCATATTCCTTCGGCCAAGATACCGCCAGCCAGTTCCGCTCCCCCAGTTTTTTGGTGAACTCATGGGCAAAGGCAAACTGGCCGTCATCGTCCGGGTCCCAAAACTGGGTGATCCCCCAGCCCTCAGGGAGTTCGGCTTGTAAAAAGCCCCGAATTTCTTGCCGAAAGGCTTCCTCTTCCGCTGTCCAATGAAAATCCATGTGTATGTCTCCATGGCCCTGGGGCAGCCCGCAACCCGATGCGTTGCGTTGGGAAAATCTTCTCTCGTGCACGTTATATACATCGTCGCCGCTGAAAGATCAATGTAGAGCTGTTCTCTTTCCGCGTATGGCTTGGGTTGCTTGGGTGAATGAGGTGATCAGCGCTATTTTTCCCACACAGGCTTTACAT
>CBCXVS010000220.1:0-6083 GCA_965178525.1 uncultured bacterium | reverse complement strand
ATGCGAGGCCGATAGATTCGAATCAACTGACCGGCTAATGAATCGTAAGCCTCGATGGCTTCATGAATCCGCCTTGCCTGACCCGTAAAATCGAGGTCAGCCGTGCAGACAACGATCCCACTGTGATCCGGGAACTTCCTGTGCAACCGGATAAAATCCTGACGGTTGAGAGTCAGGACAGCCCGGGCGTCTCCCCTGGCAGACGCCAGTACGTCTTCGTCCGGATATTCTTGATTCGCTTGTTGACCCGTCTCCTGAATCGTCAGGACATCGTGGCCTAAACGCCTGAGCTCTTCAACAACAGGAAGCGGAAAATTCTCGTTGGCATACAAGCGAGCCATCTCTATGCCGTGTCGTTCTCAGTGATCTGATGCTCGATTTCGTCATGATGGGCGCGATAATATGCCCAGGCGTTAGCTAAATCTTCGGCACGTAACGTGGGATAGGCGCTGAGCAAATCTGCCTCGCTCGCACCAAGCTTTCGATACTGTACCAGCACCCAAACCGGCATACGTGTCCCCATGATGCGTGGATGGCCTCCACACACACCAGAGGTGCTGACCACCCCAGGGAATGCGCCACCCAGATCACGGGCGATCCATTGCAGCAGTTGGATTTTTTCTTCGGGTGTCATTTTGGCGAGCAATTGCTCTGCTTTTTGTAATGTGCTCATCATCGTCACACGGCCCGTTGGCGCATCGAACACGCTAGCCCAATGGAATAGCATAAACCCAGAGGATAAAGCCTCAAGCTTGACGTCA
Source organism: uncultured bacterium (assembly GCA_965178525.1). Taxonomy (GTDB): domain Bacteria; phylum Tectomicrobia; class Entotheonellia; order Entotheonellales; family Entotheonellaceae; genus CBCXVS01. Next base: position 5,322 of record CBCXVS010000220.1, on the reverse strand, counting down.
AGTATAATGGAGAGACCGGAAGATGCAAGGAATGGATCGGGGGCAAGGAAAATTGGGGACAGACCACGTTTTCACCGGCTCGGCAGCTTCCTCGTCACCGCTCGTGGGGATACGGTGGCGCCCATTCTGCGACCCCTTCCCATCCTATTTTATGACTCTCAGATGTGACCATCGGCACTGTGGCATGTGACCTGCCGGCATCTATCCTTTCCAGCAAGATGGAGGCGACCATCGCCACGCTAACTGCCTTGTCGTGACCAACTTTACCTTCCAATCGGCCTTTGTCCTCTGGGTCGGACTCGCTGTGCTCATCACCCCGCTCATCTTCTGGTGGAACCAGCAACTGTGCGCAGGACGGCGGGTAAAGGGCGTCGAAGCATCAGCCCTGGCTGAACCCTAGTAACACGACGGCATGTGCCAGGTAGAATACGGCTCAGAGCATAAGGAAGCTTACGAATATCTGAGGGCATTTGGAGCAGCCCACAGTGCCTTGCCCGGCAGCGCTGTTTGCCGCCGTGCGTGCGCTGCTACTGGAAGCGTCCCTGAAAAATCGTGTTTGAATTGCCTATCCGTCAATGCGGATGTGACTTGCCCACTTATAACTGCCTATGCTACCTTGTCTACGCGACAGTTGCCCGTCACTACTATTTGGTAAATGTGAGTACGCGGAGCGTGTTGATTGCGAGTTGCCACAATCCTGGCTCCGTCACACTCGGCTCGCAGACAAGATTGATCGTCAGACTGCAATTATGAGCGATAAAGACTCTAGTCCCACACTACTTTTGGAAAAATGGATATCGCGAGTAAGGCGGGCACAGTTAGCCCACCGATTCGCAGCGAAGAGATTTGCTCTGTTGCATTATTGGTTGGGCATACCATCCGTTATGCTTTCCGCTATTGTGGGTGGATTCGTATTCGCCGGGTGGAAAAGTGGGTCTGTGCAACAATCCAGCGCACTGATCTTAGGTCTGCTTAGCATTACGGTTGCTATACTATCGGCCCTTCAAACCTTTCTTCGCCTCGAAGAAAGGTCCAATAAGCATCAAAAGGCTGATGCTTCTTATTGTGCCATTAAGCAAGAATTGGAGCAGCGTCAGGCATTTTCGGATGAAGACGATATGAACAATGTCTGCGATAGAATTCGAAAACAGATGGACTATCTTGACAAGGAAGCGCCAATCGTAGCTGAGACATTTTGGCAACGGGCTAGAGCAGTTATGGCAAAACAACGTAATCCCTGAGGGGTATCTGAGCAACGAACACAAGTATTTGATAGTCCTTCCATGTTCTTCTGTTATACGTTTCGCCTAAGCAAGGCCGAAATCTCGCGCAAGACCTTGCGACCTTGTCAGACTAATGCCGTCATGGTACTCTATCCATATCATAAAAAGACACTATCGATTGAGAGCGCTGGATAGTTTGCTAATTAGCCGGATTAAACCCCTCAGAATGGGATGCACAACGATGATTTACATAGACAATACGGAGTTTGAGACTAGGAAAATATCCATTCTTTATAATATCTCCGATAGGTACCCACAATACTACTTTAATCGTGTCAAAACCGCCTTCGATGTGTTCGAACAAGCAATTCAAGATGAGGCATTAAAAAAGGAAAACGTTAAGCATTCAGTTCATACGGCAGAGTTATTATCCAACTGGGGGTTTCACCCAGAAATTATCATTAGTGGGTTGTTCCACCATATTAAGGAAACGAGCTTTATACAGCGTTATGCAAACAACTACAGAGATCAAATCGAAATTACGAGTACATTAACGAGGTTGAGAGAAGTGTTCAAGGAACTATACTATCCCTTATTTGGCATAGAGACTTCTGGGAATGATTTAGACAAATCTCTAGATTTTCGCTCGGTTGTAGTTTGTTTGGCTTCGGCACTAGCACGAGTCAAAGATATGGAGTGGAAAGCGTTTCATCCCTCGGTATTTGGTATTAACTACTCATCTCCTTTAGATGAGAACCGTGCAAGCAAGATCATATTCAGCGTTTGTGTGCCGGTGACGCATATGTTGCGACTAGATGCTGCGACTCGTGATTTTGAAGACAGCCTTTTTCGTTACGCATACCAAGGTGAGTACGATTTCATCAATGATTTTATCAAGGAGAAGATCGACAAAAGACGAGAAGAAATGGAGGCATTTTTATATACGGCACGTGTTGATCTTGAGCACGAGTTTAGGGAACAGATTAGAACGTCCACTGTAGAAGTGACAGGGAGGGTGAAACACAACTACTCGATTTACCTGTCACTGCTCAGATGGCTAAGGCAGCTTGATCCGCAATCGGAATATTCTGGAAGGACGGATTTTGCGACAGATCTGGATTTGCAAGACTACATAAAAAAGGAATTTCAAATTGACGATTTGATTGGCCTTAGAGTTGTTTTTAAACCCAAAAGTACAGATGGTGAAGCTCTGGAAAGAGAGAAACTGAATTATGTTACCCGGTGTATTAAAGCATTTCGAAATAGACGATTCCAAGAAATAAAAAGAAAGATTAATGATAAGTACGATGCTTATCACAAGATATACAACGAGAGAAATGGTTGTTGAGGTGCAAGTCAGAGATCGGATGGTTCACGAGTTTGCGGAAGGCGTTGACGCTTCGCACTGGATCTATAAGATCGAAGAACCTCCAGGAATTATCAGAGGGGAGAAGCTTCAGAATATAGTGTATCAAGCAGTAGTAATGTAATTGTCATGACAGATGAGGGGGAAGTGCTTTTACTACCCTGGCGATCTACAGTACTCGATTTCTATTATGCGTTGAATTCTCGACCGGAAAATCATCTTCCAAAGGTATACAAATTCGATGCGAGCAGGAACGAAAGAATCGAGGTCGAACATAGCAGAATCGTGTTAACCAATGAATGCTATTCCTTTGAAAAAGAGCAAAGCGAGAAAATCGTGATTCATCATCTCGATGCTGTGAATCGGCCAGAAAGTCGGCGTCTTATTGTTGCCTCATTAGATGATAATACAAAAAGATATGAGCTTGCGAAAAGAGGGCAGGACATTGTCACAGAGATATTAATGAAAAATGATGACTTTTGGCGGAGACCAGGACTCCTAGAAAATGCAGACATCTTACTGAATCAGTTAGAATCTGAACATCGTTCAAGAACTTCTGATACATTAATCGAGCATATTGTAATAGATTCGTCGTTTGTTGAAGACTATATTGGCAAATATAAAGAAAATTACAAGCAAATTTATAGAGATGCCTATCCAGATCATAAAAGGAGGAAAAATGAACTCTACAAAGAATATATTAAGAAAATGCGCAGTACAGTCCTTCCAACGAAGGCCAGGTTGAAGTCGAAATTTCCTCGATTGAATAGAATAAGAGATGACGAAACAATATATCAATCTCTGTGTTGCTGTCCAATACCGGGGGACGCTATTTTAGTATCAGCCTATAGAGTCCATGGTGAACCAATACGCTTATTACACAGAAACGATTGTGAATTTACCGACCTTATCGCAGATATTATTGAGCGTACAGGAACGAGTGGGATTACTTGGCAGGAACTTGAGATACTCGATAAACTGAAGCTGGGAATAGAGATTGTTGTTCTTGACGTTATTGGGACTGCAAATCAGGTAACGGAGGTACTCAAGAATCACGAGATGAATATCGCAGATTTGTTTACGCCTCCGTTTTATCATCTGTTTGACGGTGTGGAGAATGACCCAAACGTTCATATCGAAGATCTTGGCTTGGATTTACACAACACAACCATTAATAGTGGAGAAATTCTGAACCAACTTCAACAAGAAATCGCGAAATCCGACAATTTTATCCATATGGAAAGAATGATGTATCCAGGGGAGTATAGGCTAATTTGGAACTCGGCGAACGCTAAGTGAGGATTCTTTTCACTGCTTCAGAAAATGTAGTCTCATGAAATGGACCCACTTCTATGACAATCGGAGACCGCGATTCGCTGGCACAAGGTCGGTTATCGTTTGATGACGTTGTTGGCGAGCTGCAGAAGCGCTTACAGGGTCAGCCAACGAACATGGCGCCCATTCTGCGACCCCTTCCCATCCTATTTTATGACCCTCAGATGTGACCATCGGCACTGTGGCATGTGACCTGCCGGCATCTATCCTTTGCAGCATGAGGGCGCAACGGATGCAGCCCTATGCAACAGCAAAAAAGGAGACATACCATGTTATTCAACACGCTACTGACGCTGCATATCGCCGCCGGTTTTACCGCTTTGATCTCTGCCTTGTTTGCTATGTTTTCCAAGTTACTCGATGTCGCCCACTCGTGGCATATGTACAGCGGCCGTCTTTTTTTCTGGGCCATGTTCGCGATCTTCGTGACCGCTATTCCCATGTCGCTTCTCCGTCCCAATCTGTTTCTGTTCCTCATATCGATATTCAGCTTCTATTTCGCCCTGAGCGGTTGGCGATCCGCTAGAAACAGACGCGGTACCCCTCAGCTCATTGATTGGGCAAAGGCAGCCGTCATGTCGGTCACCGCACTCGTGATGATCCTGTATGGCATCTACATGCTCATGAGCCGCAACACCAATGGCATTACCATCCTGGTCTTCGGTCTCTTCGGCGCCTACTCCGGTTATCGGGATTGCAAACGATTGCGCGCCGGCGGCATGAAGGGGAAGGCTCGCATTGCCCAGCATCTGGGCAGCATGATGGGGGCGACCATCGCCACGCTAACCGCCTTTATCGTGACCAACGTTACCTTCCAACCGGACTTTGTCCTCTGGCTCGGACCCGCCGTGCTTATCACCCCGCTCATCTTCTGGTGGAACCGGCAACTGCGCGCCGGGAGGCAGGTGAAGGGCGCAGACGCATCAGCCCTGGCGGAGTGAAAGTGACACGACTGTCCGGGCCAGGTAGAATACAGCCCAGAGCGTTCGACACAACCCCGCACTGGCGTGACGTGAAAGGTCCGGAGGAGATGTTGCGTTTCCGTAGCAGTTGGATGGATTTAGCCGGTCTCATGACGATTCTGTCAGTCAGCGGCTTTGCGTTTTTCAGTTATGCACCGGCAGATGACCGGCGTTGGCTCGCCTTAGGGCTGCTCGTCGCTTTTGCGTGTGTACAACTTCTTGACAGTGACCGATTCGCTTTTGGCCGAGAACACCTGACCGATCATCTCGTGTTAGCCATGCTGACGGTCATCAATTTGGGCCTTTTTTGGAGTGATGCAGAGCCGTTTTCAGTGGTCATTCTCGAATGGCATTAAGTTAAGCTCTAACTGCATGTCGTGTCAACGGTTGACCCAACACATGAGGGGGTTTTGTCACGAAGGGAGCGGTCTGGGGT
>CBCXVS010000219.1:0-13216 GCA_965178525.1 uncultured bacterium | reverse complement strand
ATGGACTTTTGAATTGGGCCAACCTGTTGATCTACTTAACCCTCCGCCTATTCTGCCAGGGGAACTTCGGTCTAGCGTCGTTTGATCTGCAACAGCTCGAGCAACTTCTCATCCCGGTCCATCACGATCTGTTGGGCCGCCTCTGCCGAATAGGTGTAGAATCCCGCACCACTCTTGGCGCCGACATTCCCTGTGGCAACCAACTCATCGAGAATCTTCGATCCCTCTGTGGCACGGCTCAATTCCTGAAACAGATACTGACCAATGGCACTGAACACATCTAACCCACCGACATCCATGATCTCCAACGGTCCCAGCAGCGCCCAGCGCAATCCAATGCCGTGCTTCACCGCCGCATCGACATCCGCAGGTGACGCCACGCCACTTTCGATCAGATGCAACGCTTCACGGATGATGGCAAACTGGAGGCGATTGGCGATGAAGCCGGGGACGTCTTGTTGCACCCATACCGGCTGCTTGCCGAGCCGTTCTGCCAAGGCGGTCAGGCGTTCACAGGTCGCGTCGGATGTCCCTGCGCCCTTAATGATTTCCACCATGGGAATGATATGGGGCGGGTTGGCGAAATGCATCCCGGCAAAACGTGCGGGATGAGCGAGCGCCGTGGCGATCTCAGAGATCGGCAAGCCCGACGTGTTCGTGGTCAAGAGCGTGTGTGAGGGACAGATCAGATCGAGCGCCCGCAACAGCTCCTGCTTCGTCTCGAGATGCTCCACGATCGATTCCGACACCATATCGACGGCCGCCAAGTCCGTCAGATCATGCGTCGCATGGAGACGTGTCAAGGCCGCATCCGCCCCGGTTTGCGTGAGGACGCCATGGCGGGTCAACGTGATTTGATTGGCGCGAATGCGCTCTATCCCACGTTGTATACCTGCCGCAGAGCGGTTGTACCAGAGCACGTCATACCCTGACTCCGCGAAGATTTCTACGATCCCGGATCCCATGGTTCCCGCGCCGATGACGCCGACCTGTGTGATGGGGTCAAGACTCATGTGTTCTCCTTACACCCGATCAAACTCCGGGTGATACGTCACCACCCCTTGGGTCTGCGTCAACATGCCTGCTTGCAGCTCTTTCACCATGAAGACATCATCTGGCACATGAGGCTCCCACACAATGCCATGAGGTTTTGCCGGCACGAAGCCGAATCGGGGATAGTAATCCGGATGGCCAAGGACGACGACGAGGCCATAGCCGGCTTCGCGACAGATCCGGAGCCCCGCCTCAACCAGTTGGGAGCCGATGCCCTGGCGTTGGCGGTCGGGCCGCACGGCCATCGGGGCAAGCCCGAGCGCTGCAAGAGCCGCCGTGCTGGATGTCAGGATCACGTGGCTAAAGGCAATATGAGCGATAATGTCGCCGTCTTTGGCCGCGACCAGCGAGATGGTCAAGGCGTCGGCACGCCGTAAGGCATCCACGAGGTCGGCTTCGTTTGCTCGCCCAAAGGCGAGGGTGTGGACGTGGCGAATTGCCATATGATCGTCGGGTTCTTCAGGCCGGATGGCGATGGGAAAGATGGCCCGTTTGTCTGCGTCAAAGCTTGACGCCGTCTTGCCGTCCGTCATCGCGTCTGATCCTCGTATGGGTTCCGGTTTGCTCTGGCGCATCTGTAGCGTCGATCACCGTATCTGAGGGGATTGTACGGACTGGCGCGGTCGAGTACAACCACTCGGAGCATCTGACTTCAGATACCGATTCACAGGAAATGGGGCAACAGGACCGTCCGACTCCAAGCCTGTGTTAGGTTTGGCTTGGAATAAGAGCTTTGATTCTCCATTCCCGGTTCTGCTGTGTGAGGGGAGCCGCCGCCGCCACTGCGATCAGAATATCTAGGCAGAAAGGACCAGTTTTTCCGTGTGCTTATCGATGGCTCGGATGACTTGCTGGACGGCCTCAACCTCAGTCTCTTCAAAATAGGCTTGCCCTGGACGAAGGTTAAAGCGCGTCCGTTGCGACCTGGTTTCGTCCAGGCCAATGAGATGCGAAGTTGCCACGGCGTGATGGGGCCGCAGCGGGACGTCCGGTGCGGGCCAGCACACGCCACTTGTATTTTTCTCCGTGACAAGCGAAAATTTGGGTGCATTTTCGTCTTGTCTTGTCCAGTTCACAAAGAGGAGTATGAGATGGTAAGCACGAGCGAAACGTTTCGTTTTCAAGCCGAGACGACCCAACTTTTGGATCTCATGATCCATTCGCTCTACACCAACAAAGATGTGTTTTTACGCGAGCTGATTTCCAATGCCTCCGACGCCATCGACCGGTTGCGCTTCGAGTCGCTGACGAAGTCGGAACTCCTCACGGATGACGACACCCTCGAAATTCGCCTCGAAACCGACAAGCAGGCGCGCACCCTGGCGATCCATGATACGGGCATCGGCATGAGCCGCGACGAACTCATGACGAACATCGGCACCATCGCCAAATCCGGCACCCGCGCCCTGCTGGATCAGATCAAGCAGGAAGGGAAAACAGACGAACTGGTTGGCGAATTGATCGGCCGCTTTGGCGTGGGTTTCTACTCCGCTTTCATGGCAGCTGATAAAGTCTCCCTGATCACTCGACGTGCCGGGGAGGAGACCGCCACGCAATGGGAATCGAGCGGCGACGGGCAGTACACGCTGACACCGGGCGAGAAGGCGCAACGTGGCACGTCGATCACGCTGCACTTGAAAGCGGTGGATCCGGATGGCGGTATCGAAGATTATACCGAGTCATGGGTGCTGAACCGCATCGTTAAACGCTACTCGGATTTTGTCGCCTATCCCATCAAGCACAAGGAAGAACGCGAGGAAATCGAGCGCGACGACAAGGGGCTTCCCAAGCCCGATGGGCAAACGACCATCGTCGTGGAAGACAAAACTCTCAATTCCATGAAGCCGATCTGGACGCGGCCACAATCGGAGGTGACGGAGGAGGAATATGCCGAATTCTACAAGCATATCGCCCATGCTTGGGAGGAGCCGCTGAAGACCATGGCGTTCAAAGCCGAGGGGCGCTTTGAGTTCCAAGGACTGATCTTTATCCCCGCACAAGCCCCTTTCGATCTCTACTTCCACGCCGCGGAATACGGGCTGCAGCTCTACGCACAGCGCGTCATGATCATGGAAAAGTGCGAAGATCTCCTGCCCCGCCATCTGCGCTTTCTCAAGGGCGTGGTCGACTCGGCCGATCTCCCGCTCAATATTTCCCGGCAGCGCTTGCAACAGGACCGGCACATCACGCAGATCCGCTCCTGGCTGATCCGGCGCGTCCTCGATACACTTGCGGCCATGCAGAAGGATGATAACGAGACGTATCTGAAATTCTGGGAGCAGTTCGGCCGCGTCCTGAAAGAAGGCATCGGCTCTGATTTTGACAATAAGGATGCGCTCGTTGCCCTCACGCTTTTCCCTTCATCCAACGATCCGGAGCAACTCACGACGCTGCAAGGATACGCCGAGCGCATGCAAGCGGAGCAAACGGAGATCTTTTATTTGACCGGGGACTCCCGGCGGATGGTGGAAAATTCGCCGCATCTGGAAGCCTTTAAGGCGAAGCATTACGAAGTGCTCTATCTGCTCGATCCGGTGGACGAGCTGGTCGTGCAATCCCTGACGGAATTTGACGGCAAAAAGTTGCAGTCGGTTGGCAAGGGTACGGTGCAGCTCGGCAATGAGGAAGAAAAAGATCAGGCCGAACAGGCCCTGAAAGAGCAAGCCGAAAGCCACAGTCGTTTACTCGAACTGATTCAGCAGAAACTGGATGAGCACGTCAAAGAGGTGCGCCTCTCCACCCGCCTGACCGCCTCGCCGGTCTGCCTGGTAGGCGCGGAGCACGACTACAGCCCGCAACTGGAGCGCCTCCTGCGCCAAAATGATGTGCAGGGGCTGAAACAGCGCCGTATCATGGAACTGAACCCGACGCACGCGATCTTGGCGAAAATGCAGGAGCAATTCGACCAAGACAAGGAGGCGCCGATTCTGGGTGATTATGCCCAGTTGCTCTACGGCTATGGTCTCCTGGCCGAGGGCTCAGAGCTGCACGATCCGGTGACATTTACCCAGCTCTTGGGCGATCTCATGGTCAAAGGTCTGTAAGCAGGATTGTATATCGCGGTGCGGTGACGATATACTAGCCACCGCAGCGCAGCGGTGCGCACCGCGTACCCTGCAGATGCGAACCACAACGAACACGAGGTATATCATGGCACGAGCACACGCACTGCTGCGGGCCGGTTTTCCCTATGTGAAGACACTGGGCATGCGCCGCGTCACGTCAAATCCTGTCGACCTGGCGTTGGGCCAGGAAGGACGGTTGTACGTCTTGAGCCGGAGCGAACTGGCAACCGAGATACGCCGCATCAATTGGGACGATGAGAACTTAGGCACGATCGGCGGCCCCGGAACGGATGACGGTAAATTCCGCTGGCCGGTTTGTGTCCTGGCGGATGAAGAGGAAAATCTCTACGTCTCTGACGAAGCGTTGAATCGTATTTCGATCTTCAACAAAGCGGGCGACTTTCTCAGCAAGTGGGGCGAAGCCGGGGATGGGGATGGCCAACTCAACCGGCCTGCCGGTATGGCCTTCGATCCGGCGGGCAACCTCTTAGTCGTCGACTCGTTGCATCATCGGGTGCAGACCTTCACACGGGATGGTACGTTCCTCGCCAAGTGGGGCGCTCAGGGGGCGGAGCCCGGCCAGCTGCATATGCCGATGGGCATTGCTGTAGATGCCGAGGGTGAGGTGTATATCGCCGATTGGGGCAACCACCGCGTGCAGAAATTTAGCGCCGATGGCACGTTTCAATTCGCCCTCGGGTCTGAGGGCAGCGAGCGCGGGCAGTTCAAGCGGCCAACCGGCGTGGCCGTCGATCTGCATGGGGATATCTATGTCGCCGATTGGGGCAACCACCGGGTGCAGCTTTTCAACCCGGATGGGCAATACCTCGATCAATTCCTCGGCGACGCCACCCTCTCGAAGATGGCCCGCACCTATGTTCGGGCCAATCCCAAACCGCTTAGGCTGCGTGAGATGGCGTGTCTGGAGCCGCAGAAGCGCTTCCATGGCCCGGTATCCATCCAAGTCGATGCGTCATTTCGGATGTATGTCGCCGATTGTGGCCCGCACCGCATTCAGGTCTATCAGAAAGACGCGGAAGTCCTCACGCCGGACGATATCATGCCGATGCCGACGGCGGCCACGCTCTCAACCGTGTAGCGTCAGGTAGCAGCGCGTTTTGACTCGGCCTGACGCGCCGCTTCCGCAATGCGTCGCATATGCTCCCGCCGCCGCCGCGTCCCTTCATCGAGATGGGCATCGTCGGTTTCGGCAATGGCCAAACCGTACGCCTCAACCTCGGGGATCTCCGCGTCAGGCAGCGGACGCATGTAGGTCTTGCGCTGCATCGCGGCCTCCAGATAGGGCGCCAGCTCGTCAAGCTTGCGGCGTTGGCGCTCTTCCTCGTGGTCTTTGAACTCCGGCATCACGTCGGCGGCAAAGAGTTCGAGAGCGTCGCAAATATGCTCGTGGCGGTTTTTCCCGCCCTGTTGGATGAAGATCGCCTGGTCGACGCCGGCCGCAGCCATGTCACGTAAATGTTCGCGCAGTTGCTGTGGCGTGCCGATGCCGCGTTGCCCGCCCTGAGGCGGCAGGGTATCGCGTAGCGCCATATAACGGTCCCAGATATTGTCCCGGCCCGGCTTGTGCTTGCCGAAGCCATAGTGATAGGCCAGGGCAAACTGGAAGAAGCGGAAGCCATCCAAACCTCGCGTCCGGGCTTCTTCTGCGTCCTCGTGGCAGGAAAAGCTCGTCACCATGGCCACGTTGGGATTGATCGCGTGCCCGATCGGCGTGCATTCATGTTTTAAAATCGTGTAGTAATCGTCCACCCATTTCTTCGCTTCGCTGGCATCGATGAAGGCAAACGTCAACACGCCCAGGCCGAGCCGGGCCGCTAGGCGGATCGTGTCGCGATTCGAGCAGGCCACCCACAGGGGCGGATGGGGCTTTTGCACGGGTTTCGGCACGATATTGCGGCATGGCATGGAAAAGTACGTGCCGGTGTACCCCGGATAGGGATCCATGACCAGCATGTTGGCGACTTGCTCGACCGATTCCTGCCACATGTCACGGCGCTGTTCCGGTGTGATGCCAAACCCTTCCAGTTCGGCGCGAGACGCCGATTCGCCCGTCCCGAAATCGACCCGGCCGTTGGACACGAGATCGAGCGTGGCGATACGCTCCGCCACGCGTGCCGGATGATTGTAGGTAGGGGGCATGAGGACGATGCCGTGCCCCAGGCGAATGCGTTGCGTCCGCTGCGAGGCGGCCGCGAGAAAGACCTCCGGGGCTGAGGAGTGCGAGTATTCCTCGAGAAAGTGATGTTCCACCTCCCAGGCATAGTCGATGCCCAGGCGGTCCGCGAGTTCGACCTGTTCCAACGCCTCGTGGAATAGTTGTTGTTCGCCGCCGTCCGTCCACGGACGCGGATATTGATGTTCGTAGAAAATACCGAATTTCATGCGGTGTCCTTTAAATAGTCCAGATTGCGCCACACTCTCAGGGTGGCTTTGGGATGGCCTTGGGTGCGGCCTTCCCGTAACATTTGCCCTCACGAGGCGCCATCGCCGTTCCGTCAGGGTGTGTCCCGTGCGTGCATCGTGCGTGACGTGACGCGCCAATGCGTGTGGGAGCTGTTGAAAGCCGGCCGCTGTATACGAAAAACCCGGAAGTCCTACCGGCGTGGCGTCAGCGTCTGCATGCTTTGGAACCACCGCGAGGATGACCAAACCTCAACGAATCATAAAGAGCGGTTCCTCGATGGACGTGCTACGACAGGTCGGACAACGCCCTGGCTTGCTCAGCCGGTCACGCTTATGAAATGCAAAGCCGCACGTCTGGCAGCTCGCTGGCTCCAGCAAAAGACGCTGGTTGTGATGTTGCAAACTTTTCCGAATGTGCTCCAAGTGCGGCAAGACTTCCTTCTCACGGATTCCGATCCGTGCGGAAAGGTTTTTGGCAGACGCAGGGCCTTCCATCAAGATGTCGATCATCCGCTGACGGATCGTCTGGGGCATGGCATGTCTACTGTTGTCTGCAAGAATGCCGTCCTCACGACATGCGCCACGTTGCATCGTCGCTCTATAGCATACCCCGTTTCGCCGCGCGAAGCAGATGTACCGCAGTCCGTTTCCAGGGAGTTCGGCCCCCTTGTGCAGGCTTGAAAACGGTGCTGGAACTTCCTATCCTGTTGCCTATGGCCAACAGCAGTAAACCTGACTACCTCTGCAGAGCATTAGGATGAGCAGAAGTCCATCATGCCAAACACAGCGACTGCGGCGCGCCGTCCAGGGGGCTATTACGAGGTGGTGAGCCTCGCTTTTCCCGTTGTGCTGACCATGTTGGCACAGACCCTGATGTCGACGGTTGATATCGCTTTCCTCGGGCGCTTCGGCACTGTGGAGCAGGGCGCTGCCGGGGTGGGGACGTCCTTGCTGTGGTTCTTCCTGGTGTCCTGCAACTTTGGCGGGATAGGCGTCAACATTTTCGTGGCACAGTACATCGGCGCGCAGCGCCGCACCGACTGTGGCGCCATCACCTGGCAAGGACTCTATGTCAGTATCTTGGCGTGGCTGCCCATGCTCGTGGGCAGCCTGATCATGCCATCCCTCGTGCGCCTCCTCTCTCCCAGCCCGGAACTCCTGCAACCGATGGCCCTGTATGTGCGTATCCACTTGCTCGGAGGACTGCCGGTCCTGTTTAACGTCACGCTGGCAGGCTTCTTTCGCGGTCTCGGAGACACCAAGACGCCACTTATCGTGGTCCTGGTCATTGCACTGCTCAACGCGATTTTGGATGTCCTGCTCATCTTCGGTTACGGCGGGTTTCCGCGTCTGGGCATCGCCGGCTCGGCCATCGCGACGGTCAGTGCGACCGCGGTAGGCACGGGACTCTATCTGTGGCTATTTTTGCGCCGGGGCCAGCGCCAGGGCTTGTTGACGCATCTTCGGGCGCCGTTCGACCGCCACGCCTGTTGGCGTCTGCTGCAGGTGAGCTGGCCGGTAGGCATGCAAGACGCGTTAGAGCTTGGCGCCTGGATGCTCTTTACCGTGTGCATCGCCCGCCTGGGCGCGGCACACGCGGCGGCGCACGCCATTGCCACGCAGATTATGGCCGTGTTGTACATGTCCGGATATGGCCTCTCCGTGGCCGCCACCACCCTCGTGGGCCAGTACCTGGGCGCGCAAAACCTCATCGCGGCCCGGCGCGCTGTGGTCTCCTGTCTGGTCTTGATAACGCTGCTTATGGGTAGCCTGGGAGCCGGCTGTTTTCTGTGGCGGCGTCCGCTTATCGGGCTCTTTAACGGAGATCCAACCGTATCGCAGATGGGCGCACAGCTTCTCATCTTCGTGGCTTTATTTCAGATTTTCGACGCGCTGGGGATCGTGTCCATGGGCGTCTTGCGTGGCGCCGGTGATACGCGCTGGCCCATGCTGGCCTGCCTGCTACTCAACTGGGGCATGTTTTTGCCTGGCGCCATCCTGGCCATCTTTGTCTGGCAGGGCGGTCTCATGGGCGGCTGGGCAGCGGCCCTCTTCTACGTCATCGTGCTCGGTCTGGTCATGTTGCTGCGCGTGCTTCACGGTGGCTGGCAACACCGCCCGCTGGTGTGAAACAAGACGCCATCATGTCTCTGCTGGTTCCTCGGGCAAGGTTTCCAGCCGATGGCTGTGTGCTCGGATAATCCGAAGGCACAGAAGGGACTCGCGCACGAGCTGCCATGAGGCGAACACGAGGTTGAAAATGCCCAGGAGGGCGAGGCCGCCAACGACCCAGAGAAATTGTGGCGCCAAGAAGTTGACCAAGCCGCCCAGGAAGCTGCCCAACGCAAAGCATCCAACACTGATGTAGAGACACACCAGGGCGTCGCGAAAGAGAATCGCGCGTTGGAGCAGTTGCCGAGCCAGAATATGTCCGGAGTCCTCAGGGTGATCGAGTAGATGATGAAATTCGTCATGTACCTGCTGAAACCGAACCGACGTGGACATAATCAGCAACGCCACACCCGGTAACAAAATGAGAGGCGTTAACCAAAGTTCAGCCTGTTCCATGAGGTTTTTCCTGTATTCTTCTGGGGCATGTATGGCCAAGCTCATGGCTGAAAGTCCGGAACCGATGGTCTATTATACGGTATTTCCATCTGCCGCTCCTTTTGACATGAGGCCGCTGCCAAGCGTATATTCGCTACTAAGACCTGCAAGTCGAACCAGGACGGCATATTCCCGGCGTGCTGGGCCACACGATACCCAAGGGGAGAAGCATGGAACATGAGTTCAAGCCGGCCCGAACGCTTCGTGATGCGTTCAATGCAGTGGACCCGGCGCGACCGTTGGAGAGTGGCGACCCGCGTTATGTCGACTGTACAGCGGTCAGGGGCAACGAAGATGTCGTGCGGCAGCTCTTTGAAGCTATGACTTGGTCGGAAGACGTAACAGTCCAACTCTTCACCGGCCACCGTGGCTGTGGCAAATCGACTGAGCTCTTGCGCCTCAAACACCGCCTGGAAGACGCGGGCTATGCGGTGATCTATTTCCAAGCTGATGAGGTCCTGGATCTGAACGATATTGTCTACAGTGACGTCTTGATTGCGATCGCACGCCAAGTGTATGATGGTCTGCAGGAAATGGATATCGAATTGGATCCGAACCTGCTCGATCAAATTCTCGAGTGGTTTGCCGATGTCGTTTATAAGCAGAAAACTCTCACGGAGGTCAAAGCTGACCTGCAAAGCCAATTCAAGATCGGTCTGCCCGCAGCTCTCTCGCCCTTCGCACAAATGATGGCCAAGATCACCGGTCAGCTGAAGACCGGTTCGGAGTCGAAGAAGCAAGTCCGGCTTCGCCTCGACCCTCAGATCACGCAACTGATTGACCATATTAATCTCCTAATCAGCCAGGGGGAGGTTGGGCTTCGGAAGCAGGGCAAACAAGGGCTCGTTGTGGTCATTGACAATCTCGATCGCACGTCCTTCCGCACTTTTCCTGATAGCCAGCGCAACACCCATGATGCGTTGTACATTGAGCATGGCGAACAACTACGAGCGTTGAAATGTCATCTTGTCTACACCGTTCCGATTGCCATGTTTTACTCGGTACAAGCCAAGGTGCTCAGTGGTATTTTCCCTGACAATGCGATCCTGCCGATGATTAAGACACGGCACCGGCATGGCCAAAAGTGTTGCGAAGGGTTGGATATCCTACGAACGATCCTCGGGCGTTGCCTGGATTCGGACGAAATTTTCGAAGGCAATGCGCTTGATCGACTCTGTCAGATCTGTGGAGGACACACGCGCGACCTGATGATCTTGGTGCGATATGCCTGCCGTTATGCGCAGGAGCGCGATCCCAAACCTATCGGCATAGCCGCTGCGGAGAAAGCGGTGGAGAGATTGGTGAGCGAATACAACCGCAGCATTCCGGAGGAGCATTTTCCGTTGTTAGCCCATGTCCATGTGACCAAGCAAGTCCGGAACGACGATAGTCATCGCACCATGTTACACAATCTGAGCGTGTTGGAATATATCAATGGGGCGCCGCCCTGGCATGATGTCCATCCCATCGTGCAGCAACTGCCAAAATTCCAGGAGGCCCTGGAACATGAGCGCCGAATGGTTTCCTGACAAGAGACGAAGCGACCTGTCGGCAGATAATGAGGAAACGCTGCGCCAATTGGTGCAGACGATCCGTTTTGGCCAAGGCTTGACCGTGCTGTTCGCCAGGTGCAATGTCCCGATCTTTCGACAGCAGTTAGCCCGTGAAGCTGTCCGGCGGCTGGCGGTGCAGCACATCGATGTCGTGGAAGTTGATGGCTCAGCAAGAGCTCTCGATCTGCGCCAGCGCCTGCGTGAGCAGTTGGCCGAATCGACTGTGACTGGCGACAAACGTGCGATTTTTCTCTATGGCTTAGAGCATGCGATCCCGCGTGATGAACCGGACGCGCCGCTTCTTGTCGAGTTGAACATGGGCCGGGAGTTGTTTCATCGGGATGCGCCCTACCCTTTGGTATTTTGGTTACCTGACTTTGCCTTGACAGCTCTGGCGCGGGGCGCCCCGGACTTTTGGGCCTGGCGGAGTGGTGTTTTCGAATTTGAGACGGAACCTGTCTACAGGCAAGAAGCGCTGCAAATCTATGTGCACGAAGGGACTGAGTGGCTGACAATAAATAATTTGACGGCAGACGAGAAACGAAAACGCCGAAGCATGTTAGAAAACTTATTAGCCGACTATCAAGAACTGGCACCAGATAGATGGGTCTTGAGTGAACAAGGAGAGATCCTGTTTACGTTAGCTCAGTTAAACTTGGCGCTTGGTGAACTGCAACACGCCAGTCAGCTCTTCCAACAGAGCCTGGAACTTAGAGAACGGCTTGGGGACCAAGCCGGCATTGCCAGCAGTCTGTATCAACTGAGTAGAATTGCTCTGGATGAAGGCAATTATGGCGAAGCCCATCGCCTGAATCAACGAAGCCTGGAACTCAGGGAATGGCTCGGGGATCAGGCCGGCATTGCCAGCAGTCTGTATCAATTGGGCAACATTGCCTTGGAGCAAGGTGAGTACACGAAGGCCCAACACGTTTATCGTCAGAGTCTGGAACTTCGTGAACAGGTCGGAGACCAGTCCGGCATTGCCACCAGTCTGCATCAACTGGGCTGGGTCGCCGATGAGCAAAACGACGCTGCTGAGGCCACTCGTCTTTGCCGTCAGAGTCTGGAGATCAATAGGAAGCTAGGCAATCAAGCGGGCATTGCTGGGAACCTGGCGCTCCTAGCTACGGCTGCTCGAGCCCAAGGTGATTACGCCGGGGCTCGCCGTCTCCAAAAAGAGAGCCTGGAACTCAGTGAGAAGCTAGGCAACCAGCTCTATGTTGCCGCCAACCTGGCTCTGCTGGGCGACCTCGCTTTGTATGAGGGCGACTATGCCGAAGCCCGCCACCTCCTCCAACAGAGCCTGGAGATATTCGAGCGTTTGAAGTTGCCTCAAGAGGAGCCGATACGACAGATGCTGGCAGGGCTACCGCAATAGAGATGGCGATAAGCAAGTAGATCAGAGCGCTATCGAAAAGGTCCGTCTCTGAGTCCCAAACACAGCACCACCCGAGGGCCAGGACCCTAGCGCACGGGCGGCGCTGCCAGGCACGATTTACCGCAACGCCCTCACACCGTTGGCTTGATATTCGGGTTGAGGCGGAACAGATTAGTTGGGTCATACGTGTTCTTCAAAGCTACCAACCGGTCGTAGGTCGTCCCATAGGCGGCCTTGATATCGGCCGCTCCCTCGTCGGCTTCGTTCCCCATCTGGTTGATGTAAGCACGGCCGGTGGAAAACGGCTGCATGGCCTCGGCCAATGACCGGGTCCACTTGATGTTGGCCTCGTCCTCCGCCGGATCCAGCCAGATCGAGAGCGTCCCCCACTCGCCCAGGGCATCGCGGTGGCTGAAGGCGGTGGTGTCCTGACTCACCCGGTTGGGAGCATTACCCAGCTGCTGAAAGAACGTGAACGACAGGGGCGAGGGAACCGTCGCAAAGCGGTCGATGAGTGTGTCGATGGCGTCATCGCTGATGTCGTTCATAAAGTTCGATTTGATATAGTTGCGGCGTCCACGCTGGGCCGCCTCATCGAGCAGACCCTGCATGTCACCGTACGCCATCGGGCGAATCTCGTCGGCCAGCGGCGTGCCGAAAGTCCGCAGCGGTTTCAACACCTTTTCGCCCGTGCTGAGGTCCCCGTTATAACACACCGCCACCGCCGCCACCGGGACGTTGTCGGGTGTGGTCATGAGCGCGCCCATGGTGTTGAGCTCATCCGGAATGGATTTGGCATAGTCCCGATAAAACCGGTATCGGAAACCGTGCCGCCAACACCAGCCAGGCCAAAGGTCTGCGTTTCGCGATCGAATTCGCCCCACACGACACCGGCTTCAGCCCGGGCTGTACAGGCCGCGGGATCGACCCTTATGCTCTTCATGGGCGCCAGGTCAATCATCAAGCCACCGTCGCACACCGCGTTGCCCGGAACGTTGTGGCCGCCGCCGCGCACCGCCACCAGGAGTTGATACGCACGGGCAAAATTGACGGCACGCATGAATGGCCTTAAGTCAAGCCAACTCCTTTCTTGATGAAGCAGTTACGCCGATTGCCTGAGACCGACTCCCCTCTCA
>CBCXVS010000218.1:0-13246 GCA_965178525.1 uncultured bacterium | reverse complement strand
AAGGTCAATTCGTTTCAGGCTTTTGAGTTTTTATTCCAACAAGTTGTCGCCGAATCACGGGAGGAACTTCGGTCTATCCTCGGCTGGGCAAAATTCTGGCCAGCGGTCTGACCTTGGCGCAACTGGAGGTCTACCTGCAGCTGCGGGCGAAGCGGATGCGGCGTGGCCCGACGACGTTCACCGCCGCTCTGGTGCGGCAGCGGACGCTACTCGTCAATGTGTTGGGGGAAGTGCGCACTCCGGGCGTGCACCGCGTGCAGCCAACGGCTCTGGTCCTGGACCTGATATCCCGTGCCGGAGGGCCGACGCCTGAGGCCGGATGGCTTGTGCTTGTGATCAAATACGAGCCGCCACATGCTGGGGATGTGCCGGAGCAGAAACAGGTGTTGGATTTGAGCCGTTCGATTCGCCTCGATCTGGAGCAGCTCATGGCCGGGGAGCGTGTGCCGCCCGTGCCCATTGCGAATGGGGATACCATTTATGTGCCTAAGGCGGGGCAATATTTTGTCTCTGGCGAAGTGCAGCGCCCCGGGCAGTATCGCTTGCAGCGGGATACCACGGTGATCAAAGCGGTCTCACGAGCCGGAGGCTTCACGCGATACGCCTCGAAAAAACGCTTGACCGTCTGGCGCTATCCGCCACCTGATGCGGCATGTCGGGGGGACCTGTGTCTGCCAGGTATCACGGCGCATTCCTTGGAGACCCCGCCACAGGAATATCGGGTGCATTTGCATGATCGGTTGCAGCCTGGCGATGTCCTTGTGATTCATTGAGATCAGCGGGTATGAAGCTAGACGCGAAAAATCGGGTATTCCGGCTGCTCCGGGTCAGGCACTAATCGTTTGCCCGCACCATCAACCATCTAATGTGTCTTTTCCAGCACGGTTTGCCCGAGGAGAATCTGATCGCCTAGAATGAGCGCCTCATCGGTCGTGACGCGCCCGAGCACGTCCCACCGAATACCCTCAGCCACGTCAACCGCTTCGGTGCGTCCATCGGCATCGCGCGCTTGAGGACCTGTACGGGTTCTCAGCCCCAGCTGGGCAGCCACATGGCGCGGGATGGAAGAGAGGGCAGCGCCGATATCGGCCACCGCCTCGGTTGTGAGCGTGCACGTGTCGTCCAGGAGGTTCGTTAGGGTAACGGTCACGTTGACTTCGCCCATGCGGCGGCGTCCTTTTAGAATTGGCACCGGCTTTCCGCCTTGTCATACCCGAGCGTGTCCAATTCATGGGTCGGATGCAGGAATCCCTCCTGCGGCGACACGGAAACCCGCACCCGCGGTGTCGTCAACATGATCGATTGTCTCAGCTGCTGGTTCCAGGGCCGAATGCTGAGCGAGGGCCCTTTGTAGCCATCGAAAATGGTCTCTTCGTTGTACAGATACGCTTTCACCGCCTGCACGGTGTCGGAGCCGCCTCGTACAACCGCTTCCGCGATCATCTTCATGGCCATCCAACCGGCCCAATCGGTGCTTTCCATCTTGCGGCCAGTCTGGCGGATAAAACGGCCGTTGAGCTGGGTGGCGCCCCATTGGGCAAAACCCCAAAACCAGATGGCCGGACGCAGACCTTGTGTGCCGGCCACCGGGCGCGGGTGGTAGGTATGAAACGGCAACAGTTCGCCGAACTCGGCTTCTTCATCCGCGACCACGACCACATCGTACTTGGCCTTCGCAGTAAACAGGGGAAATTCGGCCTCAGCCGTGCGGCGAACATCGGCACCACCTTCCCAGACGCGCGTATCCACGATCTTCGCGCCAAAGCGCTTGGCCGATCGTTCCATCGCTTTGGTAAATGCCTGGTCTCGGTCACTGGGACCCCGCACCATTAGCCAACGTTTCCAGTTCCGCTTCATCAGGTACTGTGCCAATCCATCGGCCAACATGGCGCGGCTGTGCGCCACGTGGAAGACCTGTGGCGCACAGTCCTCCTGACGCAGATGGTCATCGATCGCCGCCACATTGAATAAAAGCAGATCCTGCTCACGCGTCGCCTGACTGAGTTCGTGCAACACGGGACCCGGCACATCGACGATGAAAAAGCGCACCTGCGCTTGCGCCTTGAGTTCTTGGATATGGCGAAGCAGCTCCGGCGCTGAAGGCGCGACTTTCTCGATCAGCTCAAACGACACCTTGAAATACCGGCCGAGGTTGTTGGCTTCTGCCACCGACATGCGCACCCCATCCACGGCGGCGTAGGTTGCCGTCGCGAGGCCGAATTGGCGCAGATCAAGCCCCCCTTCCGGCCCAAGATAGCCCAGATTGACACCGCCCTCGAGGCCGAGATAGCCGACCGTCACCTTCCGCGGTTCCGCCGATATCGCCATGCCCAGCAGCGGCATGGCGAGCAGAAAGAGCATCAACACGACAACACGCTTCATCATGTCTCCCAGATTTGCTAAGCTTTCGCCCTCAGTCCTCAGTCCTCAGTCCTCAGTCCTCAGTCCTCATCCCTTGTCCTTACGCGGCGATGGCCCGGCGCGCCATGCGCTTTTGGGGATCGTACCTATGGATGGCGAGCGTGAGAAACACGACGAAGGTGGCGCACACGACCGCGAGTCCGAGCCAGTGCACCTGGCCGTAAATGGCGAACCGCATCAATTCAACCCCATGCGTAAAGGGATTGCCCAGGGCGATATAATAGACGATCTCGCTCCCTTCCAGGACGCGCCAGAGCGGATACAAAGCCGAGGAGATGAAAAACATCGGGAAGATGAGAAAATTCATCACGCCAGCGAAATTTTCCATCTGGCTGACGTGGACGGAGAGAAACATCCCTAAGGCGCTCAGCATCAGGCCCACGAGGATCATCGCGGGCAGCACGGTAAGCCATCCCAGGGCCGGAAGGCCATAGCCAAAGAGATAACAGATGAACAGAAAAACATACGCCTGCAGAATCGACACGGCCGTGCCAGCCGCCAGTTTCCCAACGAGCAAGTACCAGCGGGGCAGGGGGGCGGTGAGCAACACCCGCATGGCGCCCATCTCGCGGTCATACACCATCGAGAGCGACGATTGCATGCCATTGAAGAGCAAGATGATCCCAACGAGCCCGGGAATGATGTAGACGGGATAGTGGATGTAGGTCTCGTAGGGCGGAATGATGGAGACGCCGAGGAGGCTGCGAAAGCCCGTCGCAAACACCAGTAACCACACCAAGGGCCGCACCACAGCGGAAATCAGGCGGGCTCGCTGCTGCAGAAACCGCACCCATTCCCGCGTCAAAACACCCTTCATCGCCCGTAGCGCATGCGTACCACTCATACCATGACCTCCCGAATAAAGGACTGAGTGCTGAGGACTGAGGACTGAGGGGAAAAAGTAGGCCGATTGTCGTGCTGTTCTTCCTCCCATCAATCCGCCATCCACAATCCTTAGGCTGCGGTCAACTTCGTAAAGGCTTCACTCAAATCGGCCGTTCCCGTTTGCGCCATCATCTCCTCGGCGGCCCCGGCACAGACGATACTGCCTTTGTGCAAGACCAGCACCCGGTCGACACCGTCGACCTCCTCCAACAAATGGGTCGCCCCACAACACCGTCATGCCATTTTCACGGCAGAGCTGCAAGGCGTGATCGTGCAGCAGGCGCCGTGAGGCGATATCGAGGCCCGCGGTCGGTTCATCCAGGATGAGAAATTGCGGATGATGCAGCAGGGCGCGGACCAGCTCGACCCGCCGGCGGTGTCCGCCGTTGAGTTGGCGGACGTGATCCTGGAGACGGTCGGCGATGCTCAGACGTTCGGTTTCCTCCTGGATGCGCCTCTGCGCCTGGCGGCTGGAGAGCCCTTGCAGACCGGCATAGAATCTCAGATTCTGCATCACGGTTAAGTCCAGATCCAGCGTCGGCTGTTGAAAGACCACGCCGACGGCGGCTAAGGCCGCCACGGGATGCGTTGCCGTGTCATAGCCATTGACCACGATCCGCCCCGAATCCGGATTGAACAGGGTGGTGGTCAGATTAAAGAGCGTCGTTTTCCCGGCGCCATTCGGTCCCAACAGCACCACAAACTCGCCGGGATCGATCGACATGGAGACATCGTCGAGGGCAACGCGCTGCCCGTAACTTTTGCGGAGATTCTCGACGGCTAACATGCGCTTCCCGTTCGCTGCAGCAGTCATGACTTCCCCTCCTACTTCCCCTGCGGTGTCTCAGTCATTGACCACCACGGTCCAGGGGAAGCGACCCATTGGTACAGACCTGGTGACCTTGAGTTTTTTGACATCAATAATGGAAATATCGTTGCTGGCGCCATTGGCCACATAGAGTTTACGTTCATCCGAGGTGAACGCCATGCCCCAGGGCCGGCCGCCGACTAACAAATAGTCGCGCACTTTGTAAGTCGGCGCATCAATCACCGCCACGTGATTGGCCCGTCCCAGCGCCACAAACGCCAGCTTCCCGTCGCGCGTCAATTCGATTTCCTTTGGGGTCAAGTTGTCCTTGCGCACGCCACGTATGCTGAAGGTAATTTTCTGCACAATCTTCCACGTGCTCGTATCGATGACAAACACCGACGCACCGCGTTCAGACGACGCCCAGAGTTGTTTCTGGTCCTGCGTGAAGACACACTCACGCGGACGGGTGTCCACCGGCACGGTCGCCACTTCTTCCTGCGATTTCGTCTCGATGATATGGACAATACTATGCGATTCCGACGTCACACAGACCCAGCGGCCATCCGGACTCACGCCAACCCCTTCGGGCTCAATCCCAACCGGAATCTCTTTGATAATTTTTTTCTTCTCGACGTCAATGACCGACGCCAGGTTGTCGTCCTCATTGGAGATGTAGATGTGCTTGCCATTCGGATGCACGATAAACATCTCCGGATCATCCCCCGACGGTAGAGAGCCCACCACTTTGAGCGTCGCCGTATCGATCACGCCCAGGCGGTTCTCTTCACCCAGCGCCACGTAGAGATAGCGCTTATCCACGCTCAGCTTCAGATCTCGCGGCCGCTCCCCAGCTATAATCGTCGCAATCACTTCGTCCGTCTTCACATCGAGTACACTGATGGTATTGTCCTTTTCATTAGACACATACACATGATTTTTGCCCGCGCCGAACGCGCCAGCGCTCGACATGAGGAGCAGACTGCAAACCACCGCCAGTACGCACCCTGTTCTCTTCATCTTTTTTTACTTTCCTTCTTTTATTTTTCATTCCGCACGCCGCATTCCGCATTCCGCATTCACAAGAGTTCGCTCACGTCCTCCTCTTCATTCTGCAACAGAAAGTCGTTCACGATGCTGGCGTGTAGCTGGAAGACTTGCGGGTCGCTGTAGCGGCGCGGCCTTGGCAGAGGAATGGTGACCTCATCATAGATCGAGCCCGGGCTCTGCGTCATGAGGAAGATGCGGTCGGCGACATACACGGCTTCGTAGGCATTATGCGTGACAAATACCACGGTTTTACGGAACCGGTTCCAGATATTGAGAAGCTCTCGGCGCATCTTCCGCGCCGTTAATTCATCCAGGGCGCTAAACGGCTCGTCCATGAGGAGAATGTCCGGCTCCACGGCAAACGCCCGGGCCGAGCGCGGCGCGCTGGGCCATGCCGCCAGACAATTGTGCCGGATAGTAATCGCGATAAGCCCATAGCCCGACGAGTTGGACATAGCGCCCTTCGGGTGGGCTTTTCAATACCAGGCCCGTTATCAAGGTCCGGCTCGTTGTGCGGTTGACTCATATCTGCCTCGTTTGATTTCCTCGCCCTCGTCATAGATTACCCCGTAGGTCGGATTCCAGATGCGCCACAGCCCCATCTCACTCCGACAATGCTCACAGATCAAGGGGTTGCGACCCGTACTCTTCTCATAACGTTGCTTGTAAGTCATCCGAGGGATGATCTTCACCGCACCCCTGAGCACCTCCTTCACCTTGCTCAGGGCCGCTTGAATCACCTCCTTCACCTTGGCAAACGTCTTGGTGGCCTGCACCCCGTAATACCGAATGCGCTTGAACCCTTTGGGCATCGTGTGCGGGATCATCCGGCCAATAAACGTCATGACATCAATGGTTTCATGTTCGGTCCGGTCCGGTCTGTGAGACCGGTAGTGGTACGTCACCCGCTCACCATCATAGCGGTCAATCCGTCTTACCGAGATCGGCGGACTCACCACATACTTGGCCACATAGCTCGCCAAACTCTGATACTGAGACGGCACTTCTCCCTTCTGCACGCGGCTCACCAAGCCGTCGGGATACTTCTTGAAACACCAATCCACCAGGTCCTTGATCGCATCGTTTGCCAAGGTACGTCTCAACATGTTCATCAGATGCTACTGCCATTTGTGACGCAGCAGATCGTAAGGCAAAAAATTCAGATGTTCCCAGCTCCCGGCCTGATCATCGTAGCCCCCACTCGTGGCGATCACAGGCAGATGGGGATGATATTGACCATTGCGCCCATGCGTGTAGATCACCTCAATATAGCCACCTCTGAGCGTCTTCCCCCTGACCTCGCTATAGAAATCATCCAGGCACTGCGCCCCGCACCGCATCAACTCACTCAACAAGACCTCAGCGTTTTGGTAGAAAGGCGTACGGAACATGGCCGGGACGGTCAGGATGATATGTCGATAGATTACCCCCTCGTGGAGAACCTGGCTCACCTGGCTGACCCAGTTGTCGACGTAGACTTTGGCGCATCGCAAGCACAGAGACGATTTACAACTCATGGAGACCAAAGGCTTACCTTGACCACATTGGAGGCAGCGGTATTCCATATAGCCGATCTTTTCGGGGTTACCACAGACGAGCATCTTGGCCACGAGGCTGTCATAGTAGGATGTTGGGTAGCGGGGATTGGCGTATTTAAACTCATCCCAGTGATCGGCACAGATCTGTTTGAAGACACTCCAGTGTCCGACGGATGGCGCCATCATGGGGTCGCACCGAGTGAGGAGGATCAGATTGTTATGGTGAAGCGGTTTTACCACGATGGAGCCGCTTCGTCCACCCCTCATCAGTCCTCACCCGGGAACCCTCACTTGGCTCGTTCATCCTTGAGAAATGGGGACTTCTGGGATCGGGAAAATGCACTTTCCTATACGATCAAGATAATTCCGTAGCCGCTCTTCCCACACTTGTCGTGCCAGTCTCTCGGACTCCAGGACGAACTGCAGGTTCTGGCGCACCGTAAGCCAAGGCAAAAGCCGCGGCTCCTGGAAGATATAGCCGATCTTGGCCGCCGCGAGGCGCGCCGGGGATACGGGTTGGCCATTGAACTGCACCCGTCCCGTATAGTGCGTATCGAGACCGCTCAAGATGTTGAGCAGCGTGGTTTTGCCACAGCCGGAGGGTCCCAGAAGACAGACGAACTCGCCATCTTCCACCTGAAAGGTGACGTCGTTGAGCGCACACAACCCGGGCCGTTGAGAGCCGGCGTGGAAATCTTTGCGTATCTTGTCGACCTCGATACTTGCCATCGCTACGATCGCCAGCGAAACAGCGCCTGCTCGACTTTTTTCACGATTAAAAATTCAATCACGAGCATGACACAAACAAACATCAGAGTGTAGGAAAGCACATGGGCCATATCGGAGAGCTGGAAAAAGAGATGCATTTGAAAGCCCATGCCGTTACTACGCCCTAAGAATTCCACCACCAGAACAATTTTCCACACCAGGGACAGACTCGACCGGGCGGCGGCCATAATATAGGGAAACACTTGCGGCAAAATGACTTTAAATAAGAGACGCGGCGGTGACGTGCGGTACACCTTGGCCATGTCGACCAGCTTGGCATCAATCGCTTTGACACCTTCTTGCACCGCCACGACGATGACCGGGATCTTATTGGCAGCCACTGCCAAAATCGCGGCCCATTCGTTCAACCCGAGCGCCAGGTAGGCGACAAAGATGTAGATGAGCGCCGGGGTGTTCAAGGCCAACACCAGCCAGGTATCGAGCAACGTTTCAATCCGCCTGGAGAGCCCCATGGCCAGACCCAGAGCGACGCCGGCCACCATGGCGAAGAGAAAGCTCCAGAAGATGCGGAACAAGGTGGTCCCAAGGTGAAAAAAGATCTCCCCCTGTTGCACATCGTCCCACAGCGTGCGAACGGTCAACACTGGCCCGGGCAGAACCAGTGGCGACAGGATGTAGGAGAGGAAAAACCACATGCCAAGGAGAACGGCAATGGATACGACACGGTTCCGGAAGGCATCGTGACCCCGTTGCCGTGGCGGCGGCGTGTAAACCACCTCACCTGCTGACGTGTCCACCAATACATTCGGCTGTTCCATGCCATGTCCCCTGACGAATGCGGCATGCGGCATGCGGCATGCGGCATGCGAATGAGGTCTTCCATGCCGCATGCCGCATGCCGCATGCCGCATTTAAAAGCTTATGTCTTTCAGAAAGGTGCCCTCGGGAATTTTGTCGGTCCCAACCAAATCCTTGCCGCCGATCTTGAGCATGATGTCAAACAGGCGTTGTAAATTGGTGAACGTTTCCTCATCCCAACGCGTCGGCACGCCCTGACGCCAGGCGTCCCGTATCATGTGCAGCGTATGATCATCCGGGGCTTTGACGGTGCTCTGCATCTCTTTCCAGATGGCATCATTGGTTTTGAGATGCTGTTTGGCGGCATACACAGCTTTGATAAAGTTCTGCACCAGGTCGGGCTGGCTTTGCACCATCTCTTCCTTAAACACATACACCGGCAGGGGAACCGTCTCCGAGAGTCCGAGTTCCTTCATGAACGCATCCACCATGACCAAGCGCCGGGTTTCCCCTTTGGAGGCGAGACGCGCGATGTAATGCCAAAACTGCACAATCGCATCCAATTCGCCGTGTTCGAGTTGCACGGTGGCCAGCGGCGGCGACACGCCAATCGCCTCGGTCTTGTCCTGTATATCCGTGCCATGGCGTTTCTGATAGACGGCGCGGAGCAGCAACCAACTTTTATCGACCGGGCCTCCCGCCAGACCGATTTTTTTGCCGGCCAGGTCCTTGAGATCCTGAATGGGCGCATCCTTTTTGACGACCACGCCGCCGACGGTTTTACTGAAGGGGAACGCTTGCAGGCCAATCCCCTTGGCCCGCTGCCGGGCGACCCAAAACCAGTCATCCACGATCACATCCACCGCACCCCCTTGCAGCGCCACTTCCGTTGCCGATTTTCCGGCAAAGGGGACCACATCCAGCACAAATTTGTGCTGGCTATCCAACCCAAGATTTTTCAGGACCGTCAGCTCCCAATTGGCGCTGCCACGCGCCAGAACCCCAACGCGGAGGTGGGGTGAATCCTCCGCATTGGCCCTACGTACAGGGAGAAAACCGGATAGCAAGGCGACAACCATCACCGCGCCCAAGAGGACGCTGCAGGTGGCGACCCGATACCATGAACCATACCATCTGACAACGCTTTGCATCTTGCCCTGCTCCTTATCACAACGCGATAGAACGGTGAGCCGTGGCTATGCTATATGTTTGCATCCAGTCAGCTCCAAACAACGTGGCCAAAACGGGGATAGGGTACTGCCAGGGGGTGCCCAAGTCAACTCTGTCTTTGCCAGGGGCAAGCGCCTAGGCTCACCCCGTCAACAAGCGGCCTTAGAGATTTTCGATCGCCACCGGTTCGATCTCGTCGGCCGGCTCGAAGCCGAATATCTTGGCGTAAAAATAGTACTCCGCCTCCAGCGCCCGCTCGATGTTCTCGGCCTTGCGAAAGCCGTGTTGCTCACCCTCGAAGGTGAGGTAGGCGAATGGCAGTTGCTTCGTCTGCAGCGCCTCGACCATGACTTCGGCCTGGGATGGCGGCACGACGCGATCCTCGAGTCCCTGCAGGATGATCACGGGGCACGATATTCGGTCTGCATAGTGGATGGGCGAGCGTTGCCGGTAAATGTCCTGTGCCTCCGGATACGGTCCGACCAGCGAGTCCAGGTAACGCGACTCAAACTTGTGGGTGTCCTGCGCCAGCGCCTCGAGATCGGCCACGCCATAAAGGCTGGCCCCAGCCGCAAAGACATTGTGGAAGACGAGTGCGCTGAGCGTCGTATAGCCGCCCGCGCTGCCGCCCCGAATGGCCATGCGCGCGCCGTCTACTCTACCCTCGCGTTGGAGGTAGCGTGCCGCGTTGATGCAGTCCGCCGTATCGACGATGCCCCAATTCCCCTTCAAGCGCTCACGATAAGCGCGCCCGTACCCGGTGCTGCCACCGTAGTTCACGTCGACGACGGCGAAGCCGCGACTCGTCCAATACTGGATGCCCAGCGCCAACTGCGACGAAGTCGCCGACGTCGGTCCGCCATGACTCATGACGACGAGGGGCGGCTTTGTGTCCGGCGGCGCGGCAAAGTCGGCATTGTGCGGCGGATAGAAAAGCGCGTAGGCCGTGAGGCCGTTCTCCGTCGGAAAGGCGATCGGCTCCGGCGCTGACAGATAGCTGGTCTCGACGCGCTCCGTGACCGACGTCTTCACCACCTCGACCTCGCCGGTAGCCGCATGCACACACGCCACGGCTGGCGACTGTAATGGCGAAGCCACGACGCTGACGAGCCGATCCTGCCCATCGCTACGGAGGGCACCGCCGCGGCCGAAAGCCGAGTAGGGCAGGGCGAGCGGCGCGGCGCGTCCCGACCCAGGGTGGATGATGCCAAGGTGATGCTCGCCGTTGTGCGTATAGACACAGGCGATGCGGCCGTCCGAGAGAAAGGTGCAGGTCGACAACCCGAAGACCCACTGCGGGCTTCCGAACTCGGCCTCCATCGGCGCCAGTGCGGTGATGTCCGTGCCGTGTCGCGCGTAGAGGTTCCACCAGCCGGTGCGGTCCGAGACGAAGTGCAGCACGCCATCGGGAGACCACTCGGGTTGAAAGATCGATTCCTCGGCCCCGCCGGCAACCTGGCGCTCGCCGCTCAACCCGCCATCTGCGCCCAGTGTGGCGACCCAAAGCTCCGTGCCGTCCCATGGCATGCGTGGATGATCCCAGACGAGCCAGGCGAGGCGCTGTCCGTCGGGACTGAGGCGCGGCGACGCATAGAAATCGTGCCCCGATGCCACCACGCGCGCCGCTCCCGAACCGTCAGCGGGAAGCGCGATGAGTTCATTCATCGCTTCGTGGCCCGTCTCGTGCCGTTCGCGCACGCATATGATCCAACGCCCATCGGGTGTGACGCGTCCATCCGCGTATCGCAGGGCTGCGGACGCTGGTGGCTCGGGCGTGATCGCCTCTGGCGCGTCTCCCGGCGCGTGCCGATAGAGGCGTTGGTCGGCGAAGTTGGTGAAGTACACCACGCCCTGATGCACCCAGTAAGCGCCGCCGCCATACTCGTGCACCCGTGTGCGAGCGTTGAAGCCCGCCGGCGTCACATCCGTGATCGAGCCCGTGCCCGTGCGGCGGACGACGACGTTGCGGCCCGCTTCAAGTGGGCGTGCTTCCATCCAGTAGATCGCGTCATCGGTGACCGCGACCTGTTCGAGTCCGATGCCGGTTTGGGTTAAACGCGCCGCCGTGATGGGTGACGTCCACGAACCATAGGGTGCAGTGTTGGCGGTCATAGGCGAACGATCTCCTCTTCTCGAACTGTGAGACCGGCGGAATCGGTTGCGAAGGTTGCATCACACATCCCATCGGAGGGCACACACACTGTAGCACGTGTTGGCAAAGAGGAAAAGGACCTCCGGATTGATCTCTTGACTCCGAGACGGGGCTGACCTACAATCGGTTCCTAGATTGCAACTTCATGCTAATTTTGGCTGGTGCAATAGAAGACATTTGACATCAAGTGGTTTTTGATAGGTATCTCAGTGTTTTGCTTGTATCTCGATATGATTACATTGTGGCTTATTATTCTAAAGAATCTGATGTTATTGCACAAGAGAAACCATTAAACTGTCTAGTATTGTTTTAGGTCGCGGCCGAGCGCCAGCATTAAATGTATATTTAGGTGAAAACGTTAGCAATCGATACCTTAGTCAGGAGTTCCTATGATAACCATCTCACTTCCTCCCGACCTAGAAGGGCCGCTCACCGAAGAAGCCCAACGGCGGGGAACAACACCCGAGTTGCTTGTGCTTGACAGCTTGCGCCAGCTGTTCGTACCGTCTCCAGCCGCAGCAGAGTCGACCGGGGAAGACGCCACCCTCTTTGATTTCCTCGCTGGCCACATCGGTACGGTAGCGGGTTCGATGGAAGCATTCTCAGACGATTGTGGGCAGCGCTTTGCCGAGGGTTTGGCCGAGAAGCAGCCGCGAGGGTGTCCGTGACACTGACGGATACGGGGCCACTGGTCGCTCTTGTGAATCGGAACGGTCCGAATCATGGGCTTTGCGTCATGGCGACAAGACGTTTGCCGTCTGGCCCGCTCATTACGACATGGCCCGGTTTTACCGAGGCCATGTACCTCGTGTTCCGGGCTGGTGGCTTCCTAGCACAAGCTGCCCTCTGGCGGTTGCGCACCACCAAGCGGTTGCTCCTCCATGATCTCACCGACCATGATCTCACCGACGCTGAAGTGGGTCGCATGGCGGAGTTGATGGAGGCGTATCGCGACAGACCGATGGATTTAGCCGATGCGTCGATCATCGCCGCGGCCGAGCAGTTGGGTGTGAGGCGTCTGTTTGCCCTAGATCGCGATTTCTACATTTACCGCTTGGCAGATGGTGCCGCCTTGGAAGTTGTTCCGTAGGCCATCAACTGCTGTGAGGCGACCCAGAGTGATGTCACGCTGATCCGCCGCCTCGACCAGCAAGTGCGAATAACGGCCAGGCCACGACCACGGCACATGGAGCGCCCCCTGGGCAAGAAGAGGAGAATCCGATGATGGCCGCCGACAAATCCGATTGGGTCGTGGGCAACGTCCTGGCCCAACAGGCCCGCGAGCGGGGCGACAAGCCGTTCATACAGTATGAAGACGGCGAACCGTATACGTACGCGCAGGCGCACGAGATCGCCAATCGCGTCGGCCACGCCTTCGCCCGGGAGGGCGTGGCCTTTGGCGAAAATGTGGCGGTGATGCTGCACAATCGCCTCGAGCACCTCTGGACCTGGTTTGGGTTAAATCGCCTCGGCGCGGTGCACGTCGGTATCAATACCGCCTACAAGGGGCGCTTCTTGACCCATGTGCTGGCCAATGCCGGCGCCCGTATCGGCGTGATGGAGCGCGAGTTTCTGCCGTGGCTGGCCGACGTGGAAGCGACTGTACCCACCCTGCAGACCGTCTTCGTGCCCGGCCCGCCTCTGACGCCGGCGGACATCCCGGCTTTCCAGCGCGTCACGGTGCGGCATTTCGAC